>JAFQHQ010000108.1 GCA_017397885.1 Clostridia bacterium | reverse complement strand
ACAATGACCTCAAACGAATGAATTTTTGAGGATATTTTGGTACGGAGGATGCAGGAAGGCTGTCGCCTTTCAAAGACGACAAACCAAAAGATACCGAAAATTCACCATTTGAGGCATCTTCAGTGTTGGTTGTTAAGGCTAACATTCCACATTTTATACAGGAGAAACAAATATGAATTTTATAAACGAAAAAATAAACAATCCACGGTTTCTTCACGAAGGAAGAATGAAACCCAGATCAACGATTGTTCCTTCGCTCAGGAAAGATGTATACTACAAAAACAAGGAAGCATCAGAGCTTATAACGGTTTTAAACGGTGATTTTTCTTTTAAGTATGAACCATTTGACCGAATTGATGATTTTTATCTTGAAAGAGTCGACGATTCAAAGTGGGACACAATTGATGTTCCGTCAATGTGGCAATACAGAGGTTACGGCAAACCAACATATCCTAATGTCAGATATCCTTTTGCATTTAATCCGCCTTATGTCCCCCACGAAAACCCGGTGGGATATTACCGCAAAAAATTCATTGCCTCAAAAAGCGGAAAAAGCATCCTGCATTTCGGCGGTGTTGACAACGCATTTTTTGTATGGCTGAACGGTGAATATGTCGGTTTTTCAAAAGGAAGCAGGCTCCCGGCAGAATTTGATGTTACGGATAAAATAAGAGAGGGCGAAAATCTTCTTGCGGTGAAGGTTTTCACATACAGTGATGCAACCTATCTTGAAAACCAGGATATGCTTATGACAAATGGGATTTTCAGAGATGTTATGCTTTTCTCTCTCGGCGAAATCTCTGTTTTTGACTATCACATTACAACATCGGATAACCACATTATTTTTGACATAACTCTTACAGAGGGCGATTATTTAGGCTGCAGTGTCGAAGTGGAGGCAGATGGGCAAAAGCAATGCAAGCCTGCATGCAAAAATCTGCATTTCGAATTTGAAATCGAAAATCCGCTTATGTGGAATGCTGAAACACCGAACCTTTATAACACATATATCACATTAAAAAATCATGACAAAGTGTGCGAAACACACTCAAAAAGAATCGGTTTTATGAAATCTGAGGTTTTGGGTAACAAACTGCTTATAAACGGCACTCCGATTACACTCAAGGGCGTAAACCGTCACGAACACGACCCCAAAAACGGAAAAGCATTAACTGTAGATTTTATTGAAAAAGAACTACGCCTCATAAAGTCACACAACTTCAACGCCATAAGCTGTGCTCACTATCCCAACAACCCGGCATTCTATGAAATGTGCTCCGAAATGGGATTTTATGTTGCAGATGAGGGCGACATAGAAACTCACGGTTGTTCTGCAATAGGAGACCTCGGATACATTTCAAAGCTACCTGAATGGAAAGATGCATTTCTCGACAGAACCAAAAGAATTACGGAGAGAAACAAAAACGAAACCTGCATAATTATCCGCTACATAGGCAACGAACACGGAAGAGGCGAAAACATTGACGCCTGCTATGACTTTATAAAAGAAAGGCTTGGAAATGTGCCGGTTCTGAGCACTGATGCAGACGGCAGAAATCCCGAAAAATGCGACTTTCGTCTTGACGGATATTTTAAGATGGAATCTCTCACAAGCTTTCCCGAAGACGGTAATCCGGTTATTGTGCTGGAATACGGTCACGCAATGGGCAACAGTCCCGGACTTATGAAGGATTCATGGGATTATATCTACAAAAATCGTCACATTGCAGGAGGATTTGTGTGGGAATACAAGGGACACGGATTCTATGACGATGACGAAGACGGAAATGCGTTCTATCGCTACGGCGGAGATTTCGGAGACATAACAAACCATTGGTCAAACTTCACCATTGACGGCTATTGCACCTCTGTCGGCACACCAAAGCCTTCCATGGCAGAATGTAAAAATGTTTTATCTCCCTGCTACACAGAATTTGAAAATGGTAAAGTGAAGCTTACCAACACCAACGATTTCCTCTCTCTTGACTACATAACTGCAAAATGGGAAATCTGCGAGGATTATATTCCAATAAAACAAGGTGTTATAACCAATCTCAAAACCACACCCTATAAAAGCGAATTTCTTGATATTGACTTTGACATACCAAGCACTACAGCCGGTGCAAAATACTTTGTAAACATCAGCTTTTTTGATGAAAATGACAACGAGCTTTCAAAAAGTCAGCACGAAATAAAAATGAACTATAAAGAAAAAATTGTGTCTGAAAATTTTGAAGCCAAGGTGTCCAAGAACAAAAACCGTTTAAATATTGAGGGTGAAGATTTTAATATTACATTTGACAAGGGAGTTCTTTGCAGATACCAATATAAAGACAAGCTCCTTCTTAGCATTCCCATAAAACCCGTTTTCTACCGCGCACCCATAGACAATGACGGAGTTGTGGGACTTGCTCCGAGAAGAATCAAAGACTGGGAAGATGCAGGATACAAATATTTTGAGTTTTTTGCATCAGGTGCTGATATTGTTAAAAACCATGATTGTATTCTTGTTAAAGTCAAAGGAATATGTGCACCAAACGGAGTGTATTCCGGGTTTAACACTTCATTTACCTACCGCATTTTAAAAGACGGTTTAATGATCATTGAATACGAAGGCAACCCATATGGCAGAGTCGGAGAAGTCATGCCGAGAATTGGAATTTGCTTTGAGCTTGACAAAGAATTTGACCGCATCAGATGGTACGGAAGGGGCTTTGATGAATGCTATATTGACCGAAAGGCTCATTGTCCCATCGGACTTTACGAGGCAAATGTTAAAGATATGAATTTTATGTATGACATTCCCCAGGAATGCGGAACAAGATGCGACACGGGATTTGTAACCGTCATGGGAGAAAAATGTGGATTTTCGATAATAGGATCTGACAGTTTCGAATTTTCATATCACGATTTTGACATGAATTCTCTTGAGTCAGCAAGGCACAGAAACGAGCTTAAAAAATCCGAAAAATCAAATTATCTCTACATTGACTACCGTCAAAGGGGGCTCGGAAGCAATTCCTGCGGACCTGAACCGGAGGAATGCTATGAGCTTCGTCCCCATTCATTCAGGTTTGTGTTTGCTGTTTCTCCGACTACAGAGGCTAACAAAGCACTTAGCCTTTTAAGAACAGATTTTGGATTAAAGACCGAAGCACTTTCTGATACTTACAAATACATTCCTAACAAAGAAAATTCAAGTGCAATTGAATGTGAAATTAATATGTGATATCAAAAGCCTCTCCAATCATTAATGACGATAATCAATCATTGATTGGAGAGGCTCTTTCTTCTTAATAAAAATAATACTATATACTATCTACAAATCTCATAAAGGCTTGTTTGCCGGATTCATCTCTTTTAAACACTCCGGCATGTTCCAATACCTTTTGAAACACTTTTCCGACTTCGCAACAGAGAATCTCTTCGATATTATCTTTATCAAATTCCGAATAATCAGTCATAAAGCTTTCCACCCACTCACGGTGTTTTGAAATCGATTCAATTTTACCGATGTCTTCACCATTTAAAATTGCATCTGCAAGAATATCAAGCTCGCTGTTAAGACGTGCAGGAAGCACTGCAAGACCCATAACTTCAATAAGGCCGATATTTTCTTTTTTAATATTGTGAAGTTCGCTGTGAGGATGATATACTCCGAGGGGATGTTCATCGGTTGTTATGTTGTTTCGAAGAACAAGGTCAATTTCAAATTTGCCGTTTTTCATGCGTGCAATCGGTGTTATTGTATTATGGGGTTCACCATTTGTTTCGGCAAAAACAAAAGCTTCTTCATCTGTGTAATTTCGCCACGATGTTAAAATTTTGTCCGACATCTCGACCAGGCGGTCGCTGTTTTCACAGCGTAATCTGATTGTTGACATTGGCCATTTTACAATACCTGCTTCAACATCATCATATCCTTTAAATGAAATTTCGGTTTCAATCGGAGCTTTTGCCATGGCAAATTCATAATTTCCGCCCTGAAAATGGTCGTGACTGAGGATTGAACCCCCAACGATTGGCAAATCTGCATTTGAACCTACAAAATAGTGCGGGAAAAGTGCAACAAAATCAAAAAGCTTTCGAAATGTTGCCTTTTCTATTTTCATTGGTGTGTGTTCGGAGTTAAAAACAATGCAATGCTCATTATAATATACATAGGGTGAATATTGCATATACCAATCGGTATTATTTATCTTGACGGGAATTATGCGGTGGTTTTGTCTCGCCGGAAAATTGATGCGTCCTGCATAGCCCTCATTTTCCGGACACAGCATACATTTCGGATAACCTGTTTGCGGTGCATTTTTGCTTGCGGCTATTGCTTTTGGATCTTTTTCGGGTTTTGAAAGATTGATGGTAATGTCCATATCTCCATAGGGAGTTTTTGCAATCCATTTTTTGTCCTTTGCAACCCTGTAGGTACGAATATAGTCACTGTCACAGCTGAGTTTGTAATAATAATCGGTTGCTTCTTTGGGTGATTTTTGGTATAAATCATAAAATCTTGCAGTAACTTCGGAAGGGCGCGGCATGAGAAGAGACATGATTTTTGTGTCAAACAAATCTCGATGTGTAACACTGTCCTCGCAAATTCCGTTTTCAACTGTATAATCAAGAATTTCTGCTAAAATTTGTTCTAAATTCAAATTGCCATCTTCTATTACTGCCAAATCGTTGTAACTGTCAAGTTTCAACGCATCAATTAAAAGATTTATGACATATGTTTTATCACGCTGCTCAAAAAGACCTTTTTCAAGACCGTAAGAAACAAGTTTTTTTATTGAAAGATTAATATCCATGTGAATCATTCCTTCTCTGGCTTTATTGATATGTATATAATATATACTATCACACAAAGTTTAATAAATCAACACTTTTTTTAATTATTAAATAAAGCTCGCGTGCGCAAAAAAGGCAGAGTCGATAATTTTGCATACGCTTTTGTGCGTTTAAATTACGGACACTGCCTCTTTTAATCATTCTGCTATATATACTTTTTTCATAATAACAGGAGTAAGCGGTTTATCGCTGTAGTCTGTTGCAACTTCCGCCATTGCATCAACAGCTTCCATGCCTTCAATAACTTTACCGAATGCCGCATATGCACCGTCAAGATGAGGTGCTGCTTCAAAACAAATAAAGAACTGACTGCTTGCTGAGTTTGGCATCATGGAACGAGCCATGGATATTACCCCTCTGTCGTGTTTGAGATTGTTGGTAATTCCGTTTTGAGCAAATTCTCCTGTGATGTTTGTTCCGCTTCCGCCCATGCCTGTGCCTTCGGGATCTCCGCCCTGTGTCATGAAACCGGGGATAATTCTGTGGAATGTGAGACCATCATAAAAACCTTCCTCAACAAGTCCGATAAAGTTCTCAACGGTTTCGGGAGCATGTTCGGGATAGAGTTCAACCGTAAACGAAGAACCGTCTTCCATTTCAAATATTACTTTTGTGTTTTCGTTCATTATTAAAATCCTCTCTTTCATTAATTGTTTTGATTAATAAACCTTGCCGCTTTGGTCTTCCACTTACCTACGCGATAGAAAATCAACGTTAACATCGCACCCATAACCCATGATGTGAGAAGTGAAATCTGAATGCAGTCACTTGTACCGTACGGTAAGTCCGGAGTTCGGGTAAGCCACGAAATACCATAGGCAAGCGGCACTCTGAGAATAACTGTTGTACACAGTGAAATCCACATGGGAGTCATTGTGTCGCCGGCACCTCTCATAACGCCGGAAAGACTTTGAGTAACTGCCATTGCAATGTAGCCAACTGCCAAAATACGCATCATATAAACACTGCGGTCAACAAGCGAAGCTGTGTCGGTGAAAATCATCATAAGATATTTACCGAAAATCAGAATAACCAGAGTAATTACTGCAGAACAAGCCATTGCAATGAGCGTTCCGTGTTTTGCTCCTGTTTTAACACGGTCGAGCCTTCCTGCACCAACATTTTGACCCGCATATGTTGTCATTGCCGTTCCAAAGGAAAAATTGGGCATCATAGCAAAACCATCCACACGCATAACAATAACATTTGCCGCAATAAACTCTGTTCCAAAACTGTTTGTGAGCGATTGAACAACAATCATTGCACAGGAGAAAATCGCCTGCGTCAGACCTGAAGGAACGCCCAGTTTTACAAGTTGGTGAAGATGATTTCTTGTCATTAAAAGCCCTTCAGAGGCGTTTGGCACCAATTTTTGATATGCGTGAGGCTTTTTAAACCGGAATATATATTTCCCATAATGAACTATTCGTCCAAACACATTCTTTATCATTGTAACAAACATTGTACCGATTGACAGCGTTGCTGTTTTAAGTTCATGTGAACCAAAATCGAAAATATCTTTCATACGCATAAGCTTCAAAAAACATAGTACAGAAGATATAAACTGAGCAATCACCGTTGCAACGGAAACCCCTGCAACGCCCATATTGAACTGTGCCACAAACAACACATCAAGGCCGATATTCAGCACTGTTGCAACAAGTAGATAAAGCAGTGCCGAAAATGAATCCCCGAGACCGCGAAGTATTCCGCTTAATATGTTGTAATATGCCATGCCGGCAATGCCGTACATAAGAATCACGAGATAATTTGTACAATCATCAAGAATCTCTTTTGGAGTATTAAGCAAAGTCAAAAGCGGTCTGACAATAAACGGAGTTATAACCATAATAAACAGCGACGAAATAGCTGTAACGATTACACATGTGCCGATTGTTGATGACAGCTCCGTGCGCGACCTTGCCCCGAAATATTGAGCAACCATTATTCCCACACCCGCCGCAATGCCGACAAACAAAACCAGCAACAAGTTAAACAGCGGTGTTGCACTTCCGACAGCGGCAAGAGCGTTGTCTCCCACATAATGACCGACTACAATACTGTCAACCGTGCTGTAGAGCTGTTGAGCAATGTTGCCGATAACCATGGGGACGGAAAACATCACAATACCCTTCCACGGTTTGCCTACGGTCATGTCAATGGGTTCAAAAAATTTCTTGATTCCTTTCATATCTTTCTTCCTTTATTAATAGTAATTCCCCCTATAAAACACAAAAAATATTATACCATTAATTACAAATAATGTAAAGCCAAAAAATTTGTTTGGATGTCTTTATGTTTTGTATGGTTTTTCTGAAAGAATGTTTTCAAAAACTTGATTTTATTTCCAACATGAGATATAATATAAAAAGGTTTTTGAGGAAAAATAATTAAAACATATTAAATAATCGAGGTAGACCCATGAATTTTTCATCTGCACCAATCGGTGTGTTCGACTCGGGCGTCGGAGGAATTTCCGTACTTAAAGAACTTCATTTTCTGATGCCGAACGAAAACTATATATATATGGGCGACACAAAAAACGCTCCATATGGAAGCAAATCAAACAGCGAAGTATATGAACTTTCATCTCAATGCGTGAGCGAGCTTATAGAAATGGGTGTTAAAGCTGTTGTAATTGCATGCAACACCGCAACGAGCATTGCCGCAAACGATCTCAGAAAAAAGTATTCAATTCCTATCATAGGAATTGAACCGGCAGTAAAACCTGCCGCAATTTCCCATCCCGGCGGAAATATACTTGTTATGGCAACACCCGTTACCCTCAGGAATGAAAAATATTTAAATCTTATGAAAACATACGAACATGAGGCAAACATCATTCCCCTCCCCTGCCCCGGACTTGTGGAAATCATTGAAAAAGGCAAAGGACATGACGGTGAGTTGAAAGATTATCTTGACAGGCTTTTTGAACCATACCGGGAGCGTGAAATTAGCGTAATTGTTCTTGGATGTACTCATTATCCACACATTAAAAAACACATTAAAAATGCCTTTTGCTCAACTGTAAAAGTTATTGACGGCGGAATGGGAACTGCCCGAGAAACAAGAAGGCAACTCATTGAGCATGAAATTTTAAATTCTCCCGAAAACAAGGGCGAAATACAATTCATCAGCACACTAAAAAGCGAAAAAGAACTTAAAATCATGAAGGATTTTTTTGAAAAAAATGATTAAACTTACCAATGTCAAAATTCCATATAAGGAAAGTCCGGAAAAATATGTTGAATATGTTGCGAGAAAACTTAAAATCAATCCGGAAAAGATTAAATCAATAAAACTTTTACGAAAGTCTCTCGATGCCCGAAAGCCTCATGAGATTTGCTTTGTGTGCACTTTTGTCATTGAAACTCCCTGCGAAGACAAGCTCGTAAAAAAATGCACCGATGCCACGTCTTATTTGCCGATGGAATATGAATTTCCACATGCAGATGTCACAGCAAGCACACCGCCAATTGTCATTGGTTCGGGACCTTCAGGACTTTTTTGTGCACTTATGCTGGCAAGAGTCGGGCTTAATCCAATTGTAATTGAACGCGGAAAAGATGTTGACAAAAGAAAAGAATGCGTAAGAGCCTTTTGGGAAAGCGGCAACCTTGATACAAATTGCAATGTTCAGTTTGGCGAAGGCGGCGCCGGAACTTTTTCGGATGGAAAACTCACATGCGGTGTTAATGACATACGAATGGATTTTGTAAAAAAAGAGTTTGTGGCTCACGGAGCACCTGAAGACATTCTCACAAACGCAAAGCCTCACATTGGCACCGATTATCTTTCGGAAACGGTTAAAAACATCCGCAAGGAAATTGTTTCTCTCGGCGGGAAATTTTTGTTTAACCATATGATGAAAGATATGAAAATATCCGATGGTCAAATCAACGATGTTATAATTGAAAACCTTGAAACAACAGAAGAATTTCCGCTCTCCTGTTCCGTGCTTGTGTGCGCTATAGGACACAGTTCAAGAGAAACCTATGAAATGATGCTTAAAAACGGCTTTAAAATGGAACGAAAACCGTTTTCGATTGGAGTTCGCATTGAGCACAGCAGAGAATATATAAATAAATTGCAATACAAAGAGCTGTTTAATGACGAATCCCTGCCCACTGCCGATTACAAGCTTTCGTGTCATCCCGACGGCAGAGGAACATACAGCTTTTGCATGTGTCCGGGCGGAAAAGTTGTTGCAAGTGCTTCGGAAAAAGGTGGGGTTGTAACCAATGGCATGAGTGATTATGCCAGAATGGATGAAAACTCAAACAGTGCAATTCTCGTTTCCGTATCACCCCAAGATATTAACGGTAATCATGTTTTGGGAGGAATGTATTTTCAGAGAGAACTTGAAAAAAAGGCATTTGAAGTCGGCGGGAGAAATTATTTTGCACCATGCCAGAAACTGGCAGATTTTCTTGGAATTAAGGATAATTCACAAACAGTGACACTACCAAGCTATAAACCGGGAATAAAATACACAGACATGAGCAAAATTTTGCCGCCTTTTGTTTTCGAAACAATGAAAAAGGCTTTTATAGAATTTGACAAAAAAATGAAAGGTTTTTGCAATGGCGGTGCCGTGCTCACCGGCGTTGAAACAAGAAGCAGTGCCCCGGTGAGAATTATCCGAGGAGACAACTTTCAGTCTAACATAAAAAACGTTTTCCCTGTAGGCGAAGGTGCCGGATATGCCGGAGGGATTATGTCATCGGCAGTTGACGGAATAAAATGCGCAGAGCATATTTGCAGACTTTTTGCAAAAGAATAAAATATAATATACTTACATATTCACTTCTTTCAAGCAATGGGATTCTGCGTCATTTTCTCATTTTTAACACAGTAATATCTGTATCTATAAGTTCTCGTTTCTCCTCATACTCCATCAAACGATAAGTAAGATTGCCAACCTGTTCCTCAATATAATCCATGTGATCTCTTACAATCCATTCAAATTGGTTAAGCATAAGTTCTTTTGTAGATTCGATTTGTTTTTCCATTTTTGACATTATGTCACTGACAACATGAGCATAATGGCTTTGAGCAAAATCAAGAACTTCATTTGACCTTGCGCGTATGCCGGGAGCAAATGAATTCTTTATCAGAGAATTTGAGTATGAACCGGTAAATATCTTTGTCATCTCTTTTTCTATTGATGCATCATATATGTGCGATCCGTTAATTGGATTTGGATTGTTGATATAATCACAGTATTTTTTTCTATATACCCGCGGCGGCAATATGGATATATTGTTACATGTTGTTTGGTATAATTTCAAAAACGAACACATTTCATAGACATATTTGCCTTTAAGAAGGTCAAAGAAACGTTGACATTCATCAGTCAAAATTTGGGTTTGAGTCATAAAAAAGTCTGTAAAATGATTCTTCAAAGCAACGCCGGTATTTTTTTTGACAAACTGATTGTTATGTATCTCAAAGTTTATTCTGCTTAAGAGATTGCTTTTCACACGCTGCATACGATTTGACAAATCAGCATGAATTTTACCACTGCTCTGATTGAAAGACTTGATTCGCCAACGGCTCTGATCATTTTTGAAAAACTCCGGCATGAAATTTTTTGAGCGTTTTATTTTTTCATCATCAAGATGAACAGAATCGTAAAGACGTTTTTTGTGCGCCTCAAGAGAGTTTTTGAGTTCAAAACGAACAAGCGACTCATTGTGTTTAAAGCTTTTGGCAAGATAGGACAAATGATTGGCATCAAAAAATCTTTCAAATGCAACTTCTGTTTTTTTAGAAATTGCAAGAAGTTTTTTCTCGTGCTCATTGGGAACACAGGATTTTTTTTCGGTTGCATATTCCAAAACCTGCAAAGCCGCATACGGAAGCACAATCGGTGTTTTTGAAAGTTCAAATTCTTGCATCAGCTTTATTTTTACATATTTCAAAATTCCTTCAATTTCTTTTTCTTTTACACAGTCAATTTTGGTAACAACAAAAATTGTATATTCTATTCGATCTTTGATATTCTCCTCAATAAAATCAATCAGCGATTCAGGTAAAACCTTCGTCGCATCAATAAGAACAATAGAAACATCGGAAATGCGGCTTATGGAATAGCGTGTAACATCTTCGTGCCACTTGTATTCAACATTTGTTCCCGGGGTATCTATGATTCGCATTCGGGAATCCAGTGCAATATCCGGAATTTGAAACGTTACTTTTTTAATTTTTTGAGTATTCTCGGAATTCACCGTAAATTCATCAACAACAGATTTCATTTCATAGGCGTCTTTGAATGTAAGAACATTTTTTGTAAGATCGTTATACTCCAGAACAGCCCGGTATTTATCTCCGGATTCTATGACTGTTGCCGCAGAAGTTGTCCCCTGCAAAACCTTTGACTCAAGAAAACGGGATTTTAAAAGTGCGTTTATAAAAGTGCTTTTTCCTGTTGAAAATTCTCCAATAACGGTAAAGTTAATCTTCTCGTCAGATATTTTTGATTTAAGTCTTTCATAAAACTCTCTGTATTCTTCAAATTCGTCCGAATCCACAGGATAGTTTTTTGCAATATCATCATAAAACTTGATACGGCTGTTTAATTCATTTTTAAGTTTTAACTTTAGCTGTGTCTGTTTTTCGGATATCACAATATACCTCCTATTGGTTCACACGATAATATTTATTTTCTGAAAGATCTTATAAGAGCTTCTGTTTTTGCAACAACTGTCTTGGCTTTAACATTACAATTGTCAATGTCTTTTTGTTTTGATGAAATACTTATTCTTCCCTTTTCCATTTCCGAAATCAATGTTCTTATCTGATTTTCGGTCTGAGAAATTTCGGCATCCAGTGCGGAAACAAGAGAATTGGCAATTTCCATGAATTTATCAGTAACAGATTTAGCCATGGCTTTTGCATTTTCGTCAATTGATGCATTAATTGATGTTACAAATTCATCACAAACCTTATCTTTTACTTTTTTGATTACATTAGTTTCGTTGCGTGCCATTCCAAATGCAACTGTGCCGAATAAAAAAGCGCATATTGCAAATGGATTCAATATTCCAAAAGCAACAAGAACAGACTGTGCCCCAACCGTCACCCCGACTTTTTTTGCCGTATCGGAGCTCAGAGCACTTGTTCCACCTGTTACCGCACACGACAAATCAACATTGACCAAGCCACCGGCAACTCCCGCAACCCTTTTCCACACTGAATTTCGTTGCATTGCAACGGCAAGGTCTCCGGAAAGTCCCGAATGCACACTGTCAAGTTCGGAAAACAGATGTTCAAAATCCGACTCTGCTTCCGAAAAAATTTCCGCTGCTTTTTCTTCTAACAAAGGAAGAAGTATTCTTTTCTTCCATACATTTTGTTCGGCAGTAATCTTTTCGGATACATAATCCGTTATTTCCGCAGTCAGTTTTTTTATTCGTTCCTTTTTGGGAACAACTCCGATTTTGGTTTGAGGTGTGTATTCGTCAACCCAAGAATTAACTCTTGATGAAAACTCGTTAATTATGCTTCGTGATACATATTCAAAATCATATCTTGACTGCTCAATAAGCAACTGCATTTTCTTGAGGCTTTGTTCTTTTTTGGATTTCAGCTCTTCAAGACGGGGAGTCACCGCCCGATATTTTCCTTTTAGTTCATCAATGGAAGTGTTTATAAGTTTGCGTTGTGACAAAACGGCTTTTCCCATTATCTCGTTCAAGAGTATTCTTCTGAGTTCAAATGCAGGCTGAGATAGCTTGGCAACACCTTTTTCGTTTGTAAGAAAAAGCGAAAGCCTTTCTTCAAATCCCGGCATTGCCGATGCACAGAGTTTTTCGGCATCGTTGTCCTTTTTTGCTTCAAGAGCATTTTTAGCAGAAACAAAATATATGCCGTTTGTTCCGAATGAAGTGTACCGAGACAGCTTTGAATTTGCGTATTCAACAACATTTCTTTTTTCGTTTTCACCAATAAGGTCGAAGCGGTTAACCACAAAGAAAATATCATTAAAATTTTGAGCATGAAGAGTGTTTTCGATAAATTTCATTTCTTCGAGAGAACAAAGTGAAGTTGCACTTAAAACAAAAATAATTGCATCTGCTTTGGAAAGATAGTCAATGGTTACTTTTGTTCTTGTGGCATGTTCATTCAGTCCGGGAGAATCAATGATTTCAACACCGTTTTTTAACAGTTCTAACGGCCAAAAAAGTTCAACCTTTTCGTAGGGACTTTCCAGCAGCATCTCTCTGGGGTCTTTTCCTATTGGGATAACAACATAATCTTCAATTTCATCATATGCAATTGCCATTGGCGGCACCGGTCCCGGCAAAAATCTTCTCATGTGAGCTTTTGCCCGCGCAGAAAGTTCCACGGGGAGTTTCTTGGGAAGAGGATTTTTAAAATGAAGAACCGCTTTTTTCTCTTTTCCGTATTTTACTTCATTGATAACAGCTGTACACGGGAGAGCATATGCAGGCAAAACATCCTCTCCGAGAAAAGAATTTATAAACGTAGACTTACCGTTTTTAAAAGTGCCTACTATCTGAATCTTAAATGAATCGGCATATATCTTTCGTCCAAGATTTTTGAGATTAACACACATTTTATTTAAATTAAGTTCGGTGCTTATCTCCGATGCCTGTTTAAAAAGATCGGCAAGATACATCTGCTTTTTCTTGTATGATAAATATTGCAAATCATTGTTGCTAACCATTTTTACTCTCCTTAAAACCGTGTAAGCTCAAACAGCCGACACCGAAGTGTTTAGCCGAAAGGGACTGTAAATTAATTTGCTGAATTTGCTGAATTAATTTACAGTCCCTTTCAACATAAAAACTATTTTAATCCCAGTTTAAAATTTGTTTTTCCAGCAAGGATATTGCATTTGATATATGTGCAGTATCCATCTTTCCGGGTTCTGTATTATCAGTCGGAATTGCACCAAGTTGATTCTCCATCCATGATTTCTCAAGCTTGTGTGCTTCACTGATTATGTCATCATACATGTTTTTAACACGTTTTTCTGTATGTACCATGGATTTGCTGATTATTACGGGAATGTTTTTTTCAATTTCCTGTTTGATTGTTTGTCTTTGCGAGTCTATTTTCTTTTTGAAAAACACTTCCGAAATAACAGTTCCGCCGGTGGTTATGCCCGTACTTCCTATTATAGGCGGTATGCCGATTGACGAACAAGCCATAAACCCGATAATGCTGAGTGCAGAAACTCCAACCCTCGACACTGTACGTGCCGCAGTCAAATCTTTCAGTTTGAGAACGGATTCCGCACCGGTTGCAACTTCGCGAGGTACAACAGATTCATATTTATCGGGCGAAAACAAAACATTTGTTTTAAAGCTTTTGTCAAGATTTGTGTTGAACCATCGCGCATCGTCGGCAATTTTCTTTGATATAAAACCTTCGGTTGAAGCCGAAAAATTGGAAAGTTCAATCTTCATTCTGTAGGGATAATCTTCGGCCAACCATTTTTGCGGATTTGAACTGTGCGAAAGTTCATGACTGAGTCTTTCAGTGAGTGTTTTTTTGAAATCATCCGCTCTGATTAACAGCTTTTTATAAGCGTCGTTTGAACGCTCAAGCATTCCCAAACGGAGACTCTCCCACTCATTTTTTGCCTTGTCAATAAGTTCTTTTTTACGTGAAATCAGCTTGTCCTTTTCGTTGTCATCGGCATCGGCAATGAGTTTTTTCTCGTTAAGTTCTGAAATTGCACTTGCAAGAACTGCCTTAACTCTTTGTGCTACCCATTCGCAGGTTAATTTAACACGTTCGGGAGCAACAATCCACGAATCTATTTGTGATTTGACCTTATCCATTCCGATTATATCTTCAAATTCACCACCCGGAATTTTTACATCATAAGGAATGAATACGGGAACATTTATGTTCCACATTTCAAGCTTTTGCTTTATGAATCGAACCACACCACTTCGCTGTTTTTCGTCAATTCTGTCAAGTTTTGTAACAATGAGCATAAGAAACGGTGTCTTTTTTGATATGAGACGTTCTTCTATAAACAATTTCTCACTCATGCTCATTGCAACCTCGGCACTGATTGTGATAACAGCCGCATCACTGCCCTTAAGCGCATCACCGATAAGAGCTGCTCTCTTTTCTTCAAGGTCACCGGCTCCCGGAGTATCAATGATTTCAATTCCATGCTTAAGCCACTGATCATCAAGTCCCACAAAAGCAACTCCTGTCGGATCTTTACCGTCAAGATCGGCAGTGTAACCTTCCCATGATTTTGGTGAAAGGGGCATGGTTATTTTGGGATTTTTACCGTCGGAAATTACAAGAGCTTCTTTGGAATTATACATAATACGAGTCAGCATTGCTGTTGTAGGAGTATTACCCACAGGGAGTACTTCTTTTTCAAAAAGATTGTTTATGAAAGTACTTTTTCCTTTGCTGAATTCTCCGACAACGGCAACGGTGAAGCGATCTTTTACAATATTGCCCATAAGTTCCGCTACATTCGCCGCATGAACCGGAAGTTTTAAAGATTCCAAAAGCTTTATTGTTTCGTCAAGCTTTTTTTGAGTAACTTCATTCATACGAAGTGTTATGTTTACCTTTTCACCATTTGTATTTGACGGATTATGTTTGCTGTTTTTCTGTTGCGGTTCATTTTTTTGCTGTTCCGGCTTTTGATTTAACGGTTTAACGTCTTTTGTCACAGCACTCTGTGGCTTTTGAGGTTTTGGCTCTCTTGCAGGCTGTGAATTTATCGACTCTTTTTTTGGTAATTCGCTCTTATTATCAAAGGATTTTGAATATGTAACAGTCTCCTGCTTAGTCTCTTCTTTATTCTTCTTAAAACCTGCAGACATTTTAATTTTTGACTCACCGGTTCTGTCAATACTTTTATCTTTGGCATCACCAAAATCTATGGATTTTGAAAAAGAATCAGAGGAAAAGCCCGAACTACCTCCCGGTTTTTTGAAAAAATCGTTTCCGCTGCTCATATCTTACCCCCGGTTATGCCATATATTTATTATAAAATTCGCCATCAAGCACTTTATAAATAACTTTAATTGAAGGTTCAACCAAAATGCCGAGAAGCTCTTTGAATTTATTTTCATCATCCTTGTTGCAAGGTTTTGAATTAAGTTCACATTCAATAATTGCATTATAAAGTTCAAAAAGTTTCTCTTTTTCGCTTTCGTAACGTGCTTTGTTGTATTCCTTTATGGCATCATGTCTGAAAAATCCAACGGGTTTGTCAAATTCTACTCTTTTAAATGAAGGATGAATTGACAAATCTTCATACTTTACAACATTCTTTTTTGGCAAACTTATAGTAACTGCATATTTTACCGGATAAACAAGAGTCTTATCCACTTCACCTGTAATTTTGTATTTGAGATATGGAATTGTTATGCATACATTTGAATTAAGTTTGTGAACAATTGGAAACCCTGCACTATATCCCATAGGGATGTAGCAACTGCGCATAAATGCACTTGTTTTGAGTTCTTTTAAAATTTCAGCTATATTAATTTTCATAATCATTTTCTCCTTTGCAGTTTATGCTTCGCAAGTAACCAGAATGTTGTTTCCATCTTCCCATGCATCCATGAATGTGTCAAGAGGAACCATCATACCGCATCCGTCGGGAGTACCGGAATCGTTGAGGATAACCATGGGATTATCAGGATCACTGTAGTCAATACCGATTACTTCAACGGCATGATCAACACCGTCCATGGGAGAATACAAATCATCCTGCTCTCCATACCATATTTCACCGCTGTCTACTGCAACAACAACTTTACCGCCGTTTTCAAGACACTGTTCAATATCTTCGATGGTACCACCATCTGTAAGTTCAGATTCTACACCATAATAATCGAGCATTCTGTCAAGGTCCGGAATCAAGGTACCGCCATTTTCATCAAACCAGCCATTTGCTTCGGCAATGTCTGCAAATTCTTCAATGTCAATTTCCTGACCCGTGAGTTCTTCGATAATAAACTTTTGAGCATAAAGCGCACAACGGTTTGTTTCACCCTGGAATTCCCAGTTGTCAATATCATTTTCGGGATAACCCACAATATTTTCGGAATTTGCTTCATCGGGATCATAGTTATCATAATCTATAAGTCCGTATGTGGTAGGATCGCTGTAATCGATGGGAGTTATCTCAACCTCATATTCTCCGGTTTCCTCGTTATAGTAAAGTGATTCAACCACATCGGGCGCACCATCGCCGTCGGAATCTGATGTTGTGTGAATTTCATCGTAAATTCCGTCACCATCGGAGTCAATTGAATAAATTTCTTTATCAAGGTTTCCGTCACCGTTTTCGTCAACAAGTTCATATGCGATATCAGCACTTCCGTCACCGTTTTCATCAACATATTCTGCAGTATAGTCAATCACATCGTCGCCGTTCAAATCCTGAGCAATGGCAAAATAATCCACATTTCCGTCGCCGTCAAGGTCAGCCGACATGGTAGAGGTTTCATAAAGGCCGTCAGAATCGGTGTCATAATCTTCATATACTGTATCAATTGTACCGTCACCGTCGGAATCTACTGATGTAATAACTGTGTCGTAGCTTCCATCACCATCGGAATCAAACTCTTCTACAACGGTGTCTATTGCACCGTCACCATCGGTGTCGTATTCTGCGTAACCGGACTCACCATCAGGCTCAATGTATGGCTCTTCCGGTTCTGAGGGCTCTTCCGGTTCTGAGGGTACATCAACAGGTTCATATTCACCGGTTTCTTCATTCAATACAAAATGCGCTTCTTCATCAATTATTCCGTCACTGTCTATATCCTGACTGTATACAATTTCATCAATTATTCCGTCTCCGTTAAGGTCATTTCCTTCAAACACCTCGTCATAATTGCCGTCATTGTCATAATCGTATGCTTCAAGAATCTGATCTTCAATGCCGTCTCCGTCAGAATCATAGGCATATATTTCACCGTCTGCAACACCGTCGCCATTCAGGTCAACCATTGTGTATGTTCCGTCATCAACACCATCACCGTCAAAATCTGTGGTATGGATAATTGTGTCTACAACGCCGTCACCATCGGTGTCAAGTTCTTCAACTCTGTCATTGTCAACTTCCGTTGCCTCACCATGCGAATCACCGGGAATTTTATCGTACACATCAATGGTATTGGCATACGCATCTTCGGGAGCGTCATATGTATTTACTTTATCAAAAAATCCGTCTCCATCAGAGTCAAAGCTTTCGGTAACCTGATCAAAAATACCGTCACCATCCAAATCTACCGAAGAGATTTCATAATCAATATTTCCGTCACCGTCTCCGTCAATTTGAGTTATATCCACATCGATAACGCCGTCATAGTTAGAATCAATCTGAATAACAGCCTGATCGGGCTGACCGTCACCGTCGATGTCAAGATATGTCATTGCAACATCTACTTCCCCGTCAGCGTTTGTATCTTCAAGAACATCAAGTTGATCTGAAAAACCGTCAAAATTGTTATCAAATTCTTTCACCAGTTGGTCAATAATTCCGTCGCCGTCACTGTCAACGGTTGTAACATTGTAATCTTCCGCTCCGCCACTATATGGTTCGTCTTCGGCATAAGGATCATCAATCGAAATCTCCTCGTCGATGTAGCCGTCACCGTCAGCATCAACGTAAACAGTGTCGGCAATCCCATCACCGTCTGTGTCCGATTCCATGGCATAAAAATCCATCAAACCGTCACCGTCTGTATCAATTGCCATGTAATCAATTGCCCCGTCACCATCAGTATCAAGCATTTCGGCATAACTGTCCATTACACCATCTCCATCTAAATCAAAGTTGAATTCGTGTTCATCGTGCATTTTTTGCCTCCATTCTTCCGGATTATAATCCGGATTTATATTTTGTATTATTTTTATTTCATTATATAATCATAAGTTGCTTTGGACATTCTTGCTACAACATCCATTGCATCATCCATGGAATTTGCATAATCATTTATCATTATGCATATTATGTATGGAGTTTTTTCACTATATACTATCGCTACATCATTTTGTGCAGTGCTTGTCTCACCGGTTTTGTTTGCAACAACAACACCCTCCGGCAAATCTCTCGGGATTTTATTGCGACGTTGCTGTCCTTTTAAAAGTGCAAGCATGTCGGCACTTGCCTCTGGACTAACAAGCTCTCCGTTATATATTTTTTCAAGAATCAATGCGCAATCTCCGACAGAGGTGAAATTACCCGTTGATATGGGGACCTCTCTCACTGCCTGCAAATCATTTTTCTGAACAGTATGACCGCAACCAAGATTTCTTGCATTGTCGGTTATTCTTTCAAATCCAAGTTGCTGATTACCTCCACCTGCAATGGTCGCCAAAGTGTTACAAGCATCATTATCACTCACGGTTATCATCTGAGTAAGAAGATTTTTGAGTTCATCATCCATGGTGAGCTCGCCGACATCAACCTGACGGTATATTTCAGCCATTATATATAGCTTTATGAGACTTGCAGAATACATTTTTGAGTCATTACTCTTGATGACTTCACCGGTAGTCAAGTTTTTCACATAGTATGAAACAATGTTATATTCACCTGTAATTTCGGAACCTATTGCGTCAAGCTCGGGTACTAGACCTTCCAGAGAATCCAATTCTGAATCTGAAACAGATTCATTTTGCAAATCAGAACTCGAGGATGATTCAGACTCCGATTCTTTGTCATTGTCATTTTCTTCATCCAAGGTCGAAGTAATTTGTTTTTCATCACTTTGTATTACATTATCCGACAAAGTAGTACTAACATTTTCAGTATCATCGGACAAAAATGTTGAATATACCAAAAATCCCGCAAGAACAAGTGCAATAATTGCAAGGGTTGTAATTATTGCTGCAGCATGCTGTTTCTTAACAGTAACATGAGCAACAGACAAATTATCTCTGCATCCGCGCTTTTGTGCTTCAGCAAGCATGAATGCAATTGCATTTTCACCATGTTCGGTAAAAATGTCTATAATTTGTTCGTCATTAAAGAAAACCTTTAAATTTTTGCCAACCAAAAGATATTCATCGCCTGAACAAAGATTGGATATTCGCTTTACTCTCGCCGGAATTCTGATTTTAACCTCTGTTGCTAAATCAGCATCAGCAGCATCAACAGACTCAGATTCTTTTATACCGACAAACTCAACCTTTTGCACACTTTTGGTTTTTGCACTGTAATGATATGCATTGACCTCGCCGTAACCGGCGATGTATGCACTTTGACCGTCGGTATAAAACATGGTCATATCCGAAAGATTAGAATCGGCATCCGTTCTTTCATAAAGCTGTTCCAACGAAGATTTCAGATTATACTGAACCTTTATGGACAAAGAAGATGTATTATGTTTGTTCAGTATGTCTTTAAGCGACATACACTGTGCATCAAAAGTTTCATCAGATGACATTACAGAAACCACATGTTTCTTGCCTCTGCTCAGAGTCTTCATTTCAAGAGGAGAACATACTCCTGAATTGAAAGATGAAATCCCGTCTGCAAATATTGCTTCGTTAAAACTGTTGATGTTGTCACCTATAATCGATGACGCATTAATTGCTAATTTGTAAGACACTTTTATTCCTCCGTAATCAACCCAACTTCATCCAAACCGTCTGTATCATGGCTCATAAACGATTCATATATATATTGCCCGATTTGCCCGGCAAGAATCATGTTCTGATCTCGATTTGACGCATTGTTTATGCTGGAAATAAATACAACAATAAATTTTTGATTTCCGGATTCAACATACATAATTTCATTATATTTTGTGCTTGTCACTGCGTTATGATTTAAAAAGTCAACATCAGTCGGAATTTTGCTTGCCAACCCCTTCTTACGTGAAGAGTCACTTATTCTGAAATAGGTTGTGATAAAATCACTTCCGGGTTTTTCTTTTTCCGTCATAAGTTTATTAAAAATCTGACCGCACGCATAAGCTGAAATCTGATTCTCACGTGAATCTCCGGGATTCGATTCCAGATTTCTGACTACGTTTACTCCGGTTATTGCATCATTTGATGCAATTGAATTAATATAATTTATTCCAAAATGATTCATAAGACTGTTTATACAGTTGTTATCACCGTATTTCAGCATTGTTGTAACCATATTTTTTGCCGGCAAAAGTTGTCCGTCATCAGATTGCTTGTATATGCCTCGGCCGTCTTCATATGTATGGCGGAAAACAATGTTTGAATATTCATCCAATGCTCCGGATTCAAGATCATTGCTGTATGCATACAAAATCGGCAGACATACCAGTGCCGATGAACCCATTATATTGTGTGAATTATCAAACAAATATTCTTTTTGTTCTGCCACATCATATACATAAATACCGTATTGAGAATCAGAGCGAAGCATTGACTGAATGTGTGCAATGTCTATTTTTTCAATATCCGGTTTTGGGCTCACCGTTACATTTATTGAATTAAGTTCATTTCCTTCGGAATCAAAAACCGTAATTTCAGCTTCACCCTCGCTTTTTGCGGTAAGTTCACCTTCTGGCGATACTGTAACAACCGTCTCATCCGACGACTTGAATGTTAGCGTTGATACATCTGCCCCTTTTACTTTGAATTCAAGCATTTCTGTTGCATTATAATCCAGGATAACAGATTCTTTAGCAAATGTAACCGTGATTTTTGATTTGGAATCGTCATCCGGATTTTTTGCACCGTCATCCGGTTTTACGACAACTGTTTTAGAATTTTCAAGACCGGGGATAAAATCCGGCGAAACAACTCCAAACTTCCAAAGCAAAGTTAACGTAAGCAAAGCTACAATAAGAACCGAAAGTATTATAATAAGTATGATAAGACCTTTTGAAGATTTTTCTTTTCTCTTTTTTGGCATTGGCTTTGCAGGCTCCGGGGCAAAAACCGGTTCATAACTTGCATATGTATCACGGTCGTGCAAAACATCAGACTGTGGTACTTGTTGAGTGAAAGCTGCCTCGGTTGAATGCTTCGGATAATTGTCGGCTGAAGTCTGAAAATGCGCCGTTTGACTGTTCGATACTGAATTATTATTTTCGTAAGAATTCATCGGTACCGAATCAGCACTTTGTATCTTAACTGAGTCAGGTGCTTCAACAAGTTTTGCATTAAGATACAGACCGTCGGTAGAGTTGAGAATTTTTCCGAAAACGGTTACCAACTCTGTGCAATTGTTGTATGAATCAGCATAGGGTGCAAGTCCCTTCATAAGTGCCGAGGCAATTTCTCTGTTTGCTCCGAAAGGCGGGGCAATGTTAATTGATGTTGAACCGTTAAGATGTTTGCCAATACAATTATTTGCGTCAACATGAAACGGCGGCTTGAAATTATTGAAAAACTTATAGATTACAAAAGAAACTGAAGCTATGTCGTCTTTAATGCTTATATTGTTATCCGAAACATCAAAGTTTTCGGATTTAAGTGCCGAGGCAATTTCAAAACCGAAAACTTTACACTTCCCTTCAGAATCCACAAAAAGACACTCATCACCGATGAACCCGTGTGAAAGAGAATGTGCATGTGCATAATCGGTACCGTTAAGCATTTGCATTGCCAAACTGAGAGTATCGGCGACTGTTATTCCTCTATTCGACACATATTCACCAAGTGGTTTCATTAAACATGTGTGCACAAAAAGGTTGTATCCGTTTGAATTTTCATCCTTAACAAAATCATAATCAAAAACAGGAGCAATAGAATTATTGTTCTGAAATGAAATATTCTTCAAAACATCAATTTTGCTTCTGAGTTTTTCTATATTATCACTTATATATTGAGTTGCAGCATTTTGGTCACCTGAAAACATCTTCAAAATGTGTTCCTGTTGTTCAAAAGTAGGAGCTGTGGCGTGATATATTAATGTAAGTGAAGATGAGTCTTCATGTATTTTCTCGGCAGTGTATATTTTGCCAAAAGTAGTTTCTGAAAACAGCGAACCGACTTTACAGCCAAATATTTCCCGACCGGAAATATTCTGATTCTCCATATAAATCACCTCTTATAACATACTTTTTATATTTTATCACAAATTTTTATATTTTACAACAATAAAAGCTCAATTTTTCAAAAATTTTTTATTTATTTTTAGCATGATTATTATTGAATATAAAAAAAGACTATGATATAATATACTTATCAACTTTTTGTTTTAGTGCCGGACATTAAAACTATTAAAAAGGAGTACCGTAAACAATGAGAAAAACCAAAATAATATGCACATTGGGACCATCCAGCGATACCGAGGAAATTTTCACACAGATGTGTGGTGCCGGTTTGAATGTTGCAAGACTAAACTTTTCACACGGAACATACGAAGAACACCAATCCAAAATCGACATGGTGAAAAAGGTTCGTGAAAGATTGGATATTCCGATTGCCATAATGCTGGACACAAAAGGTCCGGAATACCGCATAAAAACTTTTGAGAACGGAAGCATTGAGCTTAAAGATGGTGACACTTTTACATTTACCACAAGAGAAATTATCGGAAACAAAAATCAGGTAAGTGTTAACTACGAGAATCTTACAAAGGAACTTGAAGAAGGTGATACCGTTCTTGTAAATAATGGTCTTGTAATTTTTACGGTTACTGAAGTAACAGAAACCGATGTGATTTGCAAAGTTGTAACAGGCGGAACTTTGTCGGACAGAAAAAGCATGAGTTTTCCCGGAAAAGTACTTAACAAAGTTTATCTCAGTGAGCAAGACAAGGAAGACCTGCTTTTTGGAATAAAAAACGAAGTCGACTATGTTGCAGCTTCCTTTGTTTCGAGCAAAGCTGATATTTTGAGTGTCAAAAATTTTCTTGCAGAAAATGGTGGCGATGACATAGGCCTCATTGCCAAAATAGAAAACCGCACAGGAATAAACAACATTGAGGAAATATGCAGTGAGTGCGACGGTATCATGATTGCACGCGGAGACCTGGGAGTTGAAATTCCTTTTGCCGAACTTCCTGCAGTACAAAAATACATAATAGAAAAATGCAGACTTTTGGGGAAACGAGTTATTACAGCTACAGAGATGCTTGAATCGATGATTGTTAATCCAAGACCCACAAGAGCTGAAATATCGGATGTTGCAAATGCTGTTTATGACGGAACCAGTGCAGTTATGCTTTCAGGGGAATCTGCAGCGGGAAAATATCCCGTTGAAACAATAAAAACAATGGCACAAATTGTTACAGAAACAGAATCACATATAAACTATGAAAAAAGGTTCAAAAATTCCGATTTCAAAATCAAGAATAAAGTAGACGCAGTTTCACATTCTACATGCGGAATGGCAATTGATATTGACGCAAGAGCAATCGTTGTTTCGTCAATGTCGGGAATGACTGCAAGAATGGTGTCGAGATTCCGTGCTCCCATGGATATAATCGGAATGACAACAAACAAAAAAGCCTGGTATCAGTTGTCTCTTTCGTGGGGAGTTTTGCCTGTGCTCAGTGAAGTATTCAACTCCACCGATGTGTTATTTTATCATGCATGCAGAGCCGCAAAACAACACCTTAGTCTTCAAAAAGGCGATACAATTGTTATGACCGGCGGCATGACAAACGGAAACAGCGGTAATACCAATATGATTGTTGTTGAAACAATTTGAATTTGAATTTTATTTTATATAAGCAATACAAAAACGGTCTGAAAACAAAAGCTTCAGACCGTTACTTTTTTCTATATACGTTTTTCATCGTCTCCACCGACTGTGTCGACGGTATTTTCAATGTTAATACTATCAGAATCATTTTTCGTATTTAAATCAATTGCACCCTTTTTAGCAAGAGAATTCTTAATATTTGAAAATTTGAGACTGATTTTATCTTCAAGTTGTGCCATTTCATCCGCAATGCTTATTTCATTGAGATTATCCGGCATTTCAAAATAAGATTTTGGCTTTTCATCCGGATTATCCGATGAAGCCGGCGCGGAGTTATTCATAATTTTTTCGCAAACACAAAGCGTGTCCCCAACGAGAATTTTTCCGCAATAACTGCATTTTCGTCCGTTATACTGCTCCGGTTTTACGGTTATTCCAAATCCGTCTCCCATGCAATCACATGTTTCACCGGGTTTAAGTGCCTTTCGGCAATATACACAAAAATCCGAAGTTTCCTTTTTGTTTTGCTCCACCATAACAGAATTAAGCGTTGAAGCATTCTGCTGACGGCACGAGCAAATTGTACCCTTAAGGACAGCACTTCCGCATTTTGCACATCTGTACGAATCGTCGGGTATAACCTCTTCTTCCTCGTGCTTTTTTGCTTTCTTTTTCTGGCTTTCAAGCATTTCTTCTCTTTCGATTTGTTCAAGATTCAACAAAAATCCGTTTCGAACCTTTATGAGAGAAAATACAGTGAATAACATTGTTGTAATCTGAATTGCACAGTATACCCACAATCCGTATTCCATGGTGTAGTCTTCGGACAAATTGAAAAAGAGCGAAAAAACAAAAACCGTGAACATACATAAAAGAGAAATAATATAGGTAAGAATGTTACGAATATTATACTTTATGTCGATGCTGTTAATCACGGCACAAACAAAAGGTGCGATAACAAGATATGACAAAAACCTAAAATCCGGTATGAGTTCTTCGCCGGCAAAGTTCAAGCCATAGATAAAGTTTATGCCATCGGCATATATGCCGTCCTTCTTGAGAAAAGGTAAAAACAGCACAAAAACCGATGCCATTTGAAGTGCAATAATTGTGCCTCTTAAAAATTCACCGTTCATTTTTGGAGCAAGACATCCCACTCTTTTTTCATATTTACTAACCATAATAAAAGCAGGAATTGACCCAAAAACAGGAATGACGGTATTTATGAAGGTTGCGAAAAACCTATTGTGCAGTTTGCCTCTGAAACAAAGGCAAACAATCTTGCAATAGGAAACATACAACAAGTATGCCATTAACGCTATCATAAACACCGTCATTTGATTTACCTCTTTATAACTTCAATAGATAATTATTTTGCTCTGTTAACAAGATAGTCAACACCATATCCGAGTATTACACCTGCAGGAACAAAGAGTTTTATGTACCACATTTCACTCAGACAATCCATAAGAACATACCAAGCAGCTTTGTTGTACGATTCACCGGTCCAATCGGACGGATCCATAATACCCCAACAAATAAGAGCAATTATTGTTATTGTAAACAACCCTGCTGCAGCAAACACTGACCAAAGTTTATATTTGGGATTTCTGATTGAAAAATATGTAAGAAATGCAGGGATTACATTAATTCCGATTAAAATTACCATCCACACTGAATTGGTATTATCTGCTGCATCAAAGAAATCTAATTCACCAAGATATGTATGGCCCATACCTACAAAAAAGCTCAAATCTGCAATATACAAAAACATAGATATGATATACGAAAGAGCCAAGGTAGCAATTGAACCAAAACCAATCCAGAACATTGTTTTGTTTTTGGGATCTTTGAACTGTGCAGGAACTGCATCTGTCAATCTTTCAACAAAAGGTTTTTTGGGAGCTACCGGTACAACGGGTACATATCCTACAGGAACTGAACCGTATACAGGAGCTTGAGGTGCTGCGGGAGCAGCTGCGCTTGTGGGTGCACCGCATTTGTCACAGAATTTTGTGCCGTCTGCAAGGTTAGCACCGCATTTTTCACAAAATGCCATTTAAAATTCCTCCTTAAAATTAAGAAATAATAATTTGATTTCAAGGGATTATCCTTAAAACTTGAATATAGGCATCCCTATATATTCAGCTACATTATACACCAACAAAATGATTTTGTCAATTATTGTAACACAAGATTTTGTGGTTTTTATATTACTTTTGTGTTACAAATTGCCGTTTAATGAAATATTCGGTCTTTTTTGAGGTTTTGCGCCCTGTTATTATTAGAAAATAACCTTATTCAACAACCTTAGCCTTAACAACCAACACTGAAGACGCCTCAAACGGTGAATTTTCGGTATCTTTTGGCTTGTCGTCCTTGAAAGGCGAGTAGCCTTCCTGCGTCCTTCGCACCAAAAGCTACTCAAAAATTCATCCGTTTGAGGTACTT
>JAFQHQ010000107.1 GCA_017397885.1 Clostridia bacterium | reverse complement strand
TTGTGTGCCATCCTAAAATTTAGTTTATATATTAATTATACCATTTCGTATGATTTTTCTCAATCCCTATTCTTTGGATACAGGGATTGTTTGAATATCCGCCTTTTAAACCATGAGGAAACGCACAACCAGATCTTCCGCGATGCATTTAACAAGGTGCAGAACTCAGGCTCTAACCGAGATTTCGGCACAACAAAGGCTGCTAAAATGTATTTCTCAATGTCAGACCCAGGTCCTAACGCATTTGCAACAAATGATACAAAGCCTGTTTCTTTTGATAAGTAATATTAAAACCGCTGAAAGTTTTACGCTTTCAGCGGTTATTTTCTGCAAAATATTACTTCGTTTTTAAATTGCTTAACGAATGATACATCATTACAAGTCCAGCGCTAAGTAATGCGCCGCCGACAATGTCCGTGAACCAGTGAACACCGCAAAAAAGTCTGCCAATTACCATAAAGGCAATAAATGTGATGATTGCAACAGCAACGATATTGCGGAACAATTTGTTCTTTATTCGATTATCTAATTGCATAATAGCCGTTGGCATAACGCACATCACCAGCATTGTTGTGGAAGACGGATAGGATGCTTCCAAACTCCCACCTATCAGTACCGGTCGGTAATTGATTACCACGCTCTCAAAAAGCAAATAGACGGCAATCGTAACAATATAAAACCCGCCTAAAATAAGAATGTCGTAATCTACCTTACATATACTTTTTCGCTTGATCCACTGTATAAGTCCAAGTATGCTAAATCCCATACACACAAAAATCGGCACAAGTCCGAGCCAATCGGTTATGTTGTAAAGTCCCCAATGCACGCCCGTCAGATTATGGACAAAACCATTGATGCCGGCAAATCCCACAGATGAACTTTGCGGGCCAATCGCACGCACATCCACAAAGCAAATTGCCACCGTCCACAGCACAAACGCCGCAAGCAAACACATTGAAACTATAAGTTTTTTTCTAATTCTTTTCATTTTCTATACCATCCTCATTGGCTTGTATTTGGCTTTCACCTGAATACAAGTTTAGGGAAAAGCAATGAAAAATGAAAGAATTTAGCCGTCACATCAATGATACGCATCGTATCATTGCCGTTTTATCAGCATTAAAGTCTTGATAATCAAAAATGCAAATACAAATACCGCTGCATAAGGTTGCTGACTTATAATGAATAGGCAAACACCACCGGCACTTAATGACAGCGACAAAACGCTCTTGCTCTGAGTCCAAAGTCTTTGACAGCAGTTTTGCAGGGCAAGCGTCATAACGCCCAAAACTATCATAATACCTACAAAAGCAATGTATGCAGTTTTTAAATACGTCTGAATATCATACAAAGCAAGAAGTGATACCTCTCTGATAACGCCATCCGCTTTTTGACCGAAGAAAGGTAAAAACAGCAACAATGCCATACCGCAGTCAAGCAAGCCGAAAATTAAACCTCGAAGCGTTCTTTCTTTTTGCTTGTTATCATTTTCGGCAATAGCCAGGATTTCTTCGCCAGACAACAACTCATCCAAAGAAACTGAGAAATATTTTGATATGGCTTTCAATGACTCTATATTTGGGAATCCACGACCTGACTCCCACTTTGATATTGCGGTTCTCGTAACATAGATTTTTTCAGCTAGTTCGTCCTGTGTGAGTCCTTTATCTGTTCTGAGTTTTTTTATTATTTCGCCAAAAGTCACGGTGTGTCCTCCTTGTTTTTATGCTCTCATTATATCAATTGCAGTTTAATATGTCACGACACCGTCCGTCACATTTACATCTGTTGCCGATTTTATCATAAAAATCTATCGTTTATATTTTTTGTTTCATCAAACCGTGTTTGTTACAATAAATATAAAGATACCCACTGCCACGAATGTTTAATCGTGTTTCGGCATTGCCTTCGGGATAGAATTTTACGAATTGCACTCTGTCTGATGTTAAATAGGCTACAAAAGAAATATAATGCTCTTTTGTCATATCGTGACTAACTGTGATAAAGTGTTCGTCTTCTACTCTTTCTATAGTTATTTGGTGGTTCTCGTCAGTATCCTCCGCCTCAAGAGGTGGCAAGGTAATTCCGTGGCAGCTTATAACTGCATCTCCCACCGAACGGACAATATTATTACAAACAGGGCAAACATAGAATTTCGAGCGCAATATATTGGACGATATATTTTTATTGATAACGGTATCACCAGTCATCAATTCCATCACCGAAACAGATAAAGCATTGGCAAGCGGTTCAATCAAACTAATATCTGGCAGACCCTTTGCGGTTT
>JAFQHQ010000106.1 GCA_017397885.1 Clostridia bacterium | reverse complement strand
GTCGCACAAACTCGGCAAAATCGACCACGGGGCATTTTCAGAAAACAGTCATACGAACGGTTTCGAAAATTTGATGTCACGCCGAAAATTTTGGCGTAAATCAGTTTCCTTAAATAGCCAAAATTAGCGAGCACGCATCTGATTGATGCGGTGCGGAGCGGTTCGTGTGGGACATCAAATTTTCGAAATTCGCTTACGAAAGTTCGTATGTGTTTTAGGGAAATGCCCCGTGGTCGATTTTCATTATTATTTTTCAAACAGCCCGATAAACTCCAATTAATAAATTTACATGTTATATTAAATTAACATTTTTTATGTCACACGTTCGCCAGAAGTTCTTCATCGGAAAGTGTGGAGTTGTTTACAATAAGTTCTTTGTAATCATCAAAGCCTTTTATATTTTCAAGTCTTACATTTTTCATTGAACCTGCAATGTTAAGCACATCTCTTGCACGAGTGAAGAGATTTTTAACTGTAATGTTAAAGCACTCGTCCTCCGTTGCATGACGTGTTCCGTACATCCTGGTGTCGCCGATTCTTATGCCAAACATTCCCATATCCATATATTCACACTCTCTCGAAGAATCGTACACCCCGTCAATCAATACATTGAAAAGCTTTACACCGCTCTGGTTGAGGAGTCTCACAATTGCACAGTAGGAACTTGCATTGACATTTCGTACAATCAGGTTATACATATCCGTTGACGCACCTTCAAAAGCATACATAGCTTCAAGCTTTCCGTTAAGCCCCGTAAAAGCAATTGTATCATCTTCGCAAAAACCGGTTATGTTTTCAATGATAATGTCGTGACATCCTGCTCTCAGGTCAATACCGTCACCGTTTTTAACTAGGTGAGGTGCCTGATCGTGAATAGGTCCATGCTGAAAGCCGATTTTCTCATTACCGTTTTCGTCAATGATAATGGGGTTTGAGCAAAAATCGATATCTCGTATTTTACCGTGACCGCAAAACAGAAAATTCATTGCCCACCATCTGTGATTGCGGATTTTGAGACCGCTTATGGAAAAACCGTCCACATTGGCAAACAAAATCATGTTGTTTACCGAAATGTGCGGATTGCCGTCTTTTAGTGAGTTTCTCTCGCCAAGACCGTTGTATGTACCGCCATCGAGAATTGTGTTGCCTTTTCCCTCGATTACGATGTTGCGGTCGGTACCTTCTTTTGTTCTGCCGATTTCGGTGCGGCAGTTTTCGTTGGTGAACATGTTGCAAAAGCTATCGTCTGCCATACGCAGATAACAGTTGTTAAGAACAAGATAAAACCCCGATGGGATAAGAACTGTCTTTTCAATTTCATAGTTTCCGCTTATTACCGCTTTGAATGTACCGTTTTTTACTGCTTCGTTAACTTCGTTCTGAATAAAATTTCCACCGTTTTTTATAAGTTCCATTTCATAAAAACTCCTTTGTCGTTTGGGTAATGCCTTTCAAGGATGACAAGCCAAAAGATACCGAAAATTCACCGTTTGAGGCGTCTTCAGTGTTGGTTGTTAAGGCTAATCATATAATACATTTTGAACTTTGTCAATCTTTTATTGTGACACAATTAATTGAAAAACCGCCTTTAGTGTTGGCTATTGTTATGTTTTTTAAATTCACCCGGTGTCATTCCCGTAAACTTTACGAAGTTGCGATAAAAGGTACTTAGCTCCGTATAGCCGTTGCCGTAGGCGGCAGATGCAACATCGCTTCTGAACCGAAGAATGGTTTTGATTCGCTCTATTCGTTTTTTGTTTAAATAATCGTTAAAGGTCATGCCGGTTACTTCCTTAAAAAGAACACAGAATGTGGATTTTGACAGAGCCGACATTTTCACGATTTTCTCTAAAGGTATTGGTTCGTCAAAATGAGAATCGATGTAAAAAATACAGTGGTTAATTCGTTTCAGCTTTTTGTCATTTTCGCTCATAAGCCCTGTTTCAATGCGGTTGTACATCCCCGATATGACCGAAACAATTCCAAGGAGATATATGGCTATTATTTCGTCGTGTTTGCATCTTTCACCGCCAAACAAAATGCGCATTTTTCCTATTGAACTGTCAAAAAGATAAATATCATCATAAAGGGGCGAAAGCTTTGGAATGAGAATTTCGCTTTTTTCAAGACTGTCCATAAATTCGGCGGCAAGACTTGCCCCGGCGAACTTTTCCTGCAAATAGCTTTTTGAAAATGAGATGTTATAGTATATGGTGTTTTTTTCTGTCGGCAAAATTTTGTGCTTCATACCCGGTGCAACAATGCACACATCACCTCTGAGCATTCTTGCCGAAATGTCACCAAGATAGTGCGTAATGTTCCCTTGCTTGCAGTATATTATCTGAAAGCAGTCGTGGGTGTGAAGCTTTTCTTCGCCGCAAAAAGCTTCTATCCTTTCGAGGTAGAAGTCATCAACAGAAGAGCAGTAATCATTTAAACTGATTGTTTTGATATTCATATTAATCACCAAAATATATTTTATCATATTTCGGAATAATTGCAATGTTTTTCGTCCAAAAATATAATTTTTGGACGATTTGCAAATAATTTTGGACTATAGGCAATTTAAATTTTTCAAAAGAATATTATAATAGCCTTTAAAGGAGTGATTTTAATGATTACAACAATTTTTGGTGATATTGAAGCAAAAACCGTGGGACACATTCTTCCCCACGAACACGTTATGAGCGATATGTCAAGAATGCTCAAACCCACAGGTGACCCCGAGTTTTACGAGCCTCTATCTCTATCGAACTACGGTCTTGTCCGCCTCAATCCATTTGCAATTCGTGATAATGCCATTATCCGAGATGAAAACCTAATTATCTATGAACTCAAAAAGTTCAAAGAGGCAGGCGGTGATATGTTTGTTAACCTCGGTACAGGCAGAAGCAGAAATCCCGAAAGTCTCAAAAGAATTGCCGAAGCAACCGGAGTTAAAATCTGCATAAGCTGCGGTAAATATCTTGATGGTACTGCAGAAGATCAGGCAATGACCGAGCAGGAGATTTATGACGAAATCATAAACGACCTTACCGTTGGTATCTATGGCACCGACATGAGAGCCGGTGTTATCGGAGAAGTGGGAACAGGCGACAAAATGACCGATTTCCAGAAAAGAAGTCTGCGTGCGGCGGCAAGAGCCCAAAGAGACACGGGAGCCGGTCTTCAGATTCATGCAAGCCTCTGGACAAGAGAAGGCTTAAATGCCCTTGACATGGCAATTAAAGAAGGTGCAAAGCCCGAAAGAATCTGCATTGATCATGTTGACGTTAAGCTTGATGAAGAATACATACTTTCAATTCTTAAAACCGGCGCATCAGTAGAATTTGACGATTTTGGAAAAGAATTCTACTGCGATCAGAGAAGAACCAACTTCCTCCTTGGCTCATTTGCAACCGATGTGGAAAGAGTTAAATTCCTCAAAATGCTCTGTGACAAGGGTTATTCAAAACAGATTCTTCTTTCTCAGGACATCTGCCTTAAGAGTATGTTCCATCAGTTTGGCGGATGGGGCTATGACCACATAATCACAAACATTGTTCCCATGATGGAAGATTTTGGTATTTCATCAACCCACATTGAACGTATGACTGTTCTTAACCCCAGAAATCTTATGGACAAATAAGGAGATGCCGAATGAATAAATATCTTGACATTATTCCAACCCCGAAACAGTTGGAATACACAAAAGGTTCGCCTCTTAAAATAAGCAAGGTGTGTGTTATCGGCATGATTCCGAGAGTTTTAAATCACGCTCTCGGTATGCTGAACGGTGACTGCCCCTATGTTGACGTAAAAAAAGAAGAAGCAGACCTCATCATTTATCACGGTCTTGAAAATGTTCCCGAGGGAGTGCTCTCCGAAAAAGACCTTGCAACCTTTGATAACCTTTTTGCACCCGAGCAAGGCTATGTTTTAAAAAAAGAAAAAGACTCTCCAATGATTATTGCAGGTAAAAGCGAAAAGGGGACAGTGTATGGCATAATGACTCTTTTACAGATTTTGGGCAAAGAAGTGGAAGAAATCTTAATCTATGACTGGCCTGATTTTCTTGGCAGAGGCGTAAAATGGCTCATATGGGCTGAGCTTGGCATATGGTCATATGATTTTGGTGACGGAATTGAAGCATACAAAGAGAGAATAGGTCGTAAATATGACCAGCTTCTCCGCTACAAAATAACAGGTGTTAACAACTCCAACTACGGTTTTGCAACCGACCAGTTCCCCGGCTACAATGAGCTTATGGAGTGTCTTCGTGAAGAAGCAAGAGACCGTGGATTTGGTATAAGTTGTACCGGTTATTCTATGGGTTACGGTATGCTTGGGTATGACGGTACATATCAGGGTGAAGGTTTTATGAACCGCAAATCCTATCCCGACGGAGAGGTTTATGAGTGCATAGGCACCTATGACCCCTACAAATTTGTTACCGACAAAGAGGTTGACAGAAGTGTCCGCCTCACAGAGGTAAGAGCAAGAGAATACGGAACCTGTCTTTCAAATGATGAACTCACCGACCTTAAGGTTGCCAATGTTCATAAAATTATGAAGCTCATTCATCCCACGGGCATAGGTTTTCATAACATGGACTCCCACGAAATACACCCCGAAATGTGGGTGTGTCGTTGCGTGCGTTGTCGTGAAAAATGGCCTAACGATGACCTTTATGCAAAGGACGGCATGGCAGGTGCTTTTGCTCACTACATTGACCGTCTCATCGATGGTATAACCTCTTTTAAAGACGGTGATTACGATGCATCCGAGGGTGTTTCTGTTCACATGGCATCTCCCGGATACTGTTATGCCGAGGCAAGCCTTGACGAGGACTATGACAACGGAATCAAATTCTGGACATCGGTTCACAAATATATGAGAAACAGCAAAAAATTCTCAACCGGCATCAGAGAACAGTATTTCTATCACAATAAGCCTGTTCGCCGTTGCGAAACCATTGCCGAATATGTGAGAAAAGGCGAATTTAAATGCGGAATGGGATTTTTTGTCGGCGGTGACGGTTTCTATGATGATAAGCTCATAAGTCTCACAAGTGCACTGATGTTTATTGCAAAGGGTGTAAGTGCCACGTCCATTCAAAGCGGAAACGCATTCCAGGAGCCCCAACAGCTTCTTAACGCCGAATATATGTGGAACACCGAAGCTTCCGGATTCTATAATCTTGAACCAAAACCCCAAAATCAGGAAGAATATCTCAAAACCTTTGATGATTTTCTTATGTCGAGAGTATCTCCCGAGGGGATTTACGGCAAGGATGGTTTCATTGATGTTGCCTGCAACAAGCTCTACGGCGAAAAAGTCGGACAAAAAATGGCAAAGCTTTTCAAACTCCGCGGCAAAAACGGAGAACAGCCCGTACCTTGTGCTTCAAGTGTTGACCTTTACACTGACTATCGCAAAAATATTTTCCCCATGCGCTGGGATATTGAAGACATTACCGATGAAAAAATTGCTCACTTCAAAGAACGCTACGAACAGTGCTTCATCGTAACCAAAGAAGCCCGTGACATAATGAAGGAGGTTGTGGCAGAATTTGACGGTGACGAAAAACGCAAGGATGACCTTGTGTGGTTTGCAGAGTGCTTTGATTTTTGCACAGACCTTATAGAACTTTTCAAGGATTATATGAATATTTACAGCGAGCTTCATCCTTCCTTTGGCGAAGGAAGACAGGTGAGGGCAGACCTTGAAGGTGAAATACTTGTTCTTCGCGGGAAAATCGAAAAATACAACGCAAAAGTGAAAGCATCACCCAGAAAAGCCATTGATACGCTCGGCGGAAGCATTGTCCGCAGAGGGATGATGGGTGAATATCTTGACTATTGGACATCAATTATGTTATCATCAATAAAGACAGGTAAAAGAATCCCCGACGATGTGAGGGAGTTGCCGAAAAAAGAATGGTGGTAAATTGGGGTTTGTAGGGGTGTTTGAAGATGGAATGAACACCAGTGCGTTGCCTCCTTTGTGTAAAGGGAGGGGGACCGCGTAAGCGGTGGAGGGATTGTAACAAACTGCCTCAATTGCAGTATTTGTGCTTGATTGAGAGTTTATCATTTAACAATCCCTCAGTCACTTCGT
>JAFQHQ010000105.1 GCA_017397885.1 Clostridia bacterium | reverse complement strand
TCGCTCCGGCACGAAAACGCCGGTTGTTTTTGAGAAAGGGTTCTCAAGCACTTCTTTTGAGAAAAAGTTCTCAAACTTTTCTTTCGTGGGGCTTCTATAGTCAGCCCCACACCCCGACCACCGCTGATGTTGTATTCGGCATCAAAATTACCTGATTTCAAGCAAAAACAATGAAGAAGCATTGTTTTTATGCTTGAAAAACAGGATTTGTTGCCGAATACAACATAGGCGGAATTACGCTTTAGTGTTAATATGATTAAGATTATAAATAATTTCAAAACTTCACATTTGTGCCTCACTAAAATGCTTGAATGTCGCACAAACTCGGCAAAATCGACCACGGGGCATTTTCAGAAAACAGTCATACGAACGGTTTCGAAAATTTGATGTCACGCCGAAAATTTTGGCGTAAATCAGTTTCCTTAAATAGCCAAAATTAGCGAGCACGCGTTTGATTGACGCGATGCGGAGCGGTTCGTGGGAGACAGTAAATTTTCGAAATTCGCATGCGAAAGTTCATATGTGTTTTCGGGGAATGTCCCGTGGTTGATTTTCATTATTATTTTTCAAACTCCCCGACAAATTCCAATTTGAAATTACGACTTCGACAATTAACAAGAAAAGTATCTTGACCGGTTGATTGTATTGTGCTAAAATTGATATATTGTACAAAAAAATCCGACTGTTGGCGGATTTTTCGAGCTGTGTGACAAGCTCATTATAACATTAATTTTTAACATAGTTAATATTATGTTTCGATAATATGTTCTTAAAAGAGGTGTTTATTATGGCATATGAAATTTGCAAACTGGATATTTCGGATTTTGAAAAATGTTCAAACATCTGGAAAATCCATGAACACAAAGATAAGGCAGAAAAGTTTTTGCAAGAACTAAAAAGCGGAAACAGAATAACATATGTCTACAAAGACGATGGGGAGTTTTTAGGCGAAATATCCCTTGTTTTCGATGCTTGTGATGCCGATTACACCGTAAAGAATCAACGCATTTATCTTTCAAGGCTTGTAGTAAAAAAACAGTGCCGTCGAATGGGAATCGGTAAAAAGCTTGTGGATTTTATCACGGAACTTGCAAAAAATATGGGTTACAAAGAGATTTCTGTCGGTGTTGACCTTGACAATTATCATGCACTAAAGCTCTATGCCGAGCATGGATTTGACAAAATTATTTTTATCGGTGAAGATGCGGACGGCAAATACATGAAGCTTTTAAGAACACTGTAAAAACAGAACTTTGTATAACAGAATAATGAATTTAAAATTAATAACCATGAAAGCTGTGAAGTGCCCAAACTTCATGGCTTTTTTGATATACAAAACTATTTGACACATATATCTGCATTGTCATATTAACTGTTTTTCATATTAATGGAAATGTCTTAGTCATTATACGGAATTTTCGAGGTCTTGATTTCGGAAAATCATAATTCATTGTTCGGTTAATCAGGAATCATTGCTCGGTAAAACAGAACCTAATTATAATAATATAATAAAATTAAATATAATTAAAATAATATTTAATAAAATTAACTTCATTCCTTCTATCAATACTTGATTTGAAAGAAGGAAGGAAAAAAGAAATAAAAAATTTAATATTACGTTAATTTTCACCTGAAAAACTCTGCAGACTATGATATATGAGCTTTTGAGGTATGTTCGTTTTTTTTATATTAAGCTATTGTAAAATTTTTTGAAATATAGTATAATTAAAGCAAATAATCAACCAAGGAGGCAGAATTTATGAAAAAAATTATCTCGCTTCTTTTGTCATTTTGCATGATGCTCGGATGTGTTTCGGCATTTGCATTTGACAGTGAAGCACTTTTAAAGGTGAGTGAAAACATCACCAATGATTTCTCAAACGATGGTGCATCGCCCGACGGCTATGTGTCAAGAGCGGCAATGGCAGAATATGCCGTGAAGCTTTTGGACAAAAACGATGTCGGTTCATCCGTTAGTGCATTTGATGATGTTAATGAAGACGCACTGTATGTTAACCGTGCCGCTGAACTTGGCATCGTAAACGGTGACGGAATATCTTTCTATCCCGAAAGATATGTCACATTTGCAGAAAGCTGCAAAATGCTTGTGGCAGCATTGGATTATAACTTATATGCCGATGTAAAGGGCGGATATTATCCCGGTTTTGTTGAAGCCGCCAAAGCTCTTGGGATTACAGATGGCATTGAGCTTGAACCCGATGCATATATCACTGCATCACAGGCAGTAAAAATGCTTGCAAATGCACTTTTGGCAAAACCCTCATTCGATGCTCCCGAAGGCAGAGTTAATGTTCCCGAGTATACCTTCGATTATCCCGAAGTAACTGCCGAAACCTTTAAAAAAGACATTTCTGCAGCTGTCGAAAAAGGTCATCCCTACATTTTTGCAGACAAAGAAGACTTCGAAAAGGTTAAAGCAAACGCATTTGGTCAGAACAAATATCTCACAAAAATCTATGCTGATGTTAAAGCCCAGGCAGACACCTATGTTGACCGTCAGGTAACAACCCTCGGTCAGGTTCTCTCAGGCAGAGACTACAACGGCAGAGCAGGGGAGTGCCTCTCGGCAATTTCAACCTGTGCTCTTGTCTATATGGTTGAGGGCGATGAAAGATATGCTCAAAGAGCCTACGACGAAGCTGCCGCATGGGCAGAGCTCGAATCGTGGGGAACCTATCAATACATAGACAACAATTTCCCCGTGTTCTCACTTGCCATTTGCTATGACTGGCTCTATGACTGGATGACAGAGGAGCAGAGAGACAAAATCTTCACTTCCTTAAAAGAAAAACATTTCGACACCATGTATGACATGGCAACACGCACCGAAGAAAACAAACCCACATCGGGCTTTATAATGTTTTACTATAATTCCAACAATCACGCAGTTCTTGACAACACAGCAACCTTTGTTGCGGCAATGGCTCTTGCCGACAGAGAAATAGACTATGCAACAAAGATTATGGAATGGACTTTCAAAAACATGGAAGCTTCCGTAAAACGCTATTTCCCCGATTCTGCATGGTATGAAGGTACAGGCTACTGGGGTTACACAGGTCCTTTTATGGCTCGTTGGCTCATTTCAATGCAAACAGCTCTCGGAACAACTTACGGACTTGCCGAAACCGAATGGCTAAAGGGCATTGGATATTTCCCGATTTATGACGGAACAGTAGACAACCGTTTTGTCATAAACGATTCTTCCGTTGCACCCCGAAGCGATGAATATGTATACCTTCTTTCCATCCTCAGCGGAAACAAGGATTTCGAAAATTATGCCGTTCACTACACCAGCACTTCAAATCCTTTCACATGTCTCGGATTTAACGTGAACGGTGACTATGATGCTCCCATCAATGTGGACACATTCTCCCTTGACAAACATTTCAGAAACACCGATGAGGTTACCATGAGAAGCACATGGGACGGTGACACCCCTGTTTTTGCAGGAATGTTTGTTCAGGATGCAAACCTCACTCACGGCACCATGAACTCCGGCACGCTCACTTTGCAGGCACTTGGAAATCTTTGGGTTTCAAACCCCGGAAGGGATGATTATGGTCTCGCAGGTTACTGGAAAAGCGGACAAGATGGTCAGCGCTGGACATATTATTTTGGCAGAGCCGAAGCAAACTCCTGTCTTGTTATTAACCCCGATGAGGGTGGCGGTCAGATTGTAAACTCCCACGATGTAGTCAACATTTTCAAATCTTCACCACGCGGTGCATATGCAATTTCCGATCTCACCAAAACCTACGCACCCTATGCAAAATCCTACAGACGAGGCATAGCTCTCACAGAAGACAGAAGCGTGTTTGTTGTTCAGGATGAACTCGAACTCCTTGAAGAAAGCGAAGTATATTCATTCCTGAATATTTATGACAGTGAAATTACAATTGCACCCGATTCAAAGAGTGTTGTTCTTAAAAAAGGCAATAAATATGTTAAAATAGACATACTCTGCGATGCTCCCTATGAGCTCAGTGTTATGCGCTGTGAACCGCTTCCCACATCACCAAACCCCGACGGTCAGAGGGTTATCAACAACATTTCAAAGCTTGCATTCCACTTCCCGTCAACCAAAGGTTATAACATGCGCCTTGAAATGTGTCCCTATCTTCTTGAAGAAGAGCTTACTCCCGCATCCGATTCCATCACACCATTTGAGCAGTGGACAGTTGCCGAGGGTGAATATGTAACAGACGGTGCAACATCAATTATTGCAGACGATGCACCCATTGCAGACTTCAATCCTGCAACCCGTTGCTATGAACTCGACACCATGCCCGAAAAACTTGAATGCATTGCTGACACTGCAAAATATGATGTTTCCTACAAAGACAGTGCAGATGGCAGTGCAAAATATGTGATTCTTAAAAACAAACAAACGGGTAAGATTGTTACCTATATCATCGAAGAAAAAGAACCTGTTCCGGTGTATGTCGCACCCGATATCACGGGTCTTGAAGAGGTCAAAGTGCTTTCGACCGTTGCAACAGCCGACGACGGTAACGCCGCCGAAAACACAATAGACGGTGACATGGTTTCCCGTTGGTCTGCCGCAGGAAAGCAGTCAATAACCTACACTCTCGAAAATGTTACCGATGTTAAAGGTCTTGGAATTGCTTTCTATTCAGGTGACAAGAGAAGCACCTATTTTGACATTCTTATTTCCGAAGATGGTGAGTCTTGGGAAAATGTTCAGATTTGTCAGTCCAGCGGACTTACACTCGAATTTGAATATTTCCTCTTTGACACTGCAAAAAAAGCGAAATACATTCGTCTTGATTGCCGCGGCAATAGCTCTACTTCATCCGCAAAATGGAACAGTATCACGGAATTTAAAGTTTTGAAATAAAGCTTAATATTCTAAAACAAATCCCCTGCAAATCGCTAAAAGCGTTTCTTGCGGGGGATGATTTTGATATTGATTTTCTGATGAAAAAAGGATATAATGAAATAAATCATAATAGTAAAAAGTGTTCGGGTAATATAGAACAGAAACGAGGATTTAACATGAGGTATTCACATTGCTTTGGCAAAAAAAGTTCACGAATCCTTTTGGGAACGGCATATTTTGGTGATACAATCAGCAAGAAAATTGCTTTTGAAATGATGGACAAATTTCGCGAGATGGGCGGAACTCACATCGACACCGCAAGATATTATGCCGACGGAGCCTCGGAAGAGGTTGTGGGCGAATGGCTTTCTTTGAGAGGTGCAAATGAAATGCTTGTTTCCACAAAAGGCGGATATTATGATCCTGACAGCGGTGAAAAGGGGAGAATCAATGTAGCGGATGTTTCAAGCGATTTGGAAAAAAGTTTGAAAGCTTTGAATGTAGAAACAATTGATTTTTATTGGCTTCACCGTGATGACGAAACAAAGCCGGTTGACGAAATTATTGATTTTATGAACCGATTTGTTAAAGAAGGAAAGATAAAAAAAATCGGGGCTTCAAACTGGACATCTCAAAGAATTTCCGAAGCAAACGAATATGCACATAAAAACGGACTCATTGGTTTTGCGGCAAGTCAAATTCGTTTTAATCCTGCCTATTGCCTTGGCGAAAGAGGCGGACTTGTCGGAATGGATGAAAAAGAGTTCAATTTTTACAAACAGCATAACATGCCGGTTGTTGCATATTCATCTCAGGCAAAAGGCTTTTTTTCAAAAATGTCGGAGTCGGGAGTAGATTCTCTTTCCGAAAAGGCAAAAAAACGTTATCTTTGTGACGAAAACATAAACCGTCTTAAAGTCCTGGAAAGGCTTTCAAAAAAATATGATGCAAGCATTGCCGCAGTCATTTGCGGTGCGATGTCAAGCTTTGATGTTCCCGAGGTTTTCCCGGTTATCGGAGGAAGCCGTCTCGGTCAGATTACAGATTCATTAAATGGCTCAGATGTTATAATAGAAAAAAATGAGCTCGAAGAAATTTTTAAATTTGAATTATAATACTCTTGAAACAGAGTATATAACAGTTTATAATTGTTACGCATTATTGTACATTATGAAAGGACAGGTTTTATGTTTAAAGACAGAGATATAATATGTTTTCTCGGCGACAGCATCACTGCCGCGGGAATGTGGATGGCTGAGGTCTATCAGATTCTTCGAAAAAAATACAAAATCAAATGCTTCAACTGCGGTGTTTCGGGCGGTTCTGCAAGAAAAGCTGTTCAATATATTCAGAGCGAATGCCTCATCCATAACCCCGATTATGTTTCTGTTATGTTTGGCATAAATGATATTGACAGACTTCTTTATATCAAAGAAAATGAAAATCTCGAAAATCTTGTCGAGCTTAAAAAGCAAGCCATTGATTGTTGTGTTAAAAGCTATGAGGGAATTGTGGAACAAATTATGGAATCCGGTGCAACACCGATTATTTGCATTCCCGTGCCTCACGATCAGGTGTCCGATGTGCCTGCCGAAAATTGCGACTGTCAGAGCGCAATGGACATTCTTGAAGTGGAATTCCGAAAAATTGCCCAAAAATATGATTGTCCGATTGTGGATTTCAAAGCCGCTTTCATGCCGCTTCTCGGTCAGGAAGGCATCATGAATCCCGACCGTGTTCACCCAACAGAAAAGGGTCATCACATAATGGCTCAAACATTTTTGCATGATTTGGGTGAGATTGATTCTGTTGATTTTGAAACTCCTTTTGAGTTTGAAGAATGGAACAAAAAACGCTACGAAACAGAACATAAGCTTCACGAAATAAACTTTGTGGAATATGCGGCACTTTTTGATGTTGGTTGGTCACAGGGCAAAACCTTTGAAGAGAAAAAGCAGATTGCCAAAGAGCGTTACGATGAAGCCGAAGACAAATCCCTGTTCATTCCTTCAGCATATCTTTCGTACATAGAAAATATTGATAACCGATTCAGAATGAAAGGCGATATTGCAAAACTTACAATTTTTTAAACAGAGTTGGAGGATTAAATGAAAATTCTTAATTTTGGTTCATGCAATGTTGATTATGTATATTCACTTGACCACATTACCATGCCCGGCGAAACGCAAAACTCAAATTCATTAAAGCTTTTTCCGGGTGGCAAAGGTCTTAATCAGGCAATTGCCATAGCACGAGCCGGCTCAAATGTGCATTTTGCCGGTTGTCTTGGTGATGGTGGAGAAATGCTTAAAGATATTCTTTCCGAAAGTGGTGTGGATTTGTCGCTTGTGAAAACCGTGACCGAAAAAAACGGTCATGCCATAATTTCGGTCAGCAAGGACGGTGAAAACTCAATAATTCTTTATCCGGGCTCAAATGCCATGGTTACAAAGGATTATGTCGATGAGGTTCTTGAGAATTTTGAAAAAGATGACATTATTCTTTTGCAAAACGAAATCAGCAATGTGGATTACATAATAGAAAAAGCTTATAAAAAGGGTATGTGCATAATTTTTAATCCGTCACCATTTAACGACGAAATAAAAAAAGTGGATTTTTCACATATTTCCTTTCTTGTGTTAAACGAAGTCGAAGCAAAAGCCGTTTCCTCGTCTGATGGCGTTGATGAAGGCATAGCTTATCTGCAGTGTACATATCCAAGTCTCAAAATTATGCTGACTCTCGGGTCAAAGGGGTCTGTTTTCATAGACGGCGAAACAAAAATATATCAGGATATTTTTCCTGTTAAAGCCGTAGACACCACCGGCGCGGGGGACACCTTTACCGGGTATTTTGTTTCAGGCATTTCAAAGGGGGATGATGTTTCAACTGTTTTAAAGCGATCGTCTGTTGCATCGGGTATTTCAGTGTCACGAAATGGTGCGGCAACATCAATTCCCTGCATTGCCGAAGTTGACAAAATTATTCAAAATAATAAATAAAGCGAGGAGAACACAAAATGAAAACAATAAAGGCAATACCACTTACACACAAAGATTTCGCCCCCTTCGGTCAGTTCTATCAAATGGACAAACCCGACGGTTATCCTCTTTGCGGTGAAATTCACAAGTTTTTTCCGGATCGTATAATTGCCGACAGCAATCACAGAGTGGGCTTCTCACCAATTGTTGTAAAAAGACCCGATAAGATGATAATCACTCAGCAGGAATATCACACAACCACATGGGAGATGATTCTTCCGCTCGATGACGATATGCTTCTTCATGTAGCACCGCCGTCTGCAGGGACTCCCGTCACACAGTTTGGCAAAGTTTTCCTTGTTCCGAAACACACTCTTGTTAAAATGAACGCCGGAGTGTGGCATCTTGCTCCGCTTCCTGCAAATAACGATTTGCTCACTGCAATGATAATACTTCCCGAATGCACCTATGTTAACGACTGCACAGTTGTTGATTTGCCCGAAGAACAGCAGTTTGAAATTGTTAAATAATTAAGAAAACCCCTGAATTATCACTCGATAACTCAGGGGTTGTTTTTAGAGATAAATTATTCTTTTCCGTCCCAACAATATGTACACAGTTTGCACTTGTCTATACCGATTGCTTCAACAATACCTTCAATGGTCTGGAATTCAAGGGATTTAAAGTGTAGCTTTTCGCAAATGGCTTTTCTTAAGTTTTTGCCTCTTTCGGTTTTGGAATCGCTGTATTCTTCAATGTGTTTAAAGCCTTCTTCGCCCTCAAGCTCCATAATGGTTTTTCTTGTAATAAGATCCATTTCGCTGTTGGTTCTTGCGAAGTTGAGAAATTTGCAACTATACATAATGGGAGGACAAGCAGAGCGCATATGAACCGATTTTGCACCGTTATCATAGAGAAAATCAACAGTTTCCTTAAGCTGTGTTCCTCTCACAATTGAATCATCAACAAAAAGGAGATTTTTATCAATGATGAGATCGTGAATTGCAATCTGTTTCATTTTTGCAATTTTATTTCTTTCGTTCTGATGGGTGGGAGTGAAGCTTCTTGCCCATGTGGGTGTATATTTTATAAACGGTCTTGCAAAGGGAATACCGCTTTTGTTTGCATAACCAATTGCGTGAGGTGTACCTGAATCGGGAACGCCGCCGACATAATCAATTTCATCATTGTTTTTGTTGTCAATGTCGTTTTTGGCAATAATTTCGCCGTTTTTGTTACGCATCACTTCAACGTTAATACCTTCATATGTTGAGGTTGGATAGCCGTAGTACGACCACAAAAAGGCGCATATCTTCATTTTGTCACGCGGGGGAGCGAGTTGTGTCATGGAATCCGGAGTCAGTTCCACAATTTCACCGGGTCCAAGCTCTTTAACAATTTCATAGCCCAGTTTGTGGGCTGCAAAAGATTCAAAAGTAACGCAATATCCGTCTTCGCATTTTCCGATTAGAACAGGAAGTCTTCCGAGGCGGTCGCGGGCGGCAATGATGTTTCCGTTATCTTTTAAAATAAGAATTGATGCTGTTCCGTCAATTGATTCCTGAGCAAATTTTATGCCTTCGTCAATTGTGCTTTTCTGACCCATGAGAGCCGCAAAAAGTTCTGTGGAATTTATGAGCCCTCCGGTCATGGAGTTAAAATGACCGTGAGTAAATGAAAGATATTGATTGATAAGTTCTTCGGAATTGTTTATTTTGCCTATTATGCAAATTGCATATGTCCCGAGACTGGATTTTATCATAAGAGGCTGGGGGTCATAATCGCTGATAACGCCAATTGCCGAATTTCCGCTCATTTCTTCCGAAACTTTGTCAAATTTTGTTCTGAAGGGAGAATTCTGAATATTGTGAATCTCTCTTTGTAACCCGTCTTCACTGTTATACGCCGCCATTCCGGCTCTTCTTGTACCAAGGTGTGAATGATAGTCTGTTCCAAAGAAAACATCTGAAACTGCGTCGTGCTTGCAAACAGCACCGAAAAAACCACCCATATTAAAATACCTCCTGAAAATTGCTGTTTAAATAATGCTTTAATAGTATATCATGATTTGACTTTACAGTCAACACACATGATATAAGATTGTTAATTTTATCTTGAGTTGCCATTCAGAATGACAATTTATGTGTTATTTCACACTATTAATTAATTAGCCTTAATGCCCAACTCTATAGGCGGTTGTTAATGCTGTCTGTTAAGGTAATCAAAAGTATATCCGACAAAAAGTCTCACAGCTTTTTCGATAACATTTTCATCAGCATAAAAGTTTGCCGAATGAAGCACGCAGGGATGACTGTCATCACCGCACCCTGCCCAAATGAACACCGACGGAACTTCTCTTGCAATATACGAAAAATCTTCTCCCGTCATAAGCGGTTTTTCAAATTCTTTAATTTTGTCTTTTCCGAAAATATTTTCTGCAAAGCTTTTCACATCTTTGCATACAGTTGCATCGTTAATTAGCGGGGGATAACGGTATGAATATGCAAACTTAATTTTTGTATTGTATTTTTCACAAAGTTTTTCGGCGTACTCACGGCAAATTCTGTCGCACGCATTTCTGTCTTTGTCGTCATATGAACGAAATGTTCCGCTTAGGGTTGCCGTGTCTGCAATCTGATTGAAAGATGTTCCGCAGTTGAATGTGCAAACCGAAAAAACATTTTTCGAAAAGTCAATTTCCTTTGCAAGCTCTTTGTGAATGCCAAGCACGAATTCAGATGCCGGGTCCATGGGATTGATGCCGTTTTCGGGCTCTGCACCGTGGGAGCTTTTTCCTACAAAGGTAAGGGTGAAATCATCGGGAGCTGCCATGAGCGGTCCCTCTTTAAAATACATATCTCCCGTGGGATATAAAGGCGTTACATGAATTCCGATTGCCACATCAACATCGGGATTTTTGAGTATTCCCTCGTTAATCATCGGCTCTGCACCGCCGTCTGTTTCTTCGGCAGGCTGAAAAATAATTTTGACGCATCCTTTAAGCTCTGCTTCATGCTTTTTCAAAATTATTGCAGCAGCCAATGCATTTGCCACATGAACATCATGTCCGCATGCATGCATCACACCGTCATTTTTTGACGAAAAATCAACTCCGCTTTCTTCTTTAATGGGAAGTGCATCCATGTCGGCACGTATAAGAACGGTTTTTCCTTTGTCGGCATTGCCGATGAAAGCGCAAATTCCTGTTTTTGCAACAGGGAATTTGTAGCTTATGTTATATTTGTCGAGACACTCGCAAATTGTTTTTGCAGTTTTAAATTCATCATTCGAAAGCTCGGGATTTTGATGAATCTTTCTTCTGATGGCAATGATTTCATCTTTTATTTCGTTATAGTCATTTGTAATATTCATTTTTTCACTCTTTTCGTTATTCAAGGAAATATGTTTAATTATACTTCATTTTCATTTGGATTTCAAGTGAAATTATCCGGGTCACACATTTTTTTAAACTCGCTTGGTGACACTCCCGTGAATTTAACAAAGTTTCTGTAAAACGTGCTGAATTCCTTGAATCCGCTGGAGAATGCCGCAGCCGAAATATCCGAGCCCTCTCTTATGATGGACTGAACTCTTTCTATTCTTTTTTTGTTTAAATACTCATTAAACGTCATTCCGGTCATTTCTTTAAACATGGTGCAAAATGTTGCCCTCGACATTGCCGACATTTTAACGATCTTTTCAAGCGGTATTGGTTCGTCATAGTGAGATTCTGCATAAAATATGCATTTGTTCATTGTTTGTATTTTCTTTTCATATTCAGGCACAATATCACTTTCGCATTTTATATACATTCGTGCAATCAGCGACAAAACGGTTGTCAGGCAATTTACGATAATTTCTTCTCTGCCGGGTCTGCAATTTTGAAATTCAATTCTCATTTTGCCCCTTGAGCTTTCACAAAGGTAAATATCTTCATACATTGGTGAGAACTTCGGGACAACATTTTTTGTTGTTTCAAGACTGAAAAGCAGATTTCGAATCATTTTTGTGTTTGAAAGCTCTTCGTGATAGAGTGTTTTTAAAAATGAAATGTTATAATATATTGTCTTTTTTTCATCGGGAATCAGAAGATGAGGCGTGTACGGAGGAACAATAAAAATGTCTCCCCGAAGCATTTTTTCTTTTTTGCCCGAAATGCTGTGCACCAAGCTTCCGTGTTTTAAAATTACAATCTGAAAACAGTCATGCATATGAAGCTTTGTTTCATAGGATTCATTTTCGAGCTGTTCAATGAAGAATTGCTCCATATTACTGTTAAAATTTTCAAATTTGACTAATGTTGTTCTCATGATACTCACCCATATTAATTATACATCTGTTTAAATAAAATGCAATATTTTTGTACATTTTTAGAAGATTTGCAATGTATTTTGTATGTAATGCAATTTATGTTTGTTAAATTATTCGCTATAATATAAAAGTAAAACAGCAAGAAAGGTACATAATTTGATATGAAAAAATTAAAATTAATTCCAACTCCTCATTATGTTGATTACAAAGGAGGAGAAACTCTTTCAATTAGCAAAGTTTATGTTTGTAAATGTGTCGGAAATTCTGTTGATACAGCTTTGGAGCTTCTTGCAAAGAAAACCGATTTTATAATATCCGAAAAATCCGAAGCAGATGTTTTAATCACGCTAAATCCCGAAAAACATTTTTCAAAAGAAGACCTTGAAGTTTTCAACGAAAAATATGGCGAAACACAAGGCTATCTTCTTAAAAAGGAAAAGAATTCTCCAATCATAATTGCCGCCCGGTCTCCCGTCGGATGTGTCTATGGTATAATGACTCTTATTGACCTTTTGGGCAAAGATGTTTCTGAAATTATCATCCGTGACCGACCCGATTTTAAACAACGGGGCAACAAATGGCAGGTCTGGGCTGAATCGGGCATTTGGTCCTATGACTATGGTGATGGTGCTGAGGCAATCAAACAGAGATTTTTGCAAAAAATCGAAATGAATGCTCTTCGGAAAATTAATGTGATTTATGCCGATTCTTTTGGTCTTGATGCTGACCGTTTCCCCGAATATGCCGACATCTTACGTACAGCAAATGACAGAGCAAGAGAGCTTGGCATTTCTCTATACACGGGATGTTACGGAATGAGCTACGGTCAGGCGGCTTTCGGCAACACATTTCACGAAAAAAACTATCTTAATCGCAAATCCTATCCCGATGGCGAAGTGTATGAATGTATAGGCACATATGATGCTTATGATATAGACTTTGACACCGAAACAACAGACTACAGTCACCGCCTCGATAAAGTGTACGCAAGAGAGCACGGCACCTGTCTTTCTAACGAAGCGCTTACCACGCTTAAGATTGATGAAATGAAAGACTACATCACCAAAACTCACTGCGGCGGTCTCTATTTACACAATATGGATGCTCACGAAATCCATCCCGAGCTGTGGAAAGCACGATGCAACAGTTGCCGCAAAAAATGGCCCAATGATGACCTTTTTGCAAAAGACGGATGTGCAGGAGCATTTGCAGAGTATTTTGATACAATAGCAAAAGAGCTTTCACAAATCAAAGACGGTGAATATGATGCATCAAAACATCTCAAAATCATGGTTGTGAGCCCGGGATATCTCTATCCCGTAGTTACAAATGACGAAGATTTTAACACCGGCGTGGATTTCTGGAAGGCAGTTTCCGAATATCTCGAATCTGATATTATCGCAATTGGTTTCAGAGAACATTTCTTCTATCATGACAAAGATGTGAGACGTGCCGAAAAAATTATTGAATCAAAATTTAAACACGACACCATAATAATTAACTTCAGTGGCGGTGATGGCTTCTATGATGATAAAATTTTCACTCCAACAGCGGCAGTTAATTACATAATGAAAGGCTTTGACGGCATGCTTTGCGCCAACGGAAACGGATTTCAGGAACCGTTGCAGCTTTTTAATGCCGAATACCTTTGGAATTCGGAAAGTAGTGCATATTTTAACATCGAAGACAAACCGAAGAATCAGACAGAGTTTTTAAAACTCTATCGTTCTGCAATCAAATCACATTTCCGCCCTGATGAAATATACGGAGATAAAGGTTTTATTGATGTTATATGTGAAAAAATATATGGTGAAAAAATTGCCGGAAATATGGCACAAATTTATAAGCTCTGCGGTAAAAATGGTGAACCGCCAATTCTTTGTGCTTCAAGTGTGGATATTTACACAAATTTTTCAAAAATGATTTTCCCGATGCGATGGGATAATACAGACATCACTCCCGAAAAGATTGATGAAATGACCGGGCGATTCCTTGAATGCTCAAAGACAAGTGCAAAGGCAGAGGAAATTATGAGTCAGACTTCAAAAACGTTTAATGGTGACAAAGCAATTAAAACTGATCTTGAATGGCTTTTTGACTGTGCTCAAATGGGTAAAAAGCTTACTTCGCTTTTCTATGAATATATGCTTATTTACACAGAACTTGATAAAGCATTTGCAAGCGGTGAAGATTTCAGAGACGGCATAATTGATGATATTAATGTACTCAAGGTAAAAATCAAAGATTATAACAATTGGATTGATTCATCACCAAGAAAACCCATCGATAAGCTGGGCGGAGGTCTTGTTCGACGCAAAAACATGGGTGATATGCTTGATTATTGGACAAGTCTTATGATTTCGTCAATAAAAACCAACAAAAGAATCCCCGATGATGCAAAACCGTTGCCAGTTAAAAGATGGTGGTGATTTTGGGGTTTGTCGAGCTGACAGCAAACAAGGCTGAAGCGAAAGCCGCCCCTGCCTAAGGGGAGGTGGATTTGCCGTTAGGCAAAGACGGAGGGGTACGAAACGCAGAAGTATCAACGCTTTCAGCAATACCCCTCAGTCACTTTCGCTACGCTCACTGCCAGCTCCCCT
>JAFQHQ010000104.1 GCA_017397885.1 Clostridia bacterium | reverse complement strand
TTTGGAGTTTTAAAATAATAAATTTTGTCTCAGTCAAGGCAAAAACGCAGGAAATATGGTTATATTTCCGAGTATTTTAACGACGAGTGAGGCGAAATTTATATTTTAAAACCGCCTTTAGTGTCGGTCGTTAAGGCTATTCCCAACAAATAATTGACATCCTGCTGTTTAAATGGTATAATGACTTTGCAACACAATTTAACATTCCATTAAGATAAACTCGTATGTGTTTTTTGTCTTTGGCAAAAATGCATGCTCTATTTCTCATACGATTTTATCTGATGGGTAATAAATTGTGTTGCAACAATGAGTCGTGCATTTTTCGGTGCATGGGCTCTGCCTGTGCACCTTTTTTTGTATAGGAATTTACGATGAATTTCGTTCACGAGATGCAATGTTAACGAAACTGTGTTCGCGAATTGGGTGCAGGCTCAACTTGCTTTTTGTTATTGTTTTAAAACCTCTCATTGTCGCCACACAATTTTAAAAACAGCATCGGAATCCGTCGGTTCTGATGCTGTTTTTATATAAAAGTCAATTTTGTTAAAAGAAAAGCCAATATTTCAGTTGATTAATGTCAATTAATGCTATATAATTTAAGTAACATTCTAAAATATGCAAGTATTGATATTATTATTGAAAACAAATTTAAGTTTTTTATTTAAAGGAGAGAAAATCATGTCAGAAGAAATCGTAAATGCATTTAAAGAAAAGCACGAAGAAAATGTTATTGATGCTTCAAAAAAACTCAAAGTAGGTATAATTGGTACAGGCTGGATTGCCGAAGCTCATGTTCAGCAGTACAAAAAAATGCCCGATGTTGAACTCGTGGCTATGGCAGACCTTATTGAAGGAAAAGCAGAAGCTTTTTGCAAAAAGTTCGAAGTTGAAGGTGCAAGATGCTACCGCAGTCACACAGAACTTCTCGCCAACGAAAAGCTTGATGCAGTGAGCGTTTGTACATACAACTCAACCCACGCAGAATGTACAATTGATGCACTTAAAGCAGGGGTTCACGTACTCCTGGAAAAACCCATGTGTGTTACACTTGAAGAAGCAATTGCAATCCGCAAAGCAGAAAAAGAAAGCGGCAAAATTGTTTCCGTTGGTTTCCAGCCCCGTTTCAATGAAAATATGAAAATGGTTAAAAAGATTGTTCAGTCCGGTGTTCTCGGCAAAATTTACTACATTCAGACCGGTGGCGGAAGAAGACGCGGTATTCCCGTACCTTACGGCACAAGCTTCATCGAAAAAGACAAAGGTGCAATCGGTGCCCTGGGCGACATCGGATGCTATTCACTTGATATGGTGTTAAACGCTATGGGTTATCCAAAGCCACTCTCTGTTTCCGGTTACACATCCGACTTCTTCGGAAAGAGCAGAGAATACTGGAAAGGCGTGGAACGCCCCGAAGAATATGCCGATATTTTTGCAGTTGATGATTTTGCTGCAGCATTTGTTCGTTTAGAGGGCGACGTTATTCTTGACTTCAGAATCGGCTGGGCAATGAACCTCGACACCTCCGGTGACACAATTATCTACGGTACAAACGCATCTCTCAGAATTCCTTCAACAGAATGCTGGAACGGCGGTATCGGCGGAAATCTCAAGCTCTATCAGACAATTGCAGGCGAAGAAGTTTGCACAGAATTTGAACAGAAGAAGAGCTCCTTTGCCGATGACTTCTACAACAAAGCACGTTCATTCCTGGATGCTGTTAAATATGGCGGCACTTCACCTGTTCCCACAAGTGAAATCATCTATAACCAGGCGATTCTTGACGGTATCAACAAATCTGCAAAACTCGGAAAAGAAATCACTCTTGATATCCCTGAAATCTAAAACCGGAGCTATATAATGAATGTTAATCAAAGAATTAAAAATCTTGAAGTACCTTCCGGAAAAATTGATGTTGTAATCGACACCGATGCATATAACGAAATTGATGATCAGTTTGCAATTTCATATCTTTTGAAATCCAAAGATAAGCTTAACACAGTGGCAATATATGCGGCACCGTTTTTAAACACCAAGTCTGAAAGTCCCGAGGACGGAATGGAAAAAAGTTATGACGAAATTTTCAGGCTTTTAAATCTCATGGATGAATCCGTTCCGGTGTTTAAAGGCTCAAGAAATTATCTCGAAAATGAAAGCACGCCTGTATTGTCAGATGCGGCGCGCGACCTTGCTAAAAGGTGCGAGAAGTATTCTCCCGAAAACCCACTCTACATTGTAGCAATCGGAGCAATCACAAATGTGGCATCGGCACTTCTTTTGAACCCAAAATTAAAAGAAAACACGGTTTTGGTGTGGCTTGGCGGTCACGGAATACATTTTCACGACACCAAAGAATTTAACATGAGGCAGGACTTTGCAGCTGCAAGAGTTGTCATGAACGGTGCAATGCCTTTTGTTCAGCTTCCTTGCATGGGAGTTGTCAGCAGTTTTGCCATTTCAAAGCCGGAGCTTGAATTTTGGCTGAAGGGCAAAAACCCCCTTGCCGATTATCTTGCTCAAAACACAATAGACACTGCCGAAAGCTATGCCGGGGCTACTGCCTGGACGAGAGTCATTTGGGATGTGACGGCTGTTGCGTGGCTTCTCAATGACGGTAACCGTTTTATGGCATCAAAAATCATAAACACTCCGCTCCCCACATATGAGGGACAATACGAAGAAAACCCCGAAGGACTTCCCATGAGATATGTTTATCACATAAAGCGTGATGAACTTATGACTGATCTCATCCAAAAGCTTTTGAAATAAGATTATAGAAAGGACTTCATAAATATGAAAAAATTCAATCTTGGTATTCAGCTTTATTCTGTAAGGGATGAAATAACAGAAGATATGGACAAAACCCTCGGTGAAATAAAGAAAATGGGTTATGACTATGTTCAGTTTGCAGGATTTTTCGGCAAATCCGCCGAAGAAGCAAAAGCGCTCTCCGACAAACACGGTCTTAAAACCACGTCAATCCATTTTGGTATTTCGGAAATCTTAAACGAACCCGAAAAAACCGTCAAAGATATGAAAACCCTCGGCATAAAGCACTTTGTTGTTCCATCTGTTCCCCAGAATATCTTCTTTGATGACTGGGCAGGAACTGTTGAAATGTTCAAAAAAGCCGCTGCCATCTGCAAGGAAAATGACCTTTTGTTCGGCTATCACAATCACGCTGTTGAATTTTCGGACATTGACGGTGAAAAAGTTTTTGACAAGCTCTTAAAAGATGTGGGTACAGATTTGCTCCTTCCCGAATTTGACGTGGGCTGGATGGAAAGCACGGGAGAAGTTCCTGCAAAATATCTTGAAAAGTATGCAGGTTTTATTCCCCTTTTACATCTTAAAGACTATGTTAAAACCGAAGAAAAGCTGAGCTTTGTTCCATGCGGAAGCGGAATGCTTGACATTCCATCGGTTATCGAAGCCGCCGACAAATTCGGTGTTGAAGACATAATTGTAGAGCAAGACGGAGGATGTCTTGCAGATATTAAGAAAAGCATAGAATATCTTAAATCTCTCGGACTTTAAAGAGAAGTGCAGACTGTTATAAAATTATAAATATCTATGAAAGGAACGGCATATGTGTCGTTCCTTTTGTTTTTTATCGTTCCGGCACGAAAACGCCGGTTGTTTTTGAGAAAGGGTTCTCAAGCACTTCTTTTGAGAAAAAGTTCTCAAACTTTTCTTTCGTGGGGCTTCTATAGTCAGCCCCACACCCCGACCACCGCTGATGTTTTTTCGGCAAAATTTCCTGTTTTAATGTCGGCAAATAACGAACCTTACGTTATTTGCTCACCATTAAAAGCAGATTTTGCCTAAAAAAACATAGGCGGAAGACGCCTTGGTGTTAATGTGATTAAGATTATAAATAATTTCAAAATTTCACATTTGTGCCTCACTCGAATGTTTGAAGATGGCACAAACTCGGCAAAATCGACCATGGGGCATTTTCAGAAAACAGTCATACGAACGGTTTCGAAAATTTGCTGTCGCACCGAAAATTTTGGCGTAAATCAATTTCCTTAGCCGTCGGAGATTCGAACTGAGCACGCTCTGCAAGTGTGAAAAATCATGCCTTTTTGGATTGTCAAGCTTGTAGGGCGTCAGCCCAACTTCGCTTTCCGCACCAAAAATTCATATTTTTTCGCACTTGGATAGTTCAAAGAAGTTTTTGCGATAAATTCATAGCAAGACAAGGAAAAAGCACAGTTAATACTTGGTGTATTAACGAGCATTTTGACGAAGTATTGCGCAGAATTTACTGCAAAAACCGTAC
>JAFQHQ010000103.1 GCA_017397885.1 Clostridia bacterium | reverse complement strand
TTTGGAGTTTTAAAATAATAAATTTTGTCTCAGTCAAGGCAAAAACGCAGGAAATATGGTTATATTTCCGAGTATTTTAACGACGAGTGAGGCGAAATTTATATTTTAAAACCGCCTTTAGTGTCGGTCGTTAAGGCTATTTTCGTATCACACAAATCACAATAATGGAGTAGATTTATTGACATCAGTTTGCTATAATATCGTAAAGGAGGTAATGGAATGTTTGAGGTTTTAAAATATATTCATGAAAACATAGAAAAAAACATAGAACTGTCGGATATTGCAAATAAGTTTGGCTATTCAAAATGGCATTTCTGTTCTAAATTTCATAATTATACCGGAAAATCCTTTGTAAAATATGTACGCCATTATCGCCTTCAATTAGCCGCTTTAGATATATTATCAGGCAAAAAATCAATCGATGTCGCCCTGAATTACGGATATGAAACCTTGGGTGGGTTTAACAAGGCTTTTCTGGCGGAATTTGGTTGTTTGCCTCGGGAATATAAAAAGCATGTTAAAGATACGCAGCTTTATTATGAAAGGAGAAAACTTACCATGTATCCTCTTACTGACAGATGTGAGACCTTGCGTCGTTTGGTTGTCGGAACAAATGATTATGAAGACTATTATTGTATGCAGCATAAAGTGTACTCTTATTTGGGTATGGCTCATGCTGCTAAAAACAATCTTTCAAACACCGAGATTATATCATCCGGAATTGTTAATGTATTAAATAATTTCAAACCGGTAATTATACCGGGAGAACTGATTGTGGGTTTTAACTTCCCGGACTCAAAATATAAAGAAACTTTTGCACCCGATAACACAGAAGAAAATCGCAGATTAGCAAAGCTAAACGGTATCAGCGATAACGACATTGATACATATTTCAAATATGTTGAGGAAAAACCCCAATTATTAAAAAAGATTTTTCCCGAAATCACAAAAGAAGAACAGGATTCAAACTCAGAATGGGCGGCTATCGGAAGATGTATAGATGCCAATCACAGTGTTCTCAATTATGAAAAAGTATTGAAACTCGGCTTCAGAGGATTGCTTGATGAAATTACAAAATATGAAAACAAAAACGGAACAAATTCAATTTATTCTTCGATGAAGAGCATTTGCGTTGCAGCCTGTGAAATGGGCAAAAAATACGCAGAAGAAGCAAAAAAAATCAAAGCCTCCGGCAATGAGCGTTATCTTAAGGATGATTTGGATTATATTATAGCTGCGTGCGAAAACGTTCCCGAAAATCCGGCTGCAAGTTTCAGAGAAGCAGTACAATCCTTGTGGTTTGCACATATTATCAACACATGGGAAGACTCTATTAATGCCAATTCTCTCGGAAGATTAGATCAGATACTTTATCCTTATTATAAAGCGGATATTGAAAAAGGTATTCTGACAAAAGAAGATGCCTTTGAACTGATTTGCTGCCTGTGGATTAAGCTGTATCGAAATTATGACGTTCAGCAATCTTGTGTGGGAGGCACTTCCACCGACGGAAGCAGTCAGGTTAATGAACTTTCCTATATGATGCTCGATGCAACGGAACAGCTTGACTTCATTCGCTGTATGTCTGTACGATATTCTGAAAATACCGAAAAAGAATTTATAAAGCGCTCTCTTGAAGTAGTTGGACACGTGCAAAAGGGCGTTCCGTTTTTCTTTAATGACGACGTGATGATACCTGCTCTTACAAGTAAGGGAATCTCTATAGAAGATGCACACGACTACACACAAATTGGATGCGTCGAAACCGTTATCCCAGGAAAATCCAACCCTCACGCAGTAACAGGTGAAACCAACCTGCTGAAAGCAATTGAATATGTGCTGTGTAACGGCAACAGTATGATGCATCCCGATTTTAAGACAGGTGTTGAAACAGGCGAGCTTGACAAGCTGGATACTTACAATAAATTTTATGATGCTGTTAAAAAACAGATTTCTCATATTCTTGATTTAACCTGCTCCGGTGTGAAAAAACATACAGAATGCTCTGTCATTAACAGCCCCAGACCCTACAAATCGCTTTTGACGGAAGGTTGTATCGAAACCGGAAGAGACTTTAACGATGCAGGTGCAAAGTATGACTACTACCAGATTATGCTTGGAGGAATACCAAACCTTGCAGATTCACTTGAGGTTATACATGAGTTTGTGTATAAACAAAAGAAATACTCCTTAGAGGAAATAAAGGAAATTTTAGTCAACAATTATCCTGATGAAAGTGTTAGACTTGAGTTTATAAACAAAGCCGCAAAGTTTGGTAACGATATTGAAAGTGTAGACTCAATTGCAGTTGATATCGTAAATGTTGCTTGCGATTATCTTGAAGAATTGTCCGAAAAATACGGGCTTTCCTTCCATGCACAACCCTTTACCTTCCTTTGGATGGTTGATCACGGATGCGAAAGTGCCGCATCTCCCGACGGAAGACGCAAAGGAGAAATTATAGCCTACAGTGTATCTCCGATGCAGGGACGTGATTTTAACGGTCTTACATCTTTGCTTAATTCTATCGCCAAATTACCGACAAAACGTACACCCGGTACAACTTCGGCAATTGTTGAGGTTGACCCAAAGCTGTTTACAGACAGAAATATCCCTTTGCTTGCAGACATTCTCCTTGCAAGCAGTGAAAAGGGACTTGAAAATGTACAATTTAATACCATTGATGCAGACACACTGATTGATGCGCAAAAATACCCTGAAAAATATAACAATCTTGCAGTAAGAGTTTCGGGTTTCAGTCAGAAATTCAATCTGCTTTCGCCGGAGCTGCAAAATCACATTATCGGAAGGACAAAACATTCATGTCTGTAAGTGCAACAATTACAAATATATCAAGAGGCTCTCTCCATGACGGACCAGGAGTGAGAACAGTTGTATATTTCAAAGGGTGTGGTCTCAGTTGCAAATGGTGCCACAATCCGGAAACTTTGTCCCCGCAAAAACAAATTTTATATATTAAGTCAAAATGCATTCACTGCGGAAAATGCGTTGAGCTTTGTCCCGAGTGTCACCAGATACAAGGAAGCGATATGCTGTTTTTGCGCGAAAATTGTACTGCCTGCGGAAAATGTTCGGATGCCTGTCCGTCACTGGCACTTAGTCTGTGCGGTGAAGAAAAGACTGTCACGGAACTTTTTGAAGAAATAAAAAAAGACCAACACTACTACACATCATCAGGCGGCGGAGTAACCTTTTCGGGCGGAGAATGTTTGCTCCATTCTCAATTTGTAAAAGAAATTGCCAAAATGTGCAAGGACAAAAACATTCACACAACAGTTGAAAGTGCTTTTTTCGTTCCTTGGAAAAATGTTGAAGAGGTGTTACCCTTTACAGACTTGTTCTTTGCTGATTTGAAAATTCCCGATCCCGAAAAACATCGCAAATTTACAGGTCAGGATAACAAACTGATAATCGAAAATATCACAAAATTATCAAACATACACAGTAATATTATTCTGCGAATTCCTGTTATACCCGGAGTGAACGACTCGGACGATGATATTGATGCTTTTGCCCAAATCATTAAAACCTTCGGAAAAGGTATAAAAGAGATTGAATTATTGAAATACAACAACCTTGCCGAGTCAAAATACGATATTGCAGGCAAAGAATACACCGAATTTGCCGAAAAGACGCAAACAAACGAAGAAATGCAAAAGCGTTGTTCGGCATTTAAGGAAAAATGCAGCAAGAACTGTTATTTTGCTTAATTTGTTGTTACATATTGACAACCCTCGCGGGTATGGAATATTTATTGAAAACATGCTCTCTGAAGCAGAGAAAATAAAATAATAAAAAGATGCTCACCCATTTAATTTGCGGGTGAGCATTTTTGAATTTTTTATATTTACTTTTTGTGATGAATTTGTTTAATTAATTTTCGCTGTACACAACGGTAACGTCGGGATGAAGCTGAAGGATTGATGCCGGAACTTCGGGAGTGATGGGTCCGTAGAAGGCTTTTTCCAGAATTTCTTTTTTGTTTTTGCCGTTTGCAATAAGAAGAACTTTTTTCGCACCCATAATTCCGCCCATACCCATGGTGAGCGCTTTTGTGGGAACGTCATCTTTGGAAGCAAAGAAACGTGCATTAGCTTCAATTGTGGATGGGTCGAGAGTAACCATGTGAGTTTCTTTTGTGAAACAGTTGTCGGGTTCGTTGAAGCCGATGTGACCGTCAAGACCGATGCCGAGAAGCTGGAGATCAATTCCGCCGAGCTCTTCAATAAGCTTGTCATAGTTTGCGCATTCTTTTTCCGGATTTTCGGCACAACCGTTCGGAACATTGGTTTTTGAAATGTCAATGTTTACATGAGAAAAAAGATTGTCGTTCATGAAATAGCGGTAGCTCTGGTCGTTTGTGCCGTCAAGACCCACATATTCGTCAAGATTTACGGATGTAATATTTGAAAAATCTATATCGCCGTTTTTGTTATATTCAATGAGTTTTTTGTATGTGCCCACAGGTGATGAGCCTGTTGCAAGCCCGAGAATTGAGTTTGGTTTGGAGATAATTTGAGCTGCAATAATGTTTGCGCTTATACGGCTGAGTTTATCGTAGTTTTCAACAGTGATGAATTTCATGGTATTGTCCTCCTGCATTTCATTGTTATTTTAATGATATAATAATATTATTATACATCAAAAAGAAAAAAATGTAAAGAGAATTATAAAAATTAGGTGACTCTTTAAAATACACTTGCCCCGGGAATGATTTTGTGGTAAAATATGTATTATAATGAAAAGAGGAAGTGAACGGTCATGGAATGGATGATTGTAAGCATATATACATCGTCATGGGGAATTGACACCGTATGCAACATGCTCTCAAGTCTCGGTATTGACGGGGTTGAAATTGAAGATGAACAGGATTTTAAAGATTTTCTCGAAGAAAACAAAAAATACTGGGATTATGTTGATGACGATTTGCTTAAAGAAAAAGAGAAGGAAACAAGGGTAAAGGTTTATCTTGAAAACAATGACGACCTTACATCAAAGCTTGATGAAATAAATAATGCTCTCATGATTTTGAGAGAAAAAGATACAGACGGTGATCTCGGAAGACTTGCAGTTTCCACCGAGGGAATAAATGAAGAGGATTGGGCAAACAACTGGAAACAGTATTTTCATCCGATTCCGGTTGGAGAAAAAATTCTCATTCAGCCCCAGTGGGAACCTTTGGGCGGTGAAACAGACAGAACGGTTTTCACCGTTAATCCCGGAATGACCTTCGGAACAGGAACTCACCACACCACAAAGCTTTGTATTGAAGAGCTTGAAAAATGTGTTGACGAAGATACCAATCTCTTGGACATCGGATGCGGAAGCGGCATACTTTCGGTTATTTCGCTGCTTCTTGGTGCAAAAGAGGCGTGGGCGGTTGACATTGACCCTGCATGCGAAAAGGTTGCAATGGAAAATGCCGAACTAAACAGTGTTGACACTTCAAAATATCATGTATACTCCGGTGACATAATTTCGGACAAGGCTCTTTTCGAAAAACTTTCGGTGAGAAAATATGATGTTATTGCGGCAAATATTGTTGCCGATGTGATAATTGCTCTTTTGCCCATTGTGAAAAAGCTCATTAAAGCCGGAGGAACATTTGTTTGTTCGGGAATAATTGACGAAAGACTCGAAGATGTACTTTCGGCAATGGACAAAGAAAATATTACTCCCTGTCACAAGTCATGCGGCGGCGGATGGAATGCAATGACATGCAAAATGTGATTATTCGGCAAATTCGGACACAATTTTAAAAAAAGGCTTGACTAAACATAGCATTAATTGATATAATAAGATGTCGGGCTTTTATGCACGGCATATGAGAGGTGAAAAGATTGCACAGATTCTTTGTTGATTATCCGTCAGACGGGCTTGAAGAAATTTTGATTACGGGCGATGATGTTGCTCATATTTCAAAGGTTCTTCGTCTTAAAGAGGATGACGAAATTACTGTTTGCGACAGTCTCGGCAATGATTGCCTTTGCTCTGTTTCGTCAATATCAAAGGATGAAGTGCGGGCGTGGATTTTGTCACGCAAAAAATCCAATTCCGAACCTCCCGTTGAGGTGGCTGTTTTTCAGGGCGTTCCAAAAGGGGACAAGCTCGATACCGTTGTTCAGAAATGTGTTGAACTCGGGGCAGTGAAAATTGTTCCGGTTGCCATGAAACGCAGTGTTGCTCTGATTAAGGATAAAGGCAAGAAAAAACAGCGCCTTCAAAAAATTGCACTGGAAGCTTCAAAGCAAAGTGCCAGGGCAAAAGTTGCTTCTGTTGACGAAGTAATGTCCTTCAAAGATGCGGTGGAGCTTGCCGCAAAAAGTTATGACCTTAAACTTTTGCCTTATGAGGGAGAAGAAGTTTGCAGCATCAAAGCTGTGCTTAAAGAAGCAACAAATCCCAAAAGCATATGCATATTCATAGGTCCGGAGGGTGGTTTTGATCCGGCAGAGGTAGAACTTGCCCGTGAAAATGGTTTTTCGGTGGTTTCTATGGGACCGCGCATCATGAGAACCGAAACAGCACCCCTTGCGGCTTTGAGTGTGGTTATGTATGAACTTGGAGATTGGTAATATGACAAACGAGATGTATTTTTGCATCGGAAACGGAGTTATTTATAATGAAAAATAAAACCAAAAAACCCATGAGCAGTGAACAGAAAGAGGCAATTGCAACAAGGTCTAAGATGCTTGAAAAAGAATCGAATATTACTCTTGTGTCTGTTTCTGTTGCTATAGTGTCTTTTTTGATTATGCTTTATGTTCAGAACGCAGTAACTGTAAGATATTTAGATGTTGGGCAACCGCTTTTGGCAGTGCTTCGAATTGTGCTTCTTGTGGCTTCGGTAGGTACGGCTGCAGTTGCAATTTGGAAAAAGAAGTTCTATCTTTTTGAATACACGGTGTTCACTCTTATCCTTGCTCTTGGCTATCACATTCTCAAAGAGGGCCCGGTAGGAATACCTTTCCTTTATAGGGATGCCGGCGATATTCAGGTTCCAAACGCTCTCGGTAAGGTTCTTCAGCCTTATTTGCAAAATAATTATGTTTTGTATGGGCTTTGGGGTGTGAATGTGCTTTATTGCGTATATGCAATTGTGGTTCACTCCATCAGATACACCAAAATCAAAAACACCAAGAAAAAAGATATCCAGGGTAAAAACGCATGAGAATTGTAATTCAAAGAGTAAAAAGGGCATCGGTAACCGTTGATGGTGAAATAACCGGAAAAATCGGGCAGGGCTTTTTGGCACTTGTGGGATTTTGCGAAACCGATGACGATTCGCTCCTTGACCCCATGGCAGACAAAATGGTTGGCTTGAGGGTGTTTGAGGACAGTGACGAAAAAATGAACCTTTCCCTTGGTGATGTTGACGGTGAGCTTTTGGCTGTATCGCAGTTTACGCTTTATGCCGATTGCAAAAAGGGCAGAAGACCATCGTTTGTGTTTGCGAAAAAGCCCGACGAGGCAAACAGACTTTATGAAAAGTTTGTAGAAATTTGCGAGCAGAAAATGGGTAAAAAGGTTCAGACGGGAATTTTTGGAGCAGATATGGCAGTTGAACTTTTGAACGACGGACCTGTTACAATAATCCTCGATTCCGATGAAATTGTAAAAAAATAATAACAAATAAAAGGAGCTGAAATAAGCTCCTTTTTTGCGTGAATAAATGTCCAAAAACATAGGGAATGTAAATTAATTCAGCAAATTCAGCAAATTAATTTACATTCCCATATTGTTTTTTTAAAATATTTGTGAATAACTTATTTGGTTCCGAAAATTCTGTCTCCTGCATCTCCGAGACCGGGGATGATGTAGCCGTGTTCGTTGAGACATTCATCAACGTTTGCACAGTATATTTCCACATCGGGATGAGCTTCGGAGAGGGCTTCAATGCCTTCGGGGGCGGCAATGAGGCAAAGGAATTTTATGTGTTTTCCGCCATAAGATTTTATCTGACCTATGGCATCTATTGCCGAGCCTCCGGTTGCAAGCATTGGGTCTACCACAACAATGAGTCTGTCATCAATGTCGGGCGGCAACTTGCAATAATATTCGTGGGGTATGAGAGTTTCCTCATCACGGTACATTCCGATGTGTCCCACCTTTGCCGACGGAACAAGATTCAGAAGTCCGTTAACCATTCCCAGCCCTGCACGAAGTATGGGAACAACAGCCAGCTTTTTGCCTGCAATAACATTTTGCTTTGTTTTGCAGATAGGGGTTTCAATTTCGATTTCTGTGAGAGGAAGATCCCTCAGTGCCTCATAGCACATGAGCATGGTGATTTCTTCAACAGATTCGCGAAACTCCTTGTTTGAAGTTTCTTTCTGACGCATTATGGTTGTTTTGTGTTGAATAAGCGGGTGGTCAAAGACTGTAACTTTACCCATAAAATCATCTCCTGAAAATTTTTTATTGTTCTTTAGCTTTTGAAACAAGCAGATTTACCAAAATGCCGAGAATAAGTGCGCATGCAATGGTTGTAATCTTAACTTGACCGAGCTGGAGTGACATTCCGCCGATACCTGTGATAAGAATTACGGATGCTACAAAGAGATTTTTGTTGTTGTTAAGGTCAACGCCCTGCAACATCTTGAGACCCGATACGGCGATAAATCCGTAGAGAGTGATGCACACACCGCCCATAACGGGAGCAGGAATTGTAGCAAGGAATGTTACGAAGGGAGCAATAAACGATGCGATAATTGCGATTATTGCGGTTGTCAAAATGGTAACTATAGAAGCGTTTTTGGTTATTGCAACGCATCCAACCGATTCGCCGTATGTGGTGTTGGGACATCCGCCAAAGATTGCACCGACAATTGAACCAACGCCGTCACCAAGGAGAGTTCTGTGAAGACCGGGGTCTTCAAGCAAATCTTTTTCGATGATGGAAGAAAGGTTTTTGTGATCGGCAATGTGCTCTGCAAAACAACAAAAGCAACAGGAATGTAGGCAACTGCAACGGTTGCAATGTATTCGCCGGTGATAGCGTCAAAGCCTTTGAATGCTTTCAGGAATGTGAAATCAGGATACCACTGCATGTTTTCGAAAATGCTAAAATCAATTACCATCAAAGCTTCATTACCGGTGCTTCTTCCGATAAGAGTGAATATTGTTGCTACAAGGTAGCCTGCAAGAATACCAATGATAAAGGGAATGAGTTTGGTGAACTTTTTGCCGTATACCGATGAAATGATTACGAAGAGAACTGTTACAACGGCACAGATGAATCCAACCCAGCCGTGAGCATTCATAACATAGGCTGAATTTGCAGCGTCATATGCGGCATATTTCAAAACATCGCCAACAGCGTTTCCTGCAAGAGAAAGACCGATGATTGCAACGGTTGGTCCTATGACAACAGCAGGCATGAGCTTGCTTATCCAGTTTACACCGGCAATTTTAACAACAAGTGCTATGATAACATATATAAGACCTGCAAATACGGCACCTAATAAAATGCCGAGATATCCGAGCTCAGCCGAAGCCGCACCGCCAAATGCCGCAAACATAGAGCCTATGAATGCAAAAGATGAACCAAGGAATACAGGGCTTCTGAATTTGGTGAAAAGAAGATAGATAATTGTTCCTGCACCTGCGCCAAAAAGAGCTGCAGATTGTGACATTCCGTTTCCTATTATGGATGGTACTGCGATTGTTGCCGCCAGAATTGCAAGCAATTGCTGAAATGCAAAAATAAGCATTTGCCCAAATTTTGGCTTGTCGTTTACGTTGTAAACAAGTTTCATTTTTATTCCTCCTAAGTATTTCCCGTAAACAAGGGTGACGAACCCGCCACCCTTATTTTGGTTTTAAAAACTATTCTTATTAAAGAATATCAAAAAAAGGTTTTTTTGTCAATTAACCTATGTTTTTTCGGCACAATATACAATATATCTGCCTGAAAATTTACGAATACAACAACAGCCGGATTATCCGTAGTTGGAAATCCGGCTGTTTAATAATTTTATCAGATGTTTGAAACCAGATATGCAAAGTATCCGGCATAGCCCATAAGCATTATCGCACCGCTTATTCTTGTGAGTTTTTTGCTCTTGAGACAAAGCAGGAACAGCAAAACCGATGCACCGATTGCAACAGCTGTGTCAATAATAAACTTGGGTTCAAAGGGAACTGTGGTAATAACTCCCGACAGACCCACAACAAAAAGAATGTTAAAGATGTTACTTCCCACAATGTTTCCGATTGCAATGTCGGCATTGCCTTTCCTTGCCGCCATGACCGATGTGAAAAGTTCGGGAAGTGATGTGCCCAGTGCCACAATTGTAAGTCCTATAAAACTGTCGCTCAGACCAAATTCCTTTGCAATAAAGCTTGCCGAATCAACGGTTATGTTACTTCCGAAAACTATCATGGCAAGTCCCAAAAGTGCAAATATTATAGATTTCGGAACCGACATGACCTTGATTTCGTCGCCGTTGCTTTTGTTCTTTTTTGCCGATATGAACAGATAGGTCATATAAAGCACAAATACAACAAGCAAAATAAGAGCATCAACAAAAGTAATGTTTCCGTCAAGACCGAGGATGAGGAGCAAAACAGAAATACCAATCACAAAGGGTGTGTCAATAAAAAGGCACTGCTTTGCAACGGCAATTGAGACAATGACCGCCGAAATACCGAGGATGATGAGAACATTTAAAATGTTACTTCCCAAAATGTTGCCGATTGTAATTCCGGTATTTCCCGAAAGGGCAGAGGAAATACTTACTGCGGCCTCCGGTGCACTTGTGCCCATGGCAACGATTGTGAGACCTATGATAAGCTGGGGAATGCCGAATTTTGCGGCAATTGATGCACTGCCGTCCACAAACCAGTCGGCACCTTTGACAAGCAGAACAAAGCCTGCCACAAGAATTAAGAATTGAAGTGCAATTTCCATAAAAATATAACCTCCATTTTCAGGAATAGCTGTTTGTAGTGCTTTGATTGCAAAAAAAAGAGACTTTACTGCATGGCAAACATACAGTAAAGTCTCGCCGATTACTTACAAGCCGGATTTTCAAAGTAAAATCGTATTGACGACAGTGTAAACGCTATTTGCGTTGGCTACTCCCTTTATTTGCTAATATTATATATTATCGAACGAAGTTTGTCAATACATTTTTTCACTCCGACAAGGTTTCCGAGTGCAATGCCGGCATTACCGCCAAAGACGGCATAAAGACTGACAGCGGCTTCATGACATATGACCGAATATATTTGTATTTTTTGAATAATATAGAATAGAGGTGACTAACTATGCTTAAAAAGTATAAATCTTACATTGTGTCCGTGTTGATAGCACTTGCTGTTGGCGGTCTTTCGGCTCTTCTGACAAAAGACAACATGGATATTTATTCCGAGATTAATATGCCGTCATTTGCACCACCGTCAATTGTTTTTGCAATAGTATGGCCGGTGCTTTACGTGCTTATGGGCATAAGCAGCGGGGGTATTTATGATGCCTTGAAAAAAGACAGAGAACGTCGTGCGAATCTTCTTACCACATACGCCGTGAATCTTGGTATGAATTTTTTGTGGAGCATCGTTTTTTTTAATTTTCGCGCATTTTTGTTTGCCTTCATCTGGCTTGTGCTCCTTGCCGGGGTTATATTTGTCATGATCAGACAATTTTCAACTGTTAAAAAGTGGCTTGGTTATTTGCAAATTCCGTATCTTTTGTGGGTTGTTTTTGCAGGAATTTTGAATTTTGCAATATATTTGATGAATTGAATAAATTGAAATTTATCAGTGAGTTTAACACAAGTGCGAAAGGCTCCCTTGTGTAAAGGGAGCTGTCACGAAGTGACTGAGGGATTGTTAAATGATAAACTCTCAATCAAGCACAAATACTGCAATTGAGGCAGTT
>JAFQHQ010000011.1 GCA_017397885.1 Clostridia bacterium | reverse complement strand
TTCCAATCCTTCTAATACCTGAATGTTACTGGCGGAATATTCCTGTCCGCCGTTCATCTTTTCCTCTTGAGTCATCTTTTTTCGTTGTCTTGATTTAGTGTTCAAAGATACGAAAAAAGAATGACATAAAGAGGGAAAGACGATAAAAATGTTATTTTTCTACGTCGAATAACTTTTTGTTTATGCGATAGGCGATGATGCAAGGGTTGTCGTCCTCCGTAAAGCTTTCGAAGAAGGTTTTCAGTTTTCCCTCGGGCAACAAAGGGAGTGCGTATGAAATTTGATCAGGTTCAACGGCGATGTAAAAAGTGTTACCTTCAACAAATTGGGGGAAATTCGAGAAAATTTCACATAGCCCCTTATTTCCGGACATACTGTTGGGCCTGATGGTGAACGACTTCTTGTTTTGTAGGGAATAGAAAGTGCGCCATTTGTTTTCCAGTCCAAAGCTAAACGTCATCAAGCTGTCTGACTTCAAGAAACTTCCGAAAGAAATCAAATATCCGTCTTTTTCGTAATCGGCAACATTATTGCTTTCAAAGGTGTAGAATATATCTTCCTTTTCCTTGCTCCCTAAGATGTTTTTGCAATCTGATATCAATAGATATTCAGGGATGGCTTGGTCTTCACTGATGCGATATATTATGTCCGACAAAACAGGCATATAAAGAAGTTCTCCTTTTTTCGTGTAGCTTGGTGCTACACTATATGTTATATCTATTCGGTCGGGAGTCTCGTCTTCCAAAAAACTCTGAATGATACTTCCTTCTCTGTTCACAATTGACACATTGTGTGGAAAATTCATGTTTTTCTTTTGGAGGTCATACATTCGGGGGCCGGAATTGAGGTGAATGAATCTGCTCGATTTGTCGGATGCAAAATGCAAGGGGAAGAAGTCTAATTTTGTAATTGTTCGTAGATTCCCATACTCGTCGTATTCGAATAGCTTTCTAGAAAAAGCATCAGTGACAAATAATCTGTTGTTGATTGGGTCAACTTCAAATTTTGCAATCCTTAAATACTCGTTTGGGCCTTGACCTTGATTGCAAATCTTTGACAGGTATTTACCATCTAATGAATAGATGAAAACGAATGCGCCAGTTCTGTCCGCAATATATAATTTGTCGTTCATCATTCGGGCTTGTTGTACGCCAGACAATAAAGAGCGGTCAGATGTCTCAATTCGAATGGTGTCATAGCTTTCGATGAATTTTTCTATCGGGATGTTTAAAGGCTCAGATACATTAATTGTGTTCCCCACATAAATATTTTCTTTTCCTGTTGGGTGGCAACAGGAAAAGAAATATATCAAACAATTTAGAAAAAGAATCCGTTTTAACATTTGCTTTTCTGGTTAAATTTTGCAATCTGCGCAATCTGTATATGTGTTACCAGGCCAACATGAAACTTTTTTTCCTGGCACAATGGTGTTGCCAATTAGAACTTTACAAGGTTGGTCATCCCAAATGGTGTAATCGTAAATCTTTTCTCCCCCACTTTCTGATTGGGCGAGAGCTTCTACTTCGTTCAAACTGATGTTGGTGGCTGATTCTTGCTTTTGCTGTGTTTGATAGAAAACAGCACTTGCAAACACGATTGTTGCGATTAATTTGATTGCTTTCATAATTTGTTAGTTTTATAGTTTTACACGACAAATCTAAAAAAAAACTTTTTAATCCTGCAAATAAATCGTTGATAAAAACGACAAAAGGCCAAACCTTTTTGAGGTTCGACCTTGTTTATCGTTGACTTAACTCTTGTGGAATTAAGCGAGCTTGCTGATGTGAGCAGCCAATTTTGACTTCAAGTTAGAAGCCTTGTTCTTGTGGATGAGGTTACGCTTTGCCAACTTGTCCAACATCTTCTGTACACTTGGGAACATAGCAGCAGCTTCTGCCTTGTCGTTAGTGTTACGGAGCTTCTTCACAGCGTTACGCATAGTCTTTGCATAGTATCTGTTGTGAAGTCTTCTCTTTTCTTCTTGTCTGATTCTCTTGATTGATGATTTGTGATTTGCCATCTCGACTAATCTTTAAATTGTTCTTTATTATTTTTCTTATTAGTAGTCCGTGGGGGAATCGAGCCCCCCTTGCAAGAATGAAAATCTTGAGTA
>JAFQHQ010000102.1 GCA_017397885.1 Clostridia bacterium | reverse complement strand
GTCGGCGGTGTGCTGGACGGATTGACAGTAAACCTTCCCAATGACAATATGCTGCCGTATATGATCACAGGCGTAGACGATACCAACAAATCGATTCCGGAGCAGTTAAAACACAGACTTATAAAGCTGGAGATCTTTGCGCCCCTTAGATCCAGAGAAGACTTTCGGGCCTTGCTGCGGTAAATTCCGCTGCGCACTTGCATTTCTAGATAATTTGAATCCCTCGTTCTGTGGAACGAGGGATTTTACAATAATGGCGTGGCAGGAATCAGAAAGTGGGCGATTAACATGAATGCTTTTGGGATTCTTCATTTTTGAAAATATGCTGTTTTAGAATCAGATTTATATACGGTCACACCGTTGATGATATACAACCTCTAACGAAGTTGATGATATGCAATTCCTTGCGGAATTGATGATATACAATGCTCCGCATTGATTTGTTGCCACTTTTATGCTATAATACACCCAAGGCGGTGATCATATGAATCCACTTTCTTTAATTGTTATGGTGTTGCTTTCATCAATTTCATTATTATTAATAAGAGGCTTGGCGCCTTTTAGGGAAAATTCAAAATTGAAATACATTTCTTTGAATAGCAAGTTCTGGGTCCGTTGTTTGATTCCAAAGCGAAATGAATATGTTAAAGTAAACGACCGTAACAGAATCTCAATATTTAGTTTGATTTTTTATTTATTGTTTGCGATACTTGTGCTTGCATTGATATCAATGTTTATTTTGCCCGATATACCTTGTGAAGAATATGTCGCCAGATTTGGAAAAAGAGGACAAATCAAGTGGGTTGTAGATACATTAAATGAGAAATTGATTAACTTGTTACCTATATTGTTTTGTCTCTCAGAACTAATTGCATATTTTCTGACAGAAATCCACATAATGATGAAGCGCAAAACGAAAACCAAAGAGTCTTTATGTGGCATGGTTTTGATATGCTTGCTTTTTATTGTTTTATTTGTGGTTTTTGCTTTTCAATTATTTTAGAAAATTGGTTTTTGGTTATAAGAAAGAACCCGCTTCCGGTATAGAAGCGGGTTCTCGTTTGTTAAATGAAAATGCAAAGCAACACACCGGCCACAAAGATACATCCGGCAGCAATGAGTTTGCCCTTCTCCAGCTTTGGGGCTTTCTTTCTGTATCGCTTTTCAACTTCGTATGTATCTTTACCCCAAGCCTTCAGAATTTCAAGCTCTTTATAGCAAAACACGGCACTGAACACCAAATACAAAGAATAAAGAAAGAAAATGGGTGTAACCGCTATATGGGTCAGCAGGGAACTTTCGGTAAAGATCGCAATATACCCGAATGCCAAGACCCACGTGATACAGAAAATGGGCACAAAAGCATCTGCGAGCTCGATTTTAGTCATTTTAGGCTGTTTTTTCTCTTTTTTGGCCATGGTAATTCCTCCGAAATTTACAATATGATGATATTATATCATAGAAAATCGACTTTGTGTAAATAAATTTCAAAAAAATTAAGGGCCCGATTTCGGGCCCTTAGGTTTCAGAGTTTAAGCTCTTCACTCCATCGACGTGTTTGCAGGACGTCTTGGTCGCTCGGAACCGTCACCTTTGCTTCTTTGGTTTTTTTCTCCGGTTGAAGCATCGGTAAGGTTGCGTAGTAGGGAACAACGTCCGACTTTTCTTTTGATTTCATAAAAAGCGCCTCCGAGAACTATTGTGTTCGGAAACGGCCTCTTTATGATAAGAAAATAATTCATCTTCAGATAGTTTTTGCCAGAGACAAAGCTTCGTCGATGTGTGCGCAGAAATAGTCGGCACCGACTGCCTCGTAGAACCCGGATTTTTTCATAACAGACAAGGGCTGTTCGTTTACGTGCGAAAGAATCAAACAAATATTTTGCTTTTTGCAATTTTTGAGGATTTCTTCCAGCGTATTCATCGCCGTTGCATCCAGGGCGGGAACGGCGCGCATTCTCAAAATCAGGCAGCGTGCGGTTGTGTGCGGCTTGATTTCAAGTAATTTGTCTGCGGCGCCGAAAAAAAGCGGGCCGCTGATATCGTAAACCTGAACGTGCTCGGGTACTGTGCGAAGCTCAATGCTTTCGGTATCGTTGGTTGATTCGTTGTCTTTCCATACGGTTACGTTTGTTTCCTTGCTCATGCGCTTTATAAACAGTGCGGCTGCCAAAATCATGCCGACCTCGATTGCGATCACCAAATCAAACACAACGGTGAGAGCAAAGGTAATGACCATGACTAAGGTATCGCTTTTGGG
>JAFQHQ010000101.1 GCA_017397885.1 Clostridia bacterium | reverse complement strand
AAGGGGAGCTGGCAGTGAGCGTAGCGAAACTGACTGAGGGGTATTATTGAAACCATTGATATTCCTGCGTTTCGTACCCCTCCGTCTTTGCCTAACGGCAAATCCACCTCCCCTTAGGCAGGGGCGGCTTTCGCTTCAGCCCAATCTCATCTCCCCGATAAACTCCTATTTTAATTCCTAAATCCCTATGTTAAGGAGTAAGTTTTATGAAAAAAATAAAAATATTCTGTCTTTGCCTTTCTATCATCGTGTCAATGCTTGCTCCGGCAACAATTTCATTTGCATCCGATGAAGCAAAAGACAGTTACTTTTTTGATTTTAACGATTTTAAAGGTGCGGCAAACGGCAAAACCGCACCCGCAGGCTTTGGACTTCCAAGTGCCACAGCCTACGTTGATGACAAAACCCCCTACAGCGGTGTTTTTGCCAAAGACCTTGGCGCAGGTAACACCTGCGTTAATCTCCGTGCCACAAAAGACGGCGGCGTAGGCTTCGGTATGGGGCTTCCCAAAGATATGTTTGCCGAAAGCATCGAAATGTACACTTCTTTTTGTCTCAATGACTACAATCAAAGAAGATTTTTCGGTGTGTATGATTGCTATCACTACGGCAACTCATTTATGCAGATCCGTGAAAAAAACGGAGCTCTTTATCTTTTAAACAAAGATACAAAATACATAGTCGAAACCGGAAAATGGTATGATATAAAAGTATTTTATAACATCGACACCAAGCTTGCAAAGGCACAGCTTATCCAAAACGGCAATGTTGTCGCATCAATGACTGCTTATTATGATATATATACCAACAACGTATACGGTTCAGACGGCAACAAACCCCAATATATGACAGCTATTTATGTTCACCATGGCTCAGGCTACTATCAGGGCAAAGCAAATCTCGCCCCTGCAAGTTCTTACTGGGATAACATGGGAATCCGCGAAATTGACGAAGTGTATTATCCCATTTGTGAAACTGACGGTTTTTCCGAATTTGTGTCATCCGCTGACGGACAAACAGCTCCCGAAGGCTTTTCCTTTGTTGGGGGAAAGGTTGGTCAAAACACTTTGACATCCTACGAAGCAGAAGGCGAAAAAATGCTTGCTCTCTCATCTTCGGGCTCAACATCTGCAGGCATCGAATACAAATTTCCAACTTCTCTGGGCGGAAAGTTCTGCTTTGATGCCGAGGTGACCTTTGCAGACACAAATGCCAAACGCAGTGTGGGTCTCGGTTCGGAAAACCCCATTCTCGTTTTTGAAAATGACGGCAGAATAACCGTAGACGGCATGGAGGTTGGATTCTATGACGAAAACGAATCCATCAAGGTGAGCGTGATTGCAGATTCTGTCACAAAAAGTGCAAGAGTCAAAGTCACTTGTGAATCTTTGAATATCGACTGCGAAGCAGACATTTCAAATGTAACTGTTCCGTACGGTGCATTCGGTTTCTATGCTTCAGGCTCCGATGCTTCATCCGTGTCATATCTTGATAACCTTGGCGTATATTCGGTTCAAAAGTTAAACGCTTCTCCCGTTTCAAAGCTCAATGTATCGGGCGAGATATATCCCGAATATGACCTTGTGGTAAGATTTTCAAACCCATTAAAAGACATTCCTTCAGTTTCCATAGACGGCTCTGCACTTGAAGGCTCAGTTATTTTGAGCGATACCGAGCTTTCAATTCCCACATCCTCCCTTTTGGACTTCGATACAGAATATGCTCTTGAAATAACAGACATTGAAGACATTTTCGGAAACACTCTCGATAAGACTCTTGAAATAAAAACCGTTCCCATGTGGGAAATCTCCGATATTTCACTTGATGTGAAAGACGGTTTTGCCAAAGCCGACGTTTCGGTTAAGGTTAATGCCGCAACCGACTTTGATGCGGTTCTCATTCTCACGGTTTATGATGAAAACAACACCATGACCGGTGCAGTGTGCGAAAAGCTTTATGCAAACGAATCCGAAGCTGTGGCATCTGTAAGTGTTGAAGCACCCGAGGGAAGCTATGTTGAAAGCTATCTGTGGGACGGACTGGCAACAATGAACACTCTCGGACAAAAGGTAAGCTTCGGCACACAGCCCGATAGCTTTAAAGACTCCGATGCTTCATCATTGAAATTTGAAACAGATCCCGATGCATCATCGGTCACAATTAAAGGTGCGGGAATTGGTTCTGCTCCTGTGCGGCTTGTAGTGCTTAAACCGGGAAAAACCAAGGATGATTTTGATGCCGATATTTCAAATGCGGCATATATCAAAGAATTTGACGAAAACTCACCTTCAGACGGATTCGCAATTCACCTTCCCGGTGCAAACGGAAGTTTTTCTGTGATGATAAATGACAATTCGGGATGCATTACAACAGAAAACGCATTCAAGCTCTATGCCAAAGAAATTGTTGACGGTGTACTTGCACTTCTCAATGTTGATGCTCCCGACTGGAAAGCAATTATATGCGAAAATGCCGACATTCTCGCTGTGGACATTTCCGATTTGCTCCTTCTTGAGGATGAACTTGACGGTTTTTCCGCTGAAATGTTCTCAAAGAGGGCAGAGCTTTCGGATGATTCCTTTGATAATGTGGGCGAATTTACCAAAAGCTACTATGCATCCCTTGTTCCTCAGTGCATAAATCGTGCCGATGGCAATGACGAAGTCAAATCTTATTTTGAAAAATATGCAGATTACATTAACATTGAAAACCACGACTCTTATGAAACCTTTGACGGTTTAAAAGAAGCTTTAAAAGGCGAAATATTTGCTAAAATCGACACCGATTTTAAATGTCAAAATGTTAAAGATGTTAAAGATGCATTTGCCGAAAGCACCGTTTTGGTTGCAATTGCAAATGTAACAAACAGCGTTAATGTTGCAAAAATTATAAAAGAAAATAATGGTTGGCTTGACTTTGACCTTTCAGATTACAATAAGCTCAAAGACCCCTATAAGGTTAATGACGAAATTGCAGGCGAAACCTTTGATAATGTCAAAGACCTTGAAGAAGCATTTGACGATGCAGTCAAAACAGCCAAAAAGAAAGAAAATGCAGACAAAAAGCCTTCATCGGGCGGTGGTGGCGGAGGAGGCTACGGTTCAGGCGTAAGCATCACGCCATCTGTCCCGATTATAAATCCGACTCCCGCTACTGACTCTTCAAATCTCTTTAATGACCTTGAAAGTGTTTCGTGGGCAGAAGATGCAATTGAATATCTTGCAAGTAAAGGCATTGTAAACGGCAGGGGCGATAAAACCTTTGCTCCCAATGATCTTGTTACGAGAGAAGAATTTGTGAAAATGCTTGTGATTGCTCTGGGCATCGAAACAGAGGGTGCAAAAGCCGATTTTGCAGATGTTGGTGAAAATGATTGGTTTGCTCCCTATGTCGGTGCGGCTGTACGTGACAAAATTGTTTCGGGCGTAGGAGACGGCATCTTTGGTGCAGGCTCATACATAACAAGGGAAGACATGGCTGTAATGGCGGGTCGCAGTGCAGGTATTGCATCCGAAAATTCCAACAGTAACTTTGCCGACGATGATGACATTTCTGCCTATGCAATCGGGTTTGTAAATGCTATGAATGAAAAAGGCATTATAACCGGAATGGGCGACGGCACATTTATGCCAAAGGGCAATGCCACAAGAGCTCAGGCAGCTGTTATAATCTACAGAATCTTAATGATGGGAGGCAGTGCAGCATGAAAAAGTTAATATCATTTCTCCTTTCGTTGGTTTTGGTTTTCACGGCTTTTGCAATGACATCTTCGGTTTATGCCGAAGAAGCTAAAGACGTTGAAATTAATATCAGCCTTGAAACAGACCTCCTTTGTCAGCTTGGCTTTGTTTCGGATGAATCTTCCGAGTTTACCACAAGAGCAGAGCTTGCATCTGTTATGGTAGCTATGATGAATGTGAAAACATCCGACTCACAAAATGGTGAGAATCCTTTTTCGGATATGGATTCTTCAAACCCTGCCTATCCTGCAATGAAGTCGGCTTATGACCTGGGACTTCTGTCGGGCGGAAATGCAAGACCAAATGACTATGTAACCTACAATGAAGCCGTAAAAATGGCTGTGTGTATGGCAGGATACGGAGTTTATGCAAATCACAGAGGTGCATATCCGGTGGGATTTGTTTCCACTGCATCCGAAAACGGGTTTTTAAAAGGTGTTAAATCAGGCTTGGATGGTTCAATCACCACATCCGATCTGCACATTCTCCTCTACAATGCACTTCATATTGACATTATGGACATAACCTCCATAGGCGAAAGCATCAACTACAACAAAATCAAAGGTGAAACAGTGCTTTCTCGCTATCACGGCATCTATACTTCAAACGGTGTGGTTCAGGGTGTAAAAGGCTTTAATATGCTTCCCTCAACCGATATTCCTTTGGGAAGAATACTTGTTGACGGCCATCTTTTCAAAGATCTAACCTCAAATTCCTATGACATGGTGGGTTGTGAGGCTGAGTATTACTACAAAGCTGACGGAAACGAGGTTGTGGCACTCACTTGCCCAAACACAAAAACCTTAACTGTTGATGCTCAGTCAATTATTGAATTTGACGGCAATACCATCTTGTATGAAGCAGGTGATAGGGAATACAAAATTCCGCTTACCTTAAGCACAAGAATAATGTATAACAATGCTGTCATCGAAAGCTTTACACCCGATATTTTCCTTGGAAAATACGGCACTGTTAAGTTTATCGACAATGGCTCAGACGGCAAATATGATGTTGCATCAATCAACACCTTTGATGCTTGTGTTATGGCCGGTATTGATGTTTCAACAGGCACGGTCTATGACTACTATTCATTTGAAAATAACCTTGTTCTGGATATGTCCGATCCCGATTACACAATTATTTTTAAAGATGAATACGGCAATGATATGACTCTTTCCGAACTTGCTCAGGGTGATGTTATTTCATTCTCAAGAAGTCAGGACGGAAAAACCGTTGTTGCTTATTATTCAAACACCGAAGAAATAGGCAAAATAGACACAGTTTCAAAAAATTCCGACGGTACCCACACCGTTACAATAAACGGCAAAGAATACAGAACCACCGGGCAGTTCTCCAAAAACGAAGGAATTGTTCCCGGTCTTGAGGGAGCGTTTCGAATCACCATTGACGGACGAATTGCCGCAAAGGATGTTGAAGTACGCGGTGAGTATGGCTATCTTGTTGCAGGAAAAACCCTTGGCGGACTCTCTGCCTATCACATGGTAAAAATTTTTACTGTTGAAGGAAAAATGCTTGAAGCAAAGCTTGGCGAAAAAGTCAAGGTTGACGGCAAAACAATGGAGGCTTCCGATGCCTTTGCATCCTTAAAAAAAGCTGATGCCATAGAAGAACAGCTTATCCGTTTTGATTGCGATTCAGACGGTAATGTATCCTATATCGACACTGCCAAAAAAGGAGAAGACGAAAGTGCAGATACTCTCACACGCAACTTCTCGTCTTATTATGACTCCAATGGTAATCCAAGAGCAGAACTTAAACTCACATGGAGAGATGTGGGAATGTTCTCGGCTCAGGTGCCTGTCAGCACTTCGGCAAAGGTGTTCCTCATTCCTTATGGTGAGGGTGTCACAGACGATGACTACAGAATTTCGGGAACAACCTATTTTGTTCATGACAATAACTATGCCTTCGAATGCTTCCGCTCGGTTGACAGATACATCGACTCCGAAGTGGCAGTATGCAAGGTGAAACCCGGCGGAGCGGGTGTTCCGTCAGACCTTGCAATTTCCCTTGTAAGTGATGTTTCCGAGGTTATCGACCCCGAGGGTGAAACGAGAACAAGAATCACTCTCATGACAGACGGAGCCGAAAAGAGCTATTATGCAAGAAACAATGAAGTTCTTAACATTGCATCATTGGTTGATTCTTCAAAAAACCACAATCTCAAATGCGGTGACGTTGTGAAAGCCGCAACCAATAATCTTGGTGAAATCACTGCAATTGAGCTTTACTATGACATCGAAAATGATAAGTTCCGCTATGCCGAATGGGAAAACACATCAAAGCTTCTTGAAACCTTCCGTGTTTCCATGGGCGAAATATATTATCAGGCAGGCGGAGTTATCCAGATGCATTTAGGTCCCATTCCCGAAGGTACAACAGACCTTGGCTATGAGGAGCTTGAAGCCTTCCGAAGCGGAAGATACACTATCTACACCTACGATTCTGACGAGCGTGAAAACAAGGTGAGAGTCGGCAGCGTAAATGACATTACCGACTACAAAACCGCCGGCTACGGTACAAAAGCCATAGCTTATTCGCGAAGCGGACAAAGAGGCGTAATAATACTTTATATTTAAGTCAACAATCTGTTGATAATAGAAGCAAAGCATTAAGAGGTTTAGCAAAAATGATTACAGAAATAAAACTCATTCCTTCGGTGCAGGAATTTTCCTGCACCGGGGATATAATTAATCTTACCGAAAAAGCGGTTGAGTTCGATTTTAACCGTGAAAACGAAATTCTTTCAAACGGTGCCCGATATGTAAAAAAGAGCTTGTCGGAGCTCGGATTTCAAAGCGGTAACGGTGAAGTTTTTTTGGTGACGGTAAGAGTTTGCGAAAATAACGAAAAACTTAAAAATATAAAAAGCAATGAAGCCTACACCCTTCAAGTGACAAAGGATGGGGCAGAGGTTACGGCAAAAGACATTCCGGGAGCATTCTATGGTCTTGTTACTCTTTCGAAGCTTTTTGAAAAGAAAAACGGCACAGTTTCAATTCCCGTAGTTTCAATTTGTGACTATCCTGAGTTTCCCGACCGAGGTCAGTTTATTGAAAGTCGCTACGGCACCGAATTTCTCACAAAAGAGAATTGGTTTGATATGATTGACTATTTTGCAAAAATGAAATACAATAAAATCATAGTATCCCTCTACGGATGCTGGCCGGTGCAGTATGATTATGAGCTTCAGGAATATCTTTTTGTTCCGTTTAAAAATCATCCCGGGCTCAAAACACCCAAACCGCGGAAATACTATTCTCCCAAAAAAGGGGATTATGTAACAGAGGAAAATGTTCTTCCGCCGATTTTTGCGGAGGATTTCTTTGGTGAGGTTGTTGCATACGGCAAAAAAAGATGCATAGATGTTGAACCCATGTTTAACTCACTCGGTCACAACACCCTAATTCCAAGGGTATACCCAAAGCTTTCAGCAAAGGATGAAAACGGCAACGACACCGGCTTTGGATTTTGCACCGAAAGCGAAGAAACCTTTGATTTCATGTGCGGACTTTATGATGAAATCATGGAAAAATATATGAATCCCCATGACATTAAATCCATTTCTATAGGTCTTGATGAGGTTTTAGATTCCATAGGGATTGACCGAAGTGACATGAAAAAGAAGTTTTCGCATCTTTGCAAATGCGAAAACTGCAGAAATTATGAAGAAAAAGAGCTTGTTATCAGATATATTATAAAAATATGCAAATACTTAAAATCAAAGGGCATAAAAAATATTTATATCTATCAGGATATGCTTCTCTATAGCTATGATACAATCAATGAAGACCTAAAAAAACGCTTTGTTGACGAAGACATCTATGATGTTGCGGTTATTGACTGGTGGAGCTATGATGCAGGCGAAAAGCTTTTTGAGGGAAGAATAGGTGATGTTAATAACATTTTCCGTTCCACAATGAAGCCAATGACAGGATATTATCAGTGGTCCATTGCCACCGAAACAAACCAAAACATCAAAGAGTGCGTTAAGCTTGCCAAAGACCTTAACTTTGAAGGTGTCAGAGTTTACACCGGCTTTGACTATTGCTACGACAAAAACTTTCTTTATCAGGCAGATGTAATCTGGAATACCAAGGGTCTCGAAAATGACTGTTTCGAAGAAAAATATGCATATAGCTTCGAAAGCTCTGACCACAAAAAGCTGACAGAGGCATTTGTTGCCATGAGCGAAATTATGCGCCATGACAACAAGGAAAACCATATGCATAACGTATTTGAATACTATATGCATTCATATTTCCGTGCTAATCTTCCTTATCCGAGAAACTATCCTTCAGAGGCATTTGTATCTGCTCTCGACGATGAAGAAAAATATATTACCTATCTTGAAAATGTCAACCAAAAGGCAGGATTTGCTCTTGATGTGTTTAAATCACATCTTGAAAAATCTCCTATGGCTGATATGTGGATATTAAATGCACTCCAATATAAAACCGATACAAATGAATTTTTAACTCTCATAAATTTGTATAAGTCCTTTGGCACAGACACCACACAGCACGAGCTTTTAGCTGCTGTGAAAGAACTTATAGTCGAAAGAGAAAAAATGATGAGCTTTGCACAAATGGTTAAAATTGAAGCAAACGCCGTGTGGTATCTACGCAATATGTCGGTTATGCTTCAATATTTAAAAGACCTTGAAAGCTTCATTACCGACAAAATATCAAAGGGTGAAATTTTTGATTTTGACATAAGAGACCAATATGCACTCCTTAGCGAAAAGTCCCTTATGCTTCGCTGATTTTTAAATTGTAAGAGGGTGATTTCTTGAATGACAAAATATGGAATTTAAGTTCAATAACACTTAAAATTGAAAATATGACTGTCAAATGCAGTTTCACAAACGGCATTACCGACTTTAACTATCACCTCACCGACATGGCTCACATCCATACCGATTTTGAGCTTCACTACATTTTTGAGGGTGAGTGTAAGCTGGTGTCCGATGACAAAGAATATATCCTTGGCGAAAATTCTTTGTGTATTGTTCCTGCGTTATGCAGTCACTTTTTTCCAAAAAATGACAAAGCGTGCAAAGGCTTTGGGATTCTCATGTCATTCAAGCATGGTCATGACGAGGAAAACGAAGCTCCATTCTCTTTAAATCTTCCCCGACGGACAACGATAATCAAAAATGATTTGAGAATCCGCACCTATTTTGATGCTTTTATTGATGCCTACAAAAATCGGGGCTTTGGCAGCGAAAACAAAATGGAGTCGGCTCTAACATTGCTGTTTCTTGAAATGGCAAGTACGGTGGGCAACGGAATGGGAAACCTTCATCACGAAAAACCAAAATCACCCGATGAAACTCAGATTATGCTCGAAACAATAATTATGAGCAGATATCTTCGTGACATCAGCTTAAATGATGTGGCAAAAGCCATCAACTTTACTCCGGCACACACCGGACGACTTATCAAAAAGATTTACAAAAAGTCCTATTCAAAGCTCATCTTGGAACTTCGTATGAAATATGCCCGCAAAAAGATTCTCACAACTGATTTGCCATTTTCTGATATTTCCGAAAGGGTGGGGTACGAATCCTACACGGGCTTCTGGATGGCTTTTAAACGCTACTGGGGCATATCTCCCGAGCAAATGAAGCAGTCAGAGCTTGAAACTGATTCAACAACCTGAATCGGATTAATAACAGATTCATAAAAATTTTCACTAAAATTTTGGAGGCTACATGAATAGTGAAATCTTAAAAAAATACACCGGAGATAATATTTTTAAAAACCATCACGACGAAGCACAAAAAAGATGCATAAGGGCAAATCTTTTGAGCATGCGTGCAAATTATCTTGAAACGGTTGATGCTGCTCTTGGCGATGGGCAGATTCTTCTTTGTGATGAAACAGAGGATGTTCTCTACTTGCCCCCAAGCGAGATAAAATACATTCCCGGCACACGTCCCGTGCTTGAAAAATATGTGTCGGAGATAACCTCCGGATGCCAAACCGACACCCAAAAAGCACTAAAGCTTATGGACTTTATATGTCGCTCTTACGAAAAAACTGACGGCAGGGTATATTTTTACGGCGGCACCGAGGAGGAACTCATCAAAAAAGGGGAAAACCTTTGCGAATGCGTTTCAAGGCTTATGTGTGCCCTTTGCGAAATTTGCTCCATTCCTGCAAGAATCATCACCCACATATCCGGTGGTCATCTTACGTGTGAGGTTTTCACCGGCGGTAAGTGGTGGTATATGGATGTTAGAAAAGGTCTTTACTTTGTTTTGCCAAACGGGGAGCACGCATCCCTTCGTGAAATAATTAAAAATCCCGACATTATGGACAATCAGCCAAGCGAGGTGAAAAGTCATGTTTCTCCCCGTTATGACTATGATTTTCAAATTGAAAGAGGTAAAAAGGTCTATTTTCATGACCGTGAAGTTCATACTTTCAAATATTACTCTCTCATGGATTCTCACAAATACAGTTATCGCTGGCTCTACAACAAACACATTCAAAATCTTAATTTCGCAGGTGTTGAATACGGTAACTCCATAAGAGCGCTAAAGGGGATTGAAGAAACAAAGCCGAATCCCGAAATAATATTTTCAGTTAAAGACGGTCAGGAGCTTTCGGGAACGGTTCTCTTTTGTGCAATGGCAGAGGGCTTCGGCGTGCCGCCGGCGGTGTTCTCATTCACCCTTGACGGAAAGCCTCTCTACACACTTCCGCCCTACAGTGATCCGCTTGAAATTCACATTATGCAGGGTAATTTTATAAATCCTTTTGGTGGTACAAATCTTTTTGACACAAAAACCGTAGATGACGGCGAGCACACAATCTGTGCTGAAACTTATTTTGGCGAAAGTATGAAAGTATGTTCAAAGGTTACATTTACTGTAAACAATAAGGCGGTGAAATAATATAATGATAAAAAAATCAGTTTCTTTTGCGTTGCTTCTTGCGATGATCATATCTCTTGTTCCTGCATATGCAACAGAGGGAGATACAACAATAGAAAGCAATTCCAAAAACGTACTTTATTTTTGCGAGGACTTTGATTCTGCAAGGGGTTCTCTTGTAAAATCCCTTGAATTCGGACCTAAAAACAACACAATAGGCATTGTTGATGTTGGCAACGGAAACAAAGCTTCCCTCACAACCGTTAATGCAACAGAATCCCAAAAGGATGATGCTACTTTTGTAAAGCGTTTTGACGTATATCCCTCCGGAAAGGTTATCATTGAGGTTGACCTTATGGTGGAAGATGTGGCAGGTTGTTCAAAAATGGTAGCTATGAGATCACCAAATGGTGGTGGGAGCGAGCTTTATCCCATTCAGATTACAAGCTCAGGTCAGGTCATCGGAACCGACGGCTCTCAGATTCTTCCCAAAATGCAGGAGGGTAAATTCTATAAATTTGACCTTGCCATGGATTTTGAAAACGGAATCTACAGTGTGTGGGTAAACGGCATAAGAAGAGCCAAAAACATAGATTTCCAAAGCTCTCTTGGCTACAAATTCAAAAGCTTGTCACTTCTTCTTTTCAGCACAAGATATGCCGCTCCCGGATGCCGCTCCAAATATTATGTTGACAACATAAAGGTGTATGACGGTAGTCGTCCTCTTTCAGATGAAGAGTTTTCAAACACTTCATGGGAGCTTCTTCTCGGCTATGATACCCCCGTCAGCACCGACATGGTAAAACGTGGAATGCAAAACAACGTTGTACTCTACATCGATGCTCCCAATGCTCTCATAAAGGGTGATTCAGAGCCGATTGACGAAAACAACAAAAAAGTTGTTCCTTATGTTAAGGCAGGTACAACCCTTGTTCCCTCAAGATTTATCATTGAGGCTCTCGGCGGCAAAGTGGACTATGACGACAAAAGCCGTACAGCTCACATTTCCTTAAACGGAAAAACAATAGACATCACGGCAGAGAATGAACAAATGATTGTAGATGGTGAAAAGGTGCCGCTTTCCCATCCGGCACAAATCAGTCACGACCGTCTCTTTATCCCGGTAAGAGCAATGGGTGAGCTTGCAGATAAAGAAGTTTTCTGGGATAAAACCGGACTCATCGTCTTGAGTGATGAAAAAATCGACCTTAATTGGCGTGATAATCTAAGCTATCTCAGTGCGGTATGCGGTGAAATGGTTTACGAAAGACCTGTTGGTGAAGAAATTCTTGCCAATGTACGAAAGCTTCATCCCGAAAAATCACATCCCCGTATATTTATGGACAATAACGGTTTTGAAACCGTTAAAAAGGAGATAGAAACCGACCCCACAAAGGCAAAATGGTTTGAGGAAATTAAAAAAGATGCAGAATTCTACTATAAAAAGAGAGTTTCTACCTACGGTAAAACCGACGGAAGCCGAATGAGCGACCAGGCAAATCAGCTTATCTACATAGTAAAATCCTGCGGTTTTGTCTACAACGTTACGGGTGAAACAAAATATGCCGACCGTGTTGTGGAAGAACTTGAAGCCATTCTTTCGTTCCCCGACTGGAACCCTCACCACTTCCTTGACGTGGGAAGATATATGCAGGCGGTGGCTCTTTGCTACGACTGGATGTATGACTATCTCTCCGAAGATTTAAGAATAGAATGCCGCAAGAGTCTTCGTGAGAAGGCATATTCCGAACTTATGAAGGACTATCTCTTCCTTCCCAGAGACCGTGGTTTCCATTGGTCAGAGGCGGCAACAGGTGACAACTGGAATACAGTTATAAACTCGGGTGCCATGATGTCGGCACTTGCCATAGGTGATGAGGAGGATTCAAGAGAAATCTGCGAAGACGTTCTCACCGAGGCAATGCTTTCAATTGAGGCGGCATTTAATATGCTTGCTCCCGACGGCTCCTGGTATGAGGGTGTCGGCTACTGGACGGGAACTGCCAGCACAATGATCTATGCTATGGCGGCTCTCAATTCCGCATCGGGCTCGGACTACGGACTTTTTAATGTTCCCGGTCTCAAATATGCCGGTCACTATCTTTATGAAATGTCCGGTTCAACAGGTATTTTCAACTTTAACTATGCACCTCAGAGGGGCTATGCATCTCCATTTATGGTATATTTTGCCGAGCGTCTCGGAAATGATTCTCTCAAAAAGATTATCATAAATCATATGGAGCAGTACAGCGAGCCAGGTGATGCCGATTCAATTCTTTTCTGTGGTGATGTTCCCGGAGATGATGTAGACATTACACTACCTCTTGACAGCTACTATCGTGGAACCGAATCAGTATCTATGAGAAGTACCTGGGACACCGATTCGATGTTCTATGCAGGTATTCATTCGGGTCACAATGCCGCCTTAAACGGTCAGCTTGATGCAGGAACCTTTGTAATTGATGCTTACGGTAACCGCTTTGTCTATGACCTCGGTACCGAAAACTATAACCTCAAAGGTAATTTTGAAAAATACCGTAACCGTGCAGAGGGTAACAATTGTTATATCATCAATCCTTCAACAGATTTTTATGATCAGCTTAAAGCTGCATATTGTTACATGGAAAAATATGAATCCAATGAATGCAGTGCCTATGCAATCACAGATCTCACCGCGGCATATGAAGGCAAGGTTTCAAGTGCTGTGAGAGGTATGAAGATGACAAACAACAGAACATCTGTTGTTTTGCAGGACGAAATTAAGTGCATTGAACCATCGTGGATTCACTGGGGCTTCCACACTCAGGCAAATGTAACTCTTTTCGAAGACGGCAAATCGGCAATGCTTGAAATAGCCGGCAACCGTATGGAGGTCAGAATCCTCTCCGAAGACGGCAGATTTGAAACCATGAAAGCAGAGCCTCTGCCCGAAAGTTATCAGCTTGAAGGTCAGACTCCCAATACCGGAGTGACAAAAATTGTTTGCAACTTCAAAGATGCAACCGATGTTAATCTCACTGTTTGCTTCACACCCATGGGCTTTGCCTACGATGTTGATGTTAAATATCCGAGGGTGGAAAAGCTTGCCGAATGGAAGCTTGACGAGCCCGGCGAAGCTCTGACAACCATTGTTCCAAACTTTAAGGAATATGTTTTCAAAGACCTTCGTATAGACGGTAAACAGATTGAAAACTTCGATCCTTCGGCATCGGTATATACTGTAAGACTTGCTAACCGCTTTGTTCCAAAGCCTAAAGTTGAGATTGAAAGTGATTATGAGCTTGAAATCATAGAGCCCGAAACCTGGCCCGGAAACATTTCTGTCATTCTCACCAAAGACGGCTCAAGTGTTGAAAAGGTTATCAAGTTTACAATGCCTCCCGAAACGGCTCTCGATATGACTCACAATGAGGTTGTTCCAATAAGGGCAGATGTTGAATCGCTAACCGAGGAAGACAATCCTCCCGAAAATGTACTTGACCACAATTTTGAAACAAGGTCAGCCGGTGCGACACCAAACTGGATATCCTTTGACTTTGGTGAAACAAAGAAGATTGACACCGTGGTTCTTGCATTCTACAATGGTAATGCCAGAGCAACAATCTTCGATGTGGAAATTTCCGATGACGGCGAAAACTGGACTCAGGTTTTCTCGGGACAGTCAAGCGGAACCACCAATAAGTATGAGTATTTCCCAATAGGTGACAGAACTGCAAGATATTTAAGAATTGTGGGCAAAGGAACATCTACCAACGAACAGTGGCTCTCAATTCTCGAATTCAGAGCATTTGGCAGAAAATAAACTTTAATGTGACATAAAGAAATTAACATGAATTTCTTTATGTCACATTTTCGTTATGGCAATATATAATCATGATTGTAAAATATTAAAAGCCTCTTTGATTTTTTTGGTTTTTGTTATGTTTTTGGCTTTCATATGGTTGCATTTTCTTTGTTTTTGTGATTTTTTTGCTCAAAACCCAAAAAAACTTGCAAAAAACACTTGATATTTTTTTGTTTTTGTGTTATGATTATTAAAACTATAATTATATATGTGTAAATATATGTTTTAAACGGAAAAGATTTTGCTGAAATTGAAATACAGAGGTGACAGCATATGAAAAGATCAAAACGAATTGAAGCACTAGACAAAAGACCGGTCAATTTAGACGGATACATTCATGAATGGCCCGAAATGGGTTTTGTTGCCATGAAAAGTCCCTACGATCCAAAGCCGTCTGTCAAGGTTAGTAACGGTGTTATCACCGAGCTTGACGGAAAAACAAGAGATGAATTTGACTTCATCGATCAGTTCATTGCAGACTATGCAATAGACATTGAACGTGCAGAAAAGTCAATGGCAACCCCGTCTCTCGACATTGCCCGAATGATTGTTGACATAAATGTTTCCCGAAAGGAAATTGTAGACCTCATAAGCGGCATAACCCCTGCTAAAATGGCAGAGGTTATGAACCATCTCAATGTTGTTGAGCTTATGATGGGTATGCAAAAAATCAGAGCAAGAAAAATGCCCGGTAACCAGGCTCACATCACAAACCTCAAAGATGACCCCGTTCAGCTTGCGGCAGATGCGGCAGAAGGCGCTCTTCGTGGTTTTGCCGAAGAAGAAACAACAATGGGTGTTGCAAGATATGCACCCCTTAGTGCCATGGCACTTTTAATCGGTTCACAAATCGGTCGCCCCGGTGTGCTCACTCAGTGTTCAGCCGAAGAAGCAACCGAGCTTGAACTTGGTATCCGCGGTCTCACCACCTATGCCGAAACTCTTTCGGTATATGGCACCGAAAAGGTATTTGTGGACGGTGATGACACTCCCTATTCAAAAGCATTCCTCAACTCGGCATATGCTTCAAGAGGTCTCAAAGTCCGTTTCACTTCCGGTGCAGGCTCCGAGGTTCTCATGGGCTACAGTGAGAAGAAATCCATGCTCTATCTTGAATGCCGTTGTCTCTATGTTACAAAAGGTGCAGGAAGCCAGGGTATCCAAAACGGGTCCGTTAGTTGTATCGGTATTCCGGGTTCTGTTCCCGGCGGTATCCGTGAGGTTATGAGCGAAAACCTTGTTGCCGCACTTCTCGGTCTTGAGGTTGCATCTTCAAATGACCAGAGCTTTTCCAATTCAGATATGCGCCGTACCGCCAGAACAATGCTTCAGTTCCTCCCCGGAACAGACTTCATTTTCTCCGGTTATGCGGCAGAACCAAACTACGATAATATGTTTGCAGGCTCAAACTTTGATGCCGAAGACTTTGACGATTACAATGTTTTGCAAAGAGATATGCAAGTTGACGGCGGTCTTCGCCCGGTTACTGAAGAAGAAGTTATCCGTGTACGAAACAAAGCCGCAAAGGCTGTTCAGGCTGTGTTCAAATATCTTGGTCTAACTTCCGTTTCGGACGAACAGGTTGAAGCCGTAACCTATGCTCACGGCAGTAAAGACACACTCTCACGTGATGTAACAGCCGACCTCATGAGTGCCGAAGATGTTTTAAAGCGCAACATCACAGGTGTTGACGTTGTTAAGGCTCTTGCAGAATCGGGCTATGAAGATGTTGCATCAAGCGTTTTAAATATGCTCAAACAAAGAGTTGTCGGCGATTACATGCAGACCTCTGCAATTTTGGACCGCAACTTCAATGTGCTATCGGGTGTAAACACCCCCAATGACTACATGGGACCCGGAACAGGCTACCGTGTTGAGGGTGAACGCTGGGAAGAAATCAAAAACATTCCTCATATTATAGATCCTAAAGATATTTAAAGGGGGCTTGAGGCAGTTATGCAGATAAATGAAGAATTAATCAGAAAAATAACAGAAGAAGTTATGCGTCAGCTTAATGCCGATGCACCCAAAAAACAATCTTGTGTCAATTCCCTTGCAGGTCAGGATCGCATAAACCCTGAAAAAACATCCTATGCAGGTTATCCCAAGGCAAAGGTCGGCACAGATCCCAAAGAAGTTGTAATCGGTGTCGGTGCGGCTTTTCAGAGAGAAATAAAAAAGACGATAAACGGCATTCCTCTTGAAGATGTCATCAAAAATGTTAAAGCCGGCATTGAAGAAGAGGGTATGGTCCCCAGAGTGGTAAAAATTCTCGACACATCCGATGTTTGCTTCATGGCTCTTGAGGCTGCAAAGCTTTCGGGTTCGGGAATAGGCGTGGGCATTCAGTCCAAGGGTACAACGGTTATTCATCAGAAAGATCTCTATCCGCTTTCAAACCTTGAGCTTTTCCCTCAGGCACCGCTCATGAATCTCGATACATACCGTAAAATCGGTCAGAATGCCGCAAAATATGTCAAGGGAGAACAGGTTGTGCCGATTCCGTGTACAAACGACCCCATGACACGTCCCAAATATCAGGTTAAAGCGGCAATCATGCACATTGCCGAAACCGAACAGCTCGATCCCGATATGGGCATCATAGAATGGGAGGAATAAAAAATGCGTTATCCTTTGGGTGAATATGAAAAAGACAAAATAACATCTAAAACAGGCAAACGCCTTACAGATATAACTCTTGACGAGGTTAAAAAGAATCACATCAGCTCCGATGACATCAAGATTTCAAAAGAAACTCTCAATGCTCAGGGGCAGATTGCAAAAGAAGCAGGAAGCAAGCCCATGGAGCTTAACTTTGCCCGTGCATCCGAGCTTGTGGATGTTCCCGACGATGTGATACTCAAAATGTATGACAAATTAAGACCAAACCGTTCCACCAAGCTGGAGCTGGTTACAATGGCAAAAGAACTGCTTGACAAATATGATGCAAAAAACTGTGCGCGTCTTGTTATGGAAGCCGCAGAAGTTTATGAGAAAAGAGGAGTATTGCTTTGAGACTGATTGCCGGAGTAGACATTGGCAATTCAACAACAGAAGTGTGTATCGGAGAAATCGACAATCTCGGAAATGTCACTTTCCCCGCCAGTGCTTCGTGCCCAACAACCGGAACAAAAGGGACGGTTGTTAATGTGCATGGAATAAAATCGGCTCTCAAAGAGGCAATGGAAAAAATTGGGAAGGACGTTTCGGACATTTCACTCATCCGTCTCAACGAAGCCGCCCCCGTAATCGGCGACACTGCCATGGAAACTCTCACCGAAACGGTCATCACCGATTCATCAATGATTGGTCACAACCCCTCCACACCTGCAGGTGCAGGTCAGGCTGTGGGCAAACTCATAGGTTTTCAAAATCTTGGCAGTGCAAGACAAAATGAACCCTACATTCTTGTTGTTCCCGCACGCTATTCCTATGAAGACATCGCATCCGTTGTCAATCGCATAAACGGAATGATAAACATCGAAGGCATCATTCTTCAGGCGGACGAAGCGGTTCTTGTGTATAACAGACTTGACAAAAAGATACCCGTCATAGACGAGGTAAAACAAATAGACAAAGTTCCCGACGGTGAAATTGCGGCAATTGAGGTTGCTCTTGAGGGTCAGGGAGTTAGAATGCTCTCAAACCCCTATGGTATTGCAACTCTTTTAAATCTCGATGCCGAACAAACCCGAAAAGTAACCCCCATTGCAAAAAGCCTTGTGGGCAAACGCAGTGCGGTTGTTATCAAAACCCCGGCGGGCAATGTTAAAGAAAATGTTCTCCCTGCAGGTGAGATATACCTTAGCGGAGAAAAAGACATTTCGGTAAACCTTGACGAAGGTGCCGAAAAGATTATGAAAACAGTTGCCGATGCAGGCAAAATCAACGACATCACCGGTCAAAGCGACACCAATGTGGGCAATATGTTCGAACGAATTAAAACCGGCATGAGTGACCTGGGGACATTTGAAAAATCCGACGTTCACATTACCGACATTCTTGCGGTGGATACCCTTGCCCCGGTTAAAATTTCGGGTGCATTGGCAGGCGAGACCTGTCTTGAAAAGGCTGTGGGTGTTGCGGCAATGGTAAAAACCCACCATCTCCCCATGGAGAAAATTGCCGAAAGTTTAAGGCAAGACCTTGGTACCGATGTTGTTGTTGCAGGAGTTGAAGCCATCATGGCAGGGCTTGGTGCAGTCACCACCCCCGGAACAAAGCTTCCCCTTGCAATTCTCGACATGGGCGGCGGTTCAACCGATGCGGCAATAATAAACGAAAACGGTGAAATCTCCATGGTTCATCAGGCAGGTGCAGGCGAGCTTGTTTCCATGCTCATTCAAACAGAACTCGGTCTTGAAGACCGTCACATGGCAGAACAAATAAAAAGATATCCCCTTGCAAAGGTTGAAAGCCTTTTCCACATGCGTCTGGAAAACGGTCAAATGACTTTTGTTGAAGATTCCATAGACCCCCGATTTTACGGCAGGGTTGTGCTTCTTTCCGAAAACGGTTTAATCCGCATGGAAAAAGACATCCCCATGGAAAAAATTGTTCAGGTTAGACGCGATGCTAAACGAAAGGTCTTTGTTACCAATGCGTTCCGTGCTCTTAAAACCGTTGCACCGGACGGCAATTTAAAAAATGTTTCAAATGTTGTTCTCGTGGGCGGTAGTGCCGAGGATTTTGAAATTCCCGAAATGCTTCTTGAAGAATTTGCTTCCTATCGCATTGTGTGCGGCAGAGGTAATATCAGAGGATGCGAAGGACCGAGGAATGCAGTTGCAACGGGACTCGTGCTTTCATATGTAGGAGAGATGAAATGATTGTCAAAAGACCTTCTATTTTCGTTTATACAAATCGTCACGATGACATAATGCTAAAAGAAATATGCGCCGGCATTGAAGAAGAAGGCGTGTTTTTCGAAGTTTTTAAAAAAGATTTTCAAGACCTTGCCACACTCTCCTTTGATGCTGCCAATGAGTCTATGATGGGCTCGGGAATAGGCATTTCAAGAGGAAGTGTTGCCCTTGCTATGAAAGGTGTTCAAAAGGGAAAGTTTGTGGAATGCTATGACAAACCAACTCCCGAAGAGTGCCGAAAAATTGGTGCAAACAGTGCAAGAATAATAAAAAAGATGCCCCTTAAATAGGGATGGATAAAAAGAGGAATATATATGAAGATATATACCAAAACCGGAGACGGTGGCTACACCTCTCTTCTTAACAATTCAAGAGTGTCAAAAACCGATGACCGCATCGAACTTCTCGGTGCAATTGATGAGCTCAGTGCTCACCTCGGTCTTGCCAAGGCAGTGGCTGATGTTTCAATGAGCTCAGACCTCAGCTCCATTCAGTCAACTCTCATAAAGCTCATGGCAGGTGTGGCATCAAATGCTTCAAGTCAATATCGCCTGACCGACGGCGACATCGAATTTCTTGAACAGAAAATAGACACTGCGGAAAACGGTTTCGAACGCCAAAAGGGCTTTGTGCTCTATGGCGGATGCGAGCTTTCCGCAAGGCTTGATGTGGCTCGTGCCGTGGCTCGCAGGGCAGAAAGAGATTTTTGCCGTGCAACAAGACTTCATCGCCTCGACACCAATGCCCAGAAATATCTTAACCGTCTTGCAGATTTCCTCTACATCTGTGCAAGATGTGCCGATTGTAAATGCGGTAATTAATATGGATTATAGAGCGTAGGAATCCGAAATGGATTTCTGCGCTTTGTTTTTGTGTTGACAAATCAAATTGTGGTTGTTATAATAGAATTGAAAATACTTATATGAGGAGGAATATTTTATGAAAAAATCAATTGCATTGCTTGTCGTTTTAATCATGTTATTCTCGGTGACTGCACATGCAGATGCCTATGACAGTTTGATTACAAACACCAAAAGCGGATCTGTCAAATTAAATCTCACTGTTGAATGTGATGATCCCTCGGTGTTTCAGGATGTTTTTCCGGCGGATGATAGCGAAGGTATTATGAATCGTGGTGTGTTTGTGAACGGATTGTTGGATTTGTCGCTTGATGCCGAAGTAGACTACGAATTTAATGATGATTATTCGGCAGGCAGGGTTGCAGTTATTTCAGATGTATTTGTTCCTGTTAAAATGAATCAGAATATCGAAGTGACCGTGAAAGTGAAAATGTGTTCATGGATTGTGTATGATGTCAGCAATGAGTCAAACCCTGTAATTAAACTCATCACATTGTCTCCCGAGAGTGATAAATATGTTGTTTACAACATAGTCGATTTATTAAAACGAGACGGTTATGATAACGCGGAAATTTGCATGGAAATCAAAAAGAATATTAATGCCGAAATCGTGAATGAGTTTGCTGAAGAGATTAAGGCGCTTTATCGTGCAAATTCCACTCTTACATCAAAATCGGGCGGATACACACTTTCCATGACGGATAAGCAGGTTGAAACTGTTTTTGTACAAATGCTTTCGATGGTTGAAAAGACGGCTTCATCCATGCATGTCGCAGGCTACGACAGTTACTCTTCATTGATGTTTGATTTTTTCGGTGAAGATAATGAACAAATGTTTGAAGAAGTAGATTTTGCTCTTGTAACCGAAGTTAAAACAGATAAAAACGGAAATATACAAAGCGATGTTTCAGAGCTTGCGGTTTCGTTTGATGTTGAATCTGCTGACGGAACAATGAAGCCCATAACGTTGAAGCTTGTTGAGAAATGTGAATATTCAACTCTCAAAGCTTCGTCAAAGATTGAAATTCCCGAGCTTACAGACGAAAACAGCAAAATGTATGAAGATTTTCAATATGAGGATTTTGAAGACTATTTAGTATATGATTGTACAAACATGTGGACATATGGTGAATATATTCCCCACAAAGAAGATGCTCCCTATGTATCTCTCAACAGTGTTTTGTCGGAACTTGAAACGGATTTGCATATACTTGACATTAAACATGACGGTAATGTAATTGTAATTTCTGATGTCTCCGACACGGAAAAATTTGAAACCGTAAAACTGACAGTTGGTTCTGAAAACTACGAAATTGATTCTGTTTTATATATTGCCAAAAATCCGGCAGTAGTGGTGAATGATGTTGTTTATGTCGACATTACCTTTATTGAAAATGTATTTGGATATACTTTTTCATGGGGAGATATAAATCTCATTGATAAAATCTCCGATTTTAGTTTTAGCCGTGATTGTACGATTTGTGAAGACAGATATGAGTATGAATATGATGACTACTATAATATTGATTGTTGGCATATTCAAAGCATGGAAATGCCCTTGGAACTTGAGGCTTTCAATGACGGATATTTCGGACTCAGAGCTGCAGTTGAACAGCATTGCCTCAGAAACAGCGGTGAGGGGCAGATTGATATTTTCTATGATAACGGTGTTATAACTCTAAAAAACAACGGAAGCTATGAGTATTTTAATGAAGCTCGCATAATTGTGGGCTCAAGCGTTGTAACAGTTGACGGAGTTGACATCAATGTTTCGCTTCCGGCTGTGAATCGCGGCGGCACCGTATATGTTGATGAAGATACCATAAAAGCAATATGGAAATATGAGATAGATAGTGCACAAATATACTATTACGGAACTTGGACTTCGGATGATGATTATATATTAAAAGACCGGAAAACTGCATCATTCAAAAGAGTAAGTCCGACATGTGTTCATTATAATTCAATTGAACAGTATTACGAAGAATAATAAATACCGAATCTGTTTGTTTTTGGCATTTTAGACCGGATTTGTCATGATGTGCCGATTATAAGAACAATTGATAATATTTTATATCAATAAAACAGGCTGTAACAAAAATGATGTTCTCATTTTGCTACAGCCTTTTGTTATAGAATTATTTACATTATAATCCGAATCATGGATTAGGTTTTGAGGTCAGTTTGCAAGATAGTTATATATCATAACCATAGCTTCCGCTCTTGTTATTTCTCTTTGGGGATTAAAAAATCCATTATATCCGGAAACTATTTTAAGACCGGTCAGTATTGCAATATATCCGGTATTTTCGGTCACATCGCCGTAAAGTGAAAGATAGATTCCGTCAAGTTTTGCCACCTGTTCAAGGTCTATTGCTCTGATCATGTATATTGCGGCTTTTTCTCTGGTTACGGCTTCTTCCGGGGCTTTTTCGTCATTTGAGATAATGCCTTCTCTTTCGGCATCATTATATACAGAGTCATAGTCATAGTTTTTGCCGATGATGCCGGGATAATGCCTTGCACTTATGTTTGAAAGAAGAGCAATAAAATCTTTCTGATTTATAACTTCATCGGGTCTGAATTTTTCCTCCGAAAATCCTATGGAATATTTTGCAAGTTCGTTTATTATTCCTTCTGCCCAATGTCCCGAAATGTCGGTGTAGTTGCCCACGGTTTCAGCTTCATAATCATAAACCAGTTTTCCTGTGTCGGCTTCAATGAGCGGGTTTTTGCTTTCATCAAGCATATATACAAGAAATGCAGTGTCACAAAAACTCATTTCTTCTTTACTGCATACCGGGTAGTAGACCAAATCATAATCTACCTGCTCAAAAAGCTTTGTACATGCATCTTTTTCGGAATATATTGTTTCCGGGAGGGAGAACACTACGTCAGTGAATGAAATGTAATATGAAAGAACTGCTCCGTCAATCGGCGAAACGGCTATGCTTATTGTGTCATTGAAAAATGGAATATCATTTTCATAGCGCACAAAAGTAAATCTGTTTAAATCGCTTTTTTCAAAACGATATTTGCCGGTATCCTGTTCATTGTAATAGTCAGGGGCAAGAGAGGCAACATTTTCTTTTGCCTTTGCCGCATCGGCAGTTTTGTCTTCAAAGTCGCTGTGGTTGGAATATGAACGGTTAAAGCTTTTAATTTCACCGCTTTTTGCATCAAAGGTAACATTAATGTATTCGCTGTCGTCAACTTCAAATGCCATATTATAGAAAAATTTGTCTTTGCCGTCAGAATATAGCGATGAACGTGTAAGCGAGGCTTTGCTGTCTACCGATAGCACTTTGTTGCTTTTTATAACAGCGCAGGCAGCATTTTCATCCATAAGCCCCGAAATGTTTTCAAGCTCCTTAAGCTCTGCTTCGGAAAAACCGGGCTTTGACGCTCCTGCTGCTGAATCCATGGAAATTGATTCGTTTTTGTTTAAATACATATCATGTTCCGGACTGATTGGGGTTAAAATATCCCCGGAATTTGCATTTATGAATTCGTTTGAAGCTTCAACTCTGTAGGCTGCAAACGGTGCATTGTCATCTTTGGTATAGCTTATTTCATACAAAAGTGTCATGCCTATTTTTTCAAAAAAAGCTTTTTGTGCATCTTCTTTTGAAATGATGTTTTGAACTTCCGGGAAATCAATGCCTTCGCTATATTTCAGATTAAATGATAAAATGGCATCTGCATTCTCGTCCGTGGTCACATAGCCGGTGTCTCCGTATACGGGGATTCCGTTTTTTGTGCGTTGAATCGAGAAACGATGAACTCTGGAGTTCAGGTCGGATGTGCTGCTTGGTTCAAGGGTAAAATTGTCTTTGAGTGCCGGATTCAGCTTTTCAATAAGAATTGCACATTTTTCCATGGCTTTGCCGATATCTGTATTTTTGAAAGACGGTTTGGAAGAATAGGTTTCTTTTGATGAGTCGTTGCAGTGATAGGATGTTATGAATCCGCTTTCACTTACGTTGAGTTGCATGGATTTAAAATCCTCATTGTCATCCGAATTGTACCATGAAAAGCTGTATGATGTTTTGCCGTCTCTTTTGTAAGAAGAACTGTCAAACTCGTCAAAGGAGTCGGTAGGCGGAATTCTTTTTTTCACCATTTCAAGAACTCTTGCGTAGTCATTGTCAACCTCTGATGCAAATGACGGAACACAAAGGCTGAAAATGATGCATATCAAAGTTAAGATGGATACGGTTTTTTTCATGCAAATCATCCTTTCGACTGTGAAATTTATTTTTTGAATACTATCTCACTTATAATACCATACAGGTGATGGAAAAGTTGCAAATTTTTTGCATTTTTGGCACTATGCACAATATTTTCGGGCGTTTTTGTGTGTTGTTAACAAATGTGGGATTCTTAGGCTTTGCTAAGGCTAATTTCATCAAAAGATAACACGGCGTGCCGGGGTCGTCACGCCTTGCGATTCCTTTGTGTAAAAGGTTCCCTAAATTGAAATTTATCGAACTGTTTGAAAAACAATAATGAAAATCAACCACGGGACATTCCCCGAAAACACATATGAACTTTCGCATGCGAATTTCGAAAATTTACTGTCTCCCACGAACCGCTCCGCATCGCGTCAATCAAACGCGTGCTCGCTAATTT
>JAFQHQ010000010.1 GCA_017397885.1 Clostridia bacterium | reverse complement strand
ATACTGCAGGATATTATGAACCAAAGTATGACTGCACAGATTTTACTTCCGATATGGGCGCAGCATATCTTCAGACAGATTTTAAACTTGCAGATACCAAAGGCGGTTTTGACATCAGATTCCGTGACGGCGGACAAATAAAAGTTTTCAATGTATCAGGTATAGGAAAAACAGAAGTTCCAAACTGTGGAAATACATTTATTGAAGTTGGTGAAGATGCACGGTGGTATACATTGAAGTTCCTCTATAGCTTTACCACAAAGTTTGCATATGTAAACATTTCCAATGAAGATGGAGTTTGTTTCACTTCGTGCGGAACTCTTGCATCCGGTCCTTCAAGTATGCAGAAACTTGAACTGGTTGTATACAGTGGATCTGAAGTATATTTTGATAATATGCTCATCAAAAATATTGAAGAAGATGAAATTCCCGTACCCGGTATGTCAAAATACTATTCATTCAACGATCTTGAATCCGGTGATGTAATCAAAACAGCAGACAAAGAAGATGGCTCGAGTGCATATTATGGCTGGTATCATATAGGTGACGGCGTGGTATCTCCCGAAGAAAAAGACGGAAAAAAAGCAATTGTTCTTGAAACAAATGATGAATCTGATATTTTGGTATGTGAAAAACTTGCTGTTGCAGCAGATACAATTGAAACAGATTTTATGGTTGAAAACCAAAGCGGAATTGTATCTTTGCAGGTTGCAGGTTCTAAAAAATCATATGCAAATGTAGTTTCGGTTGCAGATGGTAAAATTGTTTCGGGTGATGAAGAAATTTGTACCTTTGTACCCGGAGTATGGTATAGAGCTATTATAAAGAAAAACAGTGAATCGTCATCTGTAACTATAGTTAACCTTGAAACAGGTGATACATCATCTGTGCAGTGGGATGTACCTTCAAATGTAGATGTAATTGCATATGGTTCTTTTTCGGTGCCTGCAACAACCAAACTTTATGTTGATAACTTCCTTGCAGCAACAGAAGCAAAAAATATATCTGCAACAGTAAATTATGGCAAGAAAACGGTCGTTGCTCAGGATGGACTTGTAATAAAAGCTGACATTTGTAACATTGATCCGGAAGCTTCATCCGCTACGGTAAACGGTGAAACTGCAATTTTTGATGTAACTCCCTGGGCAGGTATTAAAATCAAAAACCTTCCTAAAAATGAAACAATAAACGTTACATATTCAATAAAAGACTACAATGGTAATGTACTTATGGGTAATGCAACTGTTGAAACAATAGATGCCTATACATTTGAAGATCTTGACTGCTATGAAGAAAACGGAGATGTGTTTGCTTGTGTATACGGAAAAGTAAATGTTTCGGGCAAAACAGCAAAACTCATAGTTGCAGTGTATTCTGATGACGGAATGGTTCTTGAAAAAGTTTCAATTCTTCCTATTTTAAGTTCCGATTCCGATGAATGTTATACAGTAAGAGCAGGCGTTGATTATGACTCTTCAAAACACACTATCGCAGCTTTCTTGTGGGGTGATGATGTATTTCCTATTATGGCTGCCTGCAAATAAGGAGAATGAAGTATGAGAAAATTCAGATATATATTTTGTATAATCCTTATTTTAATACAAATATATATTCCGATGTCATCATTTGCTGATATGAACGCGCAAATTGATTCCGATACGGGCATTGTGTCCGTATCGGGGTCATACGAAGAAATGGCGAACAAAAGAGTCTCTGTTCAGATTATGGCACCCGGTGCAAAGCTTGATGACATATTTCTTTTGGGCGAAAAAAAATTTGACGAAATATTTTTGAATGTTTTTGAGGTTGATTCCGATAAAAATGGCAATTTTAAATTACCTGAATTCAGACTTGCATCATCCGGTAGCTACAGTGCTCGAGTTACTTATGCCGGAGCTTCGCAAGAACCCTTATACATAAAAAATCTTTGCAGATATTTTTCTGTACAAGATAAAGCTCTTGTTGAAGGGTATCTTGAAACATCAGATTGTGACAGCCTTTTCGCTTTTGTCGATAACTATAGTGATTTGTTTTTTACAAATGATCAACTCTATAAAGAATGCGATGACAATGTTAGAAGAAATTTGGTGGTACTTGCTCTTGAAGAGTTTGACAACGATTCATATGAGATGTTTATTCAAAATCTTTCAAGAGTGTGCTCGGTTTATTTTGCTACACAAAGTTCGCGGGATGCGTATGCGAATTTTATGGTATTTTTTGATGATGCGTGTTTTGAGCAGGGATATACTCCTTTGGCTAATTATTCGCAATATATCTCCGAAAAAAACATGGGAGAGATTATCCAAAAGTTTTGCATAGAAAATTCAGCAGAGGAAAGCGCGCAAACCTTAAAAAAAGTTTGTGATGAGATTATCCTTACCGGTGTGAAAAATGTCTTGAATCACAGTTTTGTAGAAAAAATTCTTACCGATAACGAAACTTACCTTGATATTGATATTGGTGATTATAAAAAGCTGAAAGATAAACGCTCGGTTAATAAAGGTCTTATAGAGCTTAACGCAAAAAACACAGATGAATTTGTTGAAGAATTCTGCGAGTTGGTCAAAAAAGCAAAAAAGACCAATGACAAATCTTCAAGTGGTTCAACCGCTTCACAGAGCGGAAGCAGTGTTTCGGTAAACTTGCCCCCAACCACAAATTCTTCATCAAATTCACAATCTGAAATTGATGCATTGAAAGCTAATTTTGTCGATATGGCAGATTATATGTGGGCAAAAGAGGCGGTGTATGCTCTTTTTGAAAAGGGTGTAATAAGTGGAGTTTCTTCAGATAGGTTTGCCCCTTCAAAACTTGTTACAAGAGAAGAATTTATAAAAATGTTCATAGGAGCAATCTATGGTGATGTTTCAGATTCCAAGGAAGTTTTTGTTGATGTGCCGGCGGGGAGCTGGTATGAAAAATATGTAGCTTCTGCATACAATAAAAACATAATAAACGGGGTTTCTGACAATGTTTTTGGTGTTGGTCTAAATATTACCCGTCAGGATATTGCCACTATCATTTACAGAGCTAATCCACAGCTTTTCAATATTGATTCAAATTCCTCGGAAACTGCGGATGCAGACCTTGTTTCCGATTATGCAAAAATTTCGGTGAACTCTTTACTCGCAAAGGGAATTATAACCGGTTATTTAGATGGTAGCTTTAAACCTCTGTCGTATGCAACAAGAGCAGAGACTGCGGTTATAATATACAGATATTTAGCACTTGTGGAAAGGGGATAATTATATGATTAAAAAGATGTTTGGTCTTATATTGTGTATTCTCTTAATCATTTCGAGTATTCCCACATATGCACAGAATCGGGTAATAAAATTAAATAACGATAAATATAAATTGCTTAATGATCTTGGTTTTTTACCACCTGTTTCAGAAGATGAAATTGATTTTGAAGGTCCATGTACCAGAGCAGATTTTGCCTATATGCTTCATGCCGCAGCCGGTTACGAAAGAGTCTTTGGTAAAACAAAGGAAAATATTTTTACAGATGTTTCTGATTCTAAATACTATGCTGTTAGTGTAAATAACCTTGCAAAAGCAGGAGTTGTTAACGGAACCGGTGAGAGTTCTTTCACCCCCTTGGATACAATAAGCTTCAATCAGGCAGTAAAAATGGTTGTTGTTGCTTTAGGATACGGCGAATATGCTAACTACAGAGGTGGTTATCCCGTTGGTTATCTTGCATGTGCAAAGGATATAGATATTTTAGCAAATGTTACTAATTGCGGAAATGAACCTCTTTCTTTTATGGATGCACTTAACCTCATTGCCAATGCTTGTGATGCAAAAATATTTGAGGTTTCTTCTGTTGGTGACAGTGTTTCTTATAGCAACACATCAGGGCAAAGCTTAATTTCACGATTTTTGCATATAAAGAAATACGAGGGTCGGGTAATGGGAACAAGCGAGATTATGTTTTCGCAAGGTGTTACTCTTGACAATGATGAGGTTCTGATTGGGGACAAGATATATAAATCGAAGTGTTCTTTTATAGGTGCAGAAGGTTGTAATGTATATTACTATTTCGATGAATATACCCAAATGATACTTGCATATGTTCCTGTAAATGAAGAGATAACATTTACAGAAATTGATGGTGAAAATGTTTTGGATTTTGAAAACGGAAATCTTAAGTATATTGATGGTGATCGTGAATGTAAGATAAAAGTTTCTCAGTTTGCAGACATTGCATATAACGGCAGACCATGTACGGATATAAAAAAGGAAGATTTCACATCTGTCAATGGCAAAATCAAGCTCATAAATAACGGAAGCAAGGATTGCGATGCAGTGATTATTTCCGATGCCAAAGTTATTGTAGTTGGAAGAGCTGATGCTTTAAACGAGGTCATCTATGACAAATATACCAATACTTCTTTTAGCGTTAAAGATATAGAATTTATTTTCAAAGATCAATTCGGCAACGATATGTCCGTACGAGAATTAGGTGAATATGATGTCATATCTGTATATGTGAGTAAAGATGGGAAATATGCAACACTTTACAGTTCAAACAGAGAAGCAGAGGGAAAACTAAATGAAATATCCAAAAAGGATGGCAAGACCTACGTTGTCATAGGTAATCGTGAATATGTGGCAGGAAAAGATTTTGAATCTGTTTTGGAAAGTCTTTCCATTGGTACCGAGGGGATTTTTCCACTTGATACAGAAGGCAATGTTGCGGCGGTTAAGTTAGATGATAACACTAATCGTTGGGGTTGGTTTATAGACTGTAAGACACAATCAGGACTTAGTGGAAATATCAGAGTTAAATTTTTCACCGAAAAAGGTGAAATCTTAACTACAGAGCTTGATGATCGTGTGATAATTGATGATAAATCATATAAAAAAGAAGAAGCATACAAACTTTTGTCTCAGTACTGCGGAGTTATTCGTTACAGACTTTCTGACTCGAAACTGAAATTTGTGGAAACACCAAATAATGCAGAAAAAATAAACAAGTTATATGCAGGCTATGATAATAATCAAAAACCTTCATCAAGCCTTCGCTATTTGTCAGGTGCCCAAACATTTGGAGGTAAGGTTGCGTATGATTCAAAAACTATCATTTTTGAGGTTCCGGCTTCGGGAATCAATGATGATTCTATATTTCGACTCAAAAGTTTTTCAGAACTTATAAATGAGCAGTTCTACTATTTTGATGCGTACCGTTTGGGAACGGATGCCCATTGTGCAGATATCTTGGTCTATTTCAACGATAAAAAGACAAGTCAGATAACTCCTCTTACTGATGTTACAATTATTGATTATGTTTCTGAAGTGCTAAATGAAAATTATGATGAGGTATATGCAATTCATGGCTTCAGAGGCGGCGTGGCTACCATTGACTATACTTGTGACAAAACAGTTATTGATAATCTCAAAGGTATTGCACCGGGTAAGACTGAACAAAAACATATCCTTAAGGCGGGAGATGTCGTTAAACTCGGCTACAATCTTGCTGATAAAACTGTAGCAGAAGTGAATATTTGTTATGATTATGAAAACGACTACCTTTTAACCAATGCAAATATTGCCAATAATTGGGACGGTAATCGTATGATACGTACATTTGTTTATTCTGAGGATAATGGGAATTTATGGCTTACCCAGGAAGACTTAAGCGCGGAAGGTGTAGAACTCGGAATAGAGAGTATAGAAAGCGTTTTTGCCACAAAGTATAAAATTTATCGTATAAGAACGGACAATGAGGGTAAAACCATTGTGGAAAAAGCATCGGTTTCGGATATTATGGACTATAAAAAAACCGGATCCGATTGTTCCGAAATTATTATGTTTTCAAGAAACTGGTATCCCGGTACCATAGTTATTTTAAAATAGTCTTAAATTATTATAAATTAAAGGAGTAGTGATAACATGTCAGAACTTGCTCTTTTCGGTGGCAAAAAAGCAATTGACAGAATAGATGAAGAACTTTTTAAATGGCCCATCATTACAGATGAGGACAGAGCGGCTGTTATGGAAGTTCTCGAAAAACGAGCAATGAGTGGAGTTGACATTACACGTAAATTTGAAGAAGAGTTTGCAAAGTGGAACGGCACAAAATTTGCTCTTGGATTTAACAACGGAACAGCGTCTTTGCTTGCGGCAATGTATGGTGCCGGGGTGGGGCATGGTGATGAGATTATTGCACCCACAATTACATATTGGGCTTCGTGTACCCAAGCACTTTCGCTTGGTGCAACTGTAGTATTTGCAAATGTTCATCCGAAAACACTTTGCATTGATCCGGAAGATATAAAAAGAAAAATCACATCGCGAACAAAAGCAATTGTAGTTGTTCATTATCTTGCGCATCCTTGTGATATGGATGAAATTATGGCAATTGCCAACGAACATGGAATTAAAGTTATCGAAGACGTTTCTCACGCTCAGGGCGGTCTGTATAAAGGTAAAAAACTCGGTTCGATAGGTCATGTTGCAGGGATGTCTCTAATGACAGGGAAATCATTTGCAATTGGTGAGGGCGGTATGCTTGTAACCAATGACAGAGACATTTATGAGCGTGCAATTTCTCTCGGAAGCTATGAACGCTTCAATGAAAATGAAATCAAAAATGAAGAGCTCAGACCCTATGTAGGACTTCCTTTTGGGGGATACAAATTCAGAATGCATCAGATGAGTTCTGCAGTGGGCAGAGTTCAGCTTAAATATTATGATGAGAGATGCAATGAAATCCGCAAAGCAATGAACTATTTCTGGGATTTGCTTGAAGGGGTTCCGGGCATCAGACCTCTTCGCGTCGATGAAAAATCAGGTTCAACCATGGCAGGGTTTTATGCAGCTCATGGCAGATATATCAAGGAAGAACTTGGAGGGCTTTCTATCACGCGATTTTGTGAAGCTGTTAGGGCAGAAGGATATGAAGAATGTGCTCCGGGATGTAATGCACCTCTTCATACACACCCTCTTTTCAGTGTGGTTGATGTATATGGCGAAGGAAAACCAAGCCGTATTGCAAACTCCGAAGATGATATACGTCGTTTTGATGAAAACCTTACAGAAAGTGTTGATCTTGGTTCAACCATTTTCTGGATTCCTTGGTTTAAAAAGTTTGACAAAGATGTTATAGAGCAGTATGCAAATGCATTTAAAAAGGTTGCCTATGGCTACAAGGAACTTTTGGAAGGCGATGAGGGAGATACCGAAAGAATTGGTGGTTGGTTCTTCTTTAAAAGTGCTCACAAAAAATAAGCGAGGGTATTAAAATGGAAAACGTTAAAAATATTAAAAAAATAGATATTCATGCTCACGCCAATCCCAACAAGGAATTTAGTCCGGCTCTTTTAGAAGTGAACGAAAAAATTTTGTCGCCCGAAGAAGTTATTGAGATTTATGATAAAATCAATGTGGAAACCGGTGTTCTTTTGCCTCTTGTGGATCCTGCGTGCCAGCCTACAATCATTATGACAAGTGAAGACTGCAAACGTATGTCAGATGCATCAAATGGGAGATTTGCGTGGTTTTGCAACGTGTCGCCCTATGCTTTAACAAACACTCCCGATGCAGATTTGTCTTATCTTCTCAATCACTATAAGTCACTTGGTGCAAAAGGTGTTGGTGAAGTAACCACACAGCTTTTTGCTGATGATCCCATGATGGACAATCTTTTCGGTCATTGTGCAAAGTGCGATATGCCCGTAATAATTCACATTGCTCCAAAGGTTGGGGGGTATTACGGAATTGTTGACGATCTTCACCTTCCTCGCATAGAAAAGATGCTCAAAAAACATCCCGATATGAAACTCATTGGTCACTCCCAGTGTTTCTGGAGTGAAATTTCGAGTGATGTAACAGACGAAACTCGTATGATATATCCTCAGGGCAATGTAAAGGATGGAACAATAGCTCGCCTTATGAGAGAATACGGAAATCTTCATTGCGATCTTTCGGCAGGTAGCGGAGCAAATGCTATGATGCGTGACCGAGAGTATGCTGCAAGATTTATGGAGGAATTTGCTGACCGTATTTACTACGGATGCGACATATGTGTAAGTATATCTGATTTTCAGTACAGATTCTCTGATTTTCTCATTGATATGGTAAAAGACGGATATCTTACAAAAGAAAATTACATAAAAATAGTCCGTAACAATGCGGCAAAATTACTTGGGCTTGAAGAATATAAAGGTGATTGATATGCATATAAATGTTGGTATTCTCGGGTGCGGAAACATCGCCCGTACCCATGCAGATTGTTTTGAAAATATAGCTAATGCAACTTTATCGGGAGTTACCGATACAAACCACGAAAGTTGCAAGGCTTTTGCCGATTGCTACGGCGTTAAAGCCTATGAAAATTATGATGCTATGATTGAAGATGAGAATATTCACATAGTTAGCATCTGTATCCCAAGTGGATTTCACGAGGAAACTGCAATAAAGGCGCTCCGTGCAGGTAAACATGTAATTGTCGAAAAACCTATGGCAATTACAAGCCAAGGTTGCGATGCCATCATAAGAGCAAGTGAAGAAACAGGATGCATGGTAACAGTTATATCACAACTTCGTTTTTCCGACAGCATAAAGAAGATAAAGATTTTGCTTGATGAAGGTAAATTTGGCAGAATTCTCTCTGCGGATTTATCCATGAAATACTGGAGAGATTCATCTTACTACACAGAAAGCAACTGGAAAGGCACCAAAAATATTGATGGTGGAGGTGCACTTATGAACCAAGGCATCCACGGAGTGGACTTACTTGTTCACTTACTTGGTGAGCCGCAGGTTGTGGGTGCAAAAACAAAAGCTCTTTATCATAATATTGAAGTGGACGATCTTAGTATGGCTATTGTGGAGTTTGAAAATGGTGCTCTCGGATCAATTCAGGCATCCACTTGTCTAAATCCGGGATTTTCAAGAAAACTTAAAATTTACGGTACTGACGGGTATGTGGTTATTTGCGAAGACGCTATAGAGGAACTTATGCTTGACGGTAAGCTTTTTGATTTGGGTGTTAATACGGTAACAAATCATGATTCCGCAAGGAATCATATGGTTATGGAGACAGAGCTTCATACACGCCAGATTCAGAACATGGTTAATTCCGTGCAAGGAAGAGAAAAGCTATACATAGACGCTAACGAAGGAAAAAAAGCCGTAAAGCTAATATGTGATATATATAATTTTTAAACAAAGAGAGTGAAAAACTTTATGAAACAATACAGAATTGGAATTTTAGGCACAGAAAACTCACATGCGTTGCATTTTGCAAGTGCCTTTAATAAACAATGTGAGGAAAATCCGAGATATAAAGGATTCAGGGTTACAGCACTTTTTGGTCATTATCCCGAGGAAAACAAAAAGATGTCCGAAGAATATGGAATTGATTTTATAGCAGACAAGCCTGAAGATATGATTGGGAAGGTAGATGCGGGTATTGTGTGTGCAAGAGACGGTAAATTTCACTATGAATTTGCAAAGCCGTTTATTGATGCCGGTTTGCCTTTGTTTCTTGACAAGCCAACAACAATTGAAATGTCCGAAACGTTTGAACTTCTTTCTTTGGCAAAGAAAAACAATATTCCTGTTTGTGGAGGTTCTGTTTTGAAATATGCCCCAATGGTAAATAAATGCAGGGATTTTGTTAACGAGAAAAGAGACACCGTAAGCGGCGGATTTGTTGCGGCACCGTTATTTTTGGATAGTCCATACAGCGGATTCTATTTCTATGCTGCTCATCTGGTGGAAATTTGTCTTCCTGTTTTTGGCTGGAATCCATTGTCAGTTATTGCAATCAAAAATGAAAAAGGTGTAGATATGTCTGTTGACTATGGAACTTTTAGTGTTGTTTGTAAATACAATGATTTTTGTCCGGATTATGCTTGCGGTGTATTTGAAAAAGAAACATCAATACTTGAAAAAATTGATCTTGAAAACTCACAGGATGCAGAATGTGATGACTTTGTGCAAATGGTAGAAAGCGGAAAAATGCCATACAGCTATGAAGAAATTGCAATGCCGATCGTAGTGATGAATGCAATCGAAGAGTCATATAAAACCGGTAAAAGAGTATTTGTTGATAAAGTTGAAGTTTAAAGGAAGGTTATAAATGAATATAGCATTTGCTGGATTACGCCACAGTCATATTTATGTGCTCTATAATATGGCTAAAACCCACCCCGACTATAATATTATTGGTGCGTTTGAAGACAACGAAGATGCAATAATTGATGTTCAACAAAATGGTGTATCTTGTAATTATAAGAGTTATGAAGAATTATTGAATGATGATAGAGTAGAGGTTGTTGCACTTGGCGGTTGTTATGGCGATAGGGGAAAAATGGCAGTTAAAGCACTTTCCTATGGAAAGCACGTCATTTCAGATAAGCCTCTATGCATAAGTCTTGAAGAACTCGAGGAAATTAAAATAGCTGCATTGGAAAATAACAGAAAAGTAAGCTGTATGTTTACGATGAGATATGAGCCTATAATAATTGCGGTTAAAAACCTTATTGTAAGCGGCGAACTTGGCGAAATAAACAATATATATTTTGGTGGACAGCATCCTTTGCAATATGGCAGGAGGCCGGACTGGTATTTCCAATCCGGTAAACATGGCGGGGTTATTTCTGACATAGCTATTCATGGTATAGATATATTAAAATATTGGTTTGGTGGAGAACTAAATAAAATAAACGGTGCAAGATGTTGGAATAAATATGCACAATATGAGCCGAATTTTAAAGATAGCGCACAGTTTATGATTACAATGAAAAATGGTGCAGGAGTCATTGCTGATGTGTCATATGCAATTCCGGATGGGATAGAATTCGGACTCCCATACTATTGGGATTTTGTTGTTTGGGGTACAAGAGGGACACTGAGATTTTCGTTAGCAGATACTTCGGTGGTTTATTATGTCAAGGGTGATGCAGATCCAAAGAAACTTTGTATAGCCGAGGGCGAGTGCAACTATCTTTCTGATTTCCTCAATATGATATCCGGCAAGGAGTCAATTCTTTCTATGGAAGATGTGTTTGCCTCTGTCAAAGATACTCTTGAAATTCAAGAGTTTGCTGATTCTTTCGAAAAAGAGTGATATAACAAATAAGAAAATGTGTTTATACTGCGATGGTAAGAACTCTTGTTATTCACACAAAAGAAGAACTTATGATTGCAAAAGATACTGCAATGCTCGTAAAATAATTAGAATAACAATAAAAATGACCGCCGAAGATTGTGATAATCTTCGGCGGCTTTTTGAATGAAAAAGTTTGTTAAAGTGATTATTGGCGCTCAAATTTGAGTTTATCGGGGCGTTTGAAGTTGGAATGTGCATCGTAGGGCGTGTCGACCTCGGCACGCCGTGTTATCTATTGATGAAATTATGCTAAAGCGTGAGGCTTCTCCTCGAGGAGAAGCTGTCAAGCTAAGCTTGACTGATGAGGTGTAGCCGCAAAGCGGCGTTATTTCAGTGTATCTTATTAGCGAGACACCTCATCCACCGCTCACGCGGTCCCCCTTCTCCTCCAAGGAGAAGGCTTACGTTCTGGTGTTTGTTATATATTTGGGGATTTTTTGAATTTACTCGGCGTGCCGAGGTCGTCACGCCCTACGATGTTCTTGTGTTAAACTCAGCGACAAACCCCAATTTATCGCACAAATTACTGATTTCGTCAGTCAGAATAAAGAAAACACATAGGCGTTTTTACCAAAATTATTCATTATTCGTTATTCATTATTCATTCGGTGAGTTTGCATGCAAACTCACCGACAAACCCCAATTTATTCCTTTAAATTTTCTTCTTTAAGATTTTTTAAAAATTCCCAAAGTTCGTCTGCTTTTTGTACGGTCGGAACAGTAAATTTACGAAGCATATCCGATTTTACCCTTGCAGCTTTAACCTCATAATCGGTAAAATCTGCATTTATATCCATTTCAAAACGGTCAAAGAAATTTACATATATGTCATCTGTAAGTACATCAATCTTTTCAAGTAAAATCTGGATTTCGCATACAGAATCCATAATCTTTATATAGTCTTCTTTTGTTAGCATATCTGACATCTCCCCATAAAAAAAGTGCGTCCCCACAAGAGAACGCACTGTAAAAAGTGAGTCCCCTTATTGTTGCCACACAACCGATACGCCTAATGGGATATACGGAAAAAGGAGAAACACCTCTTACCGAGGTATGTTTCCCACTAAGCGTTGTATTATTTAGTTGTGTGGCGACTTTATAATATCACAAATGCTGAATTTTGTCAATTAAGTTTTGACTTGGCATACATTTTCGGTGAAACTCCTGTTTTTTGTTTGAATACTTTCATAAAGTTTGACACTGATGTAAAGCCGCTTGCAAAGCAGATTTCGGTTATAGTAAGACGGTTTGATATTAAAAGCTTTTTTGCGTAAGACAGTTTAAGTGATGTAAGATATTCGTTGTAGCTTGAACCGATAATCGATTTAAAAATCTTGCTGAAATAGTTTGGATTCAGACTCACAACCTTTGCAGTTTGTATCAGTGACGGATTTTCTTTAAAATGAAGTTGGATGTATAGCAGGGCTTTTTGAATGTGATTGCTTTCGTTATGAGGTTTGACCGATGGTGAAATATTACGCAGAAAAAGTATGAGAAAACATTCAAGAAGGTTTCTGAGTATTTCATTTTTGTATTGCCCGTTTTTTTGAAATTCAGCTTCAATTATTTTACACAGTGCCAATATCTCATCAAAAGTCTGATTGTCAAAATAGAAAATACAGTTTGTGTTTTTCTCGGTAATCATCTTCAAAAAATCATCCGACAGCAAGCTTTCATGAAACATAATATTATACATCTCTATTTCAGGATTTGCTTTGACCGAGTGATAATCGGTGGGAGAGAGCAGATATGCACAACCTCGTTTCAGTTCATATTCATTTCCGTTTAAATTCTGTGAGCCGTTTCCTCCGACTATTATTTCTATTTCAAAAAAATCATGCCAGTGGAGGGGAAAATCTGTTTTTTCAATTTTTCCTGTAACAAAGATTTCGCTTGAATCACCAATATATTCATCAGCTGTAAAACATACATAATTACTTTTGTTCATTTTATCATCACCAATGATATTTTATTATATTTTCTTATGTTTTTCAAGCCTAATGTTAAAAAACGATAATTTTTAGTTAAAATAGTAAGAGAAAAAAGTACATTTTTGATTTATACTGTTCTCAAATTAATTCGACTGGAGGGATAACTCAACAATACCACAGGTTGTTGAGGATATAGCAATGAAACTATTTATTGATACTGCAAATACAGAGGAAATCAAGATTGCAAACGACATGGGTGTTATTTGTGGCGTGACAACCAATCCAAGTCTTATAGCCAAAGAAGGAAGAAATTTTATTGAGGTTGTTAAAGAGATAACATCAATTGTTGACGGTCCGGTAAGTGCCGAGGTTATAAGCCTTGAATCCGACGAAATGATTAAAGAGGCAACGGCATTGCGTGATGAAATACAAAATGAAAATCTTGTTATAAAAATACCCATGACACCCGAAGGACTTAAAGCTGTGAAAAAGCTCAGTAAAATGGGAATAAAAACTAATGTAACCTTGATTTTTAGCCCGGCACAGGCTTTGCTTGCCGCAAGGGCAGGAGCAACCTTTGTAAGTCCGTTTTTGGGAAGACTGGAAGACATTGGAGAAAACGGTATGTCTGTTATTGAAGATATAGCAAAAATATTTTCACTTCATTCCATAAAAACTCAAATTATTGCCGCAAGCATAAGAAACTCCATGCATGTGACTGAGGCTGCAAAATCGGGAGCTCACATTGCAACTGTTCCGTATAAGGTAATAATGCAAATGACAAAGCATCATTTGACCGACTCGGGCATAGAAAAGTTTCTTGCTGATTGGAGTAAAGTTTTTGTTAAGGAGTGATAAGAATGTATGTAGGAATAGACATCGGAGGTACCAAATGTGCAGTGACATTGGGTGACGGACTTGGTGTAATAAAAGAAAAAATACGATTTGACACTATGGATTTAAATCAAACACTTAAAAAAATTTTTGAGGCGGTTGAAAGTTTTAGCGGTTTCTCTGCAATAGGAGTGAGTTGCGGCGGTCCTCTTGATGCTGATAAGGGAATTATTCTTTCGCCGCCAAATCTTCCCGGTTGGGATAATGTTCCGATCAAAAATATACTTGAAACCAAATTCGATGTGTGCTGTGCAATTGAGAACGATGCCAACGCTTGTGCTCTTGCAGAACACAAATTCGGAGCAGGAATAGGCACTCAAAATATGGTGTTTTTAACTTTCGGTACGGGGCTTGGTGCCGGGATTATTTTAAACGGTGAGCTATACAGCGGTACAAACGGCATGGCAGGCGAAGTCGGACACGTGCGCCTTGAGTCTTACGGACCGGTAGGCTATGGGAAGTCCGGTTCTTTCGAAGGCTTTTGCAGTGGTGGCGGAATCGCCAAAATAGGCAGATATAAAGCACTGGAGCAATTTCAAATGGGCAATTCGGTTGCCTATTGTAACGGTGCTGAAGATATGGATAACATAACCGCAAAAAGAATAGCAGAGTGTGCAAAAAGCGGAGATAAGTTATCAAAAGAAATATATGAGATATGTGCCACGCATCTTGGAATGGGACTTTCCGTAATCATTGATATTTTAAATCCCGAACTTATTGTTATGGGAGGGATTTACGGGCGTTGCAGGGAGCTTTTAGAGCCTGTTATGCTTGACGTGATAAAAAAAGAGGCACTTTTTGCATCGGCAGGCGTGTGCAGAGTTTTGCCTGCAAAGCTTGGCGAAGAAATTGGTGATTATGCGGCTCTTGCTGTTGCCGCAAATGCATATGAAAAGAGGTTATTATGATGATTAATGAACTTATATCAAGATATCCCAAGCTTGAAAATATAAAACCCGACATAATTTCGGCTTTGGAGCTTATGTTGAAAACTGTAAAATCCGGCGGTAAGATTCTTCTTTGCGGAAACGGCGGAAGCAGTGCCGATTGCGATCACATTGTTGGAGAGCTGATGAAGGGATTTTTAAGCAAAAGACCTGTAAAAAATGAATTTTCAAAGGTTTTATCAGAGCTTTATCCGGATGAGTCAAAGTATTTTTCAGACAATTTGCAAGGGGCAATTCCTGCCATTTCCCTCACAAGTCAGACTGCACTTTTGTCGGCATTTGCAAACGATGTTGCACCGGATATGGTGTATGCCCAGCTTGTGTATGGCTATGGCAACAAGGGTGATTTGCTTGTTGGTATTTCAACTTCGGGCAATTCCAAAAATGTTGTTAATGCGGCAAAAATAGCTAAAGCAAAAGGCCTTTATACTTTGGCACTTACCGGAGCAAAAGACTGTGCGCTTGATATGTGTGATGTGACAGTAAAAGTTCCCGAAACCGAAACTTTCAAGGTACAGGAATATCATTTGCCCATATACCACTATCTGTGTGCCGCTGTTGAAAAAGAATTGTATTCGTAAAAAATCTGATTGAATTACTTGAAATAAAGATATGTAAATGGTATAATGTCACCATACAAAGAAACTACACCATGGTGAATGGCAGTGTTAACGGATATTTAAATTGGAGTTTGGCGAGCTGTTTAACACAAGGATGTGAGGCTCCCCTGCCTAAGGGGAGCTGGCAGTGAGCGTAGCGAAACTGACTGAGGGGTATTGCTGAAAGTATTGATATTCCTGCGTTTCGTACCCCTCCGTCTTTGCCTAACGGCAAATCCACCTCCCCTTAGGCAGGGGCGATGCTTGCCGGTGGCAAGCGGTTATCGCCGACCGAATCGAAGATGAGACCGGCTTTCGCTTTAGCCTCGTTTGCTGTTAGCTCGACAAACCCCAATTTGTCAATAGCTTGACGATATTGCAGTGATAGGAGAATGAATAATGATGAGAACAGCAATAAATATGGATTTTTACACAGGATACCTTGATATTAAAAAGGCCGCCGAGTACATTTCAAAAGCAGGCTTTACCCATCTTGACTATACACCACCACTTCGTGACGACAACTGGGAAAGTATTATGAAAGAAGCAAAAAATGTATTTGATGCCTACGGACTTACCGTTCATCAGACCCATGCTCCCTTTAACCGTTACGGAAAATACGGCGATAGGTTTAAGCTTTGTATGGACAGATGCGTTGAAGTGACATCCTATTTTTATGCCGAATACATTGCGGTTCATGGAGATGAATTTGATTTTGAAAACATGACTTTTTCCGAAGATGCGGCACTTGAATATAATTATAATTTGTTTAAGCCCTATGTTGAGCAGGCTGAAAAAAGCGGATATAAGCTTGCTTTTGAAACTGTTTTCGAAGACGGGTTTAAAAATCGACGTCGCTACACATCAAAAGCTGACGAGCTTCTCGGTCTCATAAAAGCCTTTGACTCAAAAAGTGCTGTTTGTTATTGGGATTTTGGTCATGCTCATGTTTCATTTAAGAACGCTCAGGCTGATGAAGTGCTGAAGCTTGGCTCTCTCATTGAGTGTACTCATCTCCACGATAACTGCGGCAACGATTCCCACCAAATGCCCATGACCGGCGACATCGGCTGGAAAGCTGTGATGGGTTCCTTTGGTAAAATCGGCTACAGTGGCGTGATGAGCGTTGAATATGCCCATGGCACCGTTCCCGAAATCTTTGTTCCCGATTATCTTAAGCTTACATATGACATTACACAGCATCTTTGTGAAATGATGTGATATGTGATATAAGTATTTAAATAAAGCCTCGGAGATCGTTTTCGAAATCGTTCTCCGAGGCTTTAATGTCTAATGGCATATATTCATAATTTCAAATTGGAGTTTATCGAGCTGTTTAACACAAGAACATCGTAGGGCGTGACGACCTCGGCACGCCGTGTTATCTTTTGATGAAATTAGGCTAAAGCGTGAGGCTAATGCACCAAGGACACCCGGGGACGTGAGGTGACAGATGGAGCATAGCGGAATCCTTTTGTACAAAATTTGTTAAAATTTTGTACAAAAGCAGCTCTGTCCCCGGGAGTGTCTCCTTGTGATTGGATGAAACAAGGCTAATGGTATATCAGGTAAAACTCTTGCGGCACAACAGTTTGAGCAATGTTGACCGTACAGTCGTGGGGACACACACGATCTGTCCACGCAAAAAACGTTAAGACAGTATCGTATATGTCCACCGCTGTCCTCCAATTTGCAAAATCTGTCATTTATGTGGACAGTGCCGCCTCACACCCTTGTGTTTAAACCCACCGACAAACTCAAATTTAAATCATATAATTCTCTTGATTTTTGCGTAAAAATAAAGTATTATAGTAATATATCAAAATATATTGGAGTGATTCTGTGCCAAAGCGTCCAAATCAAAAACTTAAACTTCTTTATCTTGCAAAAATTATGAAGGAGAAAACCGACGAAAACCATCCCATCACCATGTCCGAAATCATCTCGGAGCTTGAAAAATATGATATTCAAGCAGAGCGCAAAAGCATATATGATGATTTCGAACAGTTAAACATTTTTGGCATGGATATTTGCAAAACATCGGGCAAAATTCCCGGCTATTTTAATGCAGAAGCCGATTTTGAGCTGGCAGAGCTGAAGCTTCTCATTGATGCGGTTGAATCCTCCAAGTTTATTACCGAAAAAAAGAGTATGGAGCTTATTGCAAAAATATCAAAGCTCACAAGCTCTCATAATGCCAAAAACCTTGGCAGACAGGTTTATATGGCAAACCGTGTGAAAACTTTGAATGAGCAGATATATTATAATGTGGACAAAATACACGATGCCATAGCCGCAAATAAAAAGATTTCGTTTAAATATTTTGACTATACAATCGAAAAAACCAAACAATACCGTAAAGACGGTGCAGATTATGTTGAATCTCCCGTGTCACTTATGTGGGACGACGAAAACTATTATCTTGTTGCCTACAATTCAAAATATTCAAATTTTGTTCATTACCGTGTTGACCGAATGGAAAAAATTTCGGTTTGCAATGAACCAAGGGCTGATTTTGGCAAAAACTTTGATCCTTCGGCCTATGCAAGAAAAATATTTTCAATGTATTCCGGAAAAGAAATGCTTGTTACCATGAGGTTCTCCAATTCTTTGATTAATGTTGTTTTCGACCGTTTCGGCATGGATGTAACACCTTTTCGTGACGGTGACGAACATTTTTACATAAAAACAAATGTTTCTGTCAGTTATCAGTTTTTTGGTTGGGTTGCATCTTTGGGCGACCGTGCGGAAATTCTTTCACCTCCCGAGGTCAGAGACGAATTTCTCAGCATGCTCACTTCGGTAATCGAAAGACATAAATAACATGACAATAACAAATGAACAGGAGGAAAAACATGGATAAGCCACTATCAAAACAAGCGCTTGCAATTATCAAAAAAATGCAGCAGAACGAACTTACCGAAAGTGTGATTTACAGAGAAATTGCAAAATTTGCAAAAGGCGAAGAAAATAAGAAGACACTTTTGAGACTTGCAGACGAAGAAGAAGCTCACTATGAAATATGGAAAAATTATACCGGTATTGAAATGAAACCTCAAAAACGCAAGGTTTTTAAATTTAAAATGCTTGCCCGGATTTTGGGCTTTACTTTTGCTGTTAAACTTATGGAAAAGGGTGAGGAAACTTCCCAAAAAGAATATTCAATCATTTCGAAAGAGGTTAAGGAAAGCATCAGAATAGCAGAGCAGGAAGAGGAGCACGAATCGGCTTTGCTTCAAATGCTTGACGAAGAAAGATTGCAATACGTAGGAAGCATGGTTCTCGGAATGAATGATGCCCTGGTTGAGCTCACAGGTTCACTTGCAGGTTTCACATTTGCCATGCAAAACACTCGATTGATTGCGCTCTCCGGTCTTATCATGGGCATTTCTGCTACATTTTCAATGGCTTCAAGTGAATTTCTTGCGGCAAGGAGTGAGGGAAGAACCGATGCAATGAAATCTTGTTGCTACACAGGTGTTGCCTATCTGATAACTGTTGCACTTCTCATAATTCCTTATCTGATATTTAGTAGTGAGAATTATATGTATGCTCTTTTTTCCATGCTTGCGGTTGTAATTTTCATAATTGCCGGATTCACCTATTATATTTCCGTTGCAAAAGGCGAAAGATTCAAACCAAAATTTTTGGAAATGTCGCTTATAAGTATTGGTGTTGCAGTAATATCTTTTGGTGTCGGAATACTTGCAAAACATTTTCTCGGTGTTGATCTGTAAATTCATATTGTAAAAGTAAATATTGTTGAATTATTTTGCTCATTGTGTTATAATTGGTTCTAATATTGACTATTAAGATATTTGTAAAGGATTGATATTATGGATATAAACACAATTTTAAAGGGGATTGAATGCAGCTGCGGAAAATTCCACAAATGTGATATTGACTATGTTTACATAGAAAAAAATGCCATATCAAGGCTAAAGATGCTTTGCGGTTCATACGGGAACATTCTCGTTGTTGCCGATGAAAACACCTTTGATGCGGCAGGGGAGAAGACCCTTGATGCTCTTTCGGGAAAAAAGGTAGAAAAGGTCATTTTTGACGGAAAAACAATTCTCATTCCAAACGAGGATGCAATTGAAACCGTTAATCAAAAGATCGATAACACCGACCTTATCGTTGGTATCGGTTCCGGCGTAATTCAGGATTTATGCAAATATGTCTCCTTTTTTGCAAAAATTCCCTATATGATTGTGGCAACTGCTCCTTCTATGGACGGCTATGCTTCCGACGGTGCGGCAATGATTTTAAAGGGTATGAAAGAAACCGTCAAGGCTCATCTTCCGAGAGCCATCATTGCCGATGTTGATGTTTTGAAAAATGCTCCCATGGATATGATAAAGGCAGGCTACGGTGATATAATCGGCAAATATTCTGCTCTTTGTGACTGGAAGCTCTCAAAGGTTGTTAATGATGAATATTTTTGCGATTATATCTATGACACAACCTACGAAATGATAAATAACACGCTCAAAAACGCAAAGGGTCTTTTGAATCGTGACGAAGAAAGCATTCGTGCACTCTCCGAGGCTCTTGTCATTGTGGGCATAATGATGAGCTTTGCAGGCTCGTCAAGACCGGCATCGGGCAGTGAACACCATCTTTCTCACTTTTTTGAAATTGTGGGAATAATCGACTCCAAACCATATTTTGCTCATGGTATTGATGTGGCATATTCGACTGTGGTCACTGCAAAAATCAGAGAAAGTCTTCTGAAATCAGACGTTCCCGACAGCATTTTCCGCCTTGAAAGAAAAGACTACGAAAACAAAATCAAAGAAATCTACAAATCCGCCGCCGATGAATGCATCAAGCTTCAGGATAGGGTGGGTAACTATCAAAATAACCGCCTTGAAGTATACAAAGCAAAAAAAGACGAAATCAAGAATGTTCTCTCCGAATGTCCCACAGCCGATGAGATTTCAGACATCCTTTCAAAAGTAGGTCTCGATATGGCAGAGTTTGAAAAAATGTATGGCAAGGAAAAAATCAACACTGCCGTTTACTATGCCAAAGACCTTAAAGACCGCTACACGGTTTTGTGGCTCAATTATGATTTAATGGGGGAATAAATTAATCAATATTCATTCTGTGAATTTTGGCATATTCCTCCGAACTCATATCTCTATATTTAACAAAATTACGGTAAAACGCAGAAAATTCGCCGAATCCGCTTGTTCTCGTGGCTTCGACGAATTTTTTTGCAATTTATCATCCATGAAAGTCTTGTTTTTTGTCGTTTTTTGTTTTACTGATTTTCGACTATGAATATTTAAGCCGTCTGTTTATTTCTGTTCTCGCTTTTATAATATTCTGTTTTATAAGTTTTTCTTTTTCATCAAAATTCTTATATTCCTCTTGCGTACATAAAACGGTTACACCGATTGCACCAACGCATTTTGTGTATCTGAAAATAGCAGCAGCGTACCCAAGCTGAATTATCCCATCATCTATTACGCTGCATGTCTGTGCAATACCATTTCTGTCAAGCTCCGAAAGTTTAGTCTCCAATGTTTCAAAGGATGTAACCTCGTCCCAGTGTCCTTCAGGCGGAAGTCCGTTTTTTTCAAAAATTCTTTTAATTTCTGACTTATCCATATTTGACATAATAATCCTTCCGGTAGCGGTGCGATATATATCATCAGGCATAATCTCTGAACTTTCGGGAAGTATTTTGTTCGAATCTATATAGTCTATTGTATATTTCTGCCCACCTTCAACCACTGCAAGAATTACGCAACATCCTGTTTTCTGATTAAGCCAGTGTATCAACGGGTGGCATATCGTTGCTAATTCGTTTTCGTACTTTCCGTATCTTGAAAGACAGTATGTTGCAGGGCCGAGTACATAACCTTTTGTATGGGATATTTGTTTGACATATCCCTCCGTTGCAAGTGTGGATATTATGTGTGAGCAGGTTGATTTATTGATTCCTGTTACGTTGCTTATATGCAAAAGAGAAACCGGACTGCCTTTTCCTTCTGAAATTGTGTTAAGTATCTTTACTGTTTTATGCACTGAACCTATCATGCTACCACTCCCTGCACTAATTATATCACAAATCGTTTTGAGATTCAAGATTTCATAATGTGAAATTTGTTGACAAGCAAATTTCATGGACTTATACTTGTGAAAAAAAGGAGGATTACTATGAATTTGAATCAGCCATATTATATTGAACCAAGAATAGGGAAAAATCACATTGACCTTGACAAAGACTGGGATTTTATCTGGGCAGACGAAATCATAGAGGATTTATCTGAACTTGAGTGGAAATATAAAACCGACATCCCGAAATCTCTGTATTTTTCTTTGTATGAAGCAGGTATACTTCCTCATCCGTATGAGGGAGTAAACAGTAAACTGTACCATTGGGTAGATGAAAAGGTATGGTATTACCGCAAAAAATTCATTCTTGATAAATCGGATTTTAAAGGCAATGCATTTTTGTCTTTTGACGGTGTTGCTTATTATTGCAGAGTGTGGGTAAACGGACATCTCCTTGGTGAACATGAGGGTATGTTCGGAGGACCTGTATGCGATGTTGTTGACTTTCTTAATCTAAATGGTGAAAACGAAATTACCGTTGAGGTCAAAGCCTGCAACTACGATATAAAAGATGCCTTTGACGGATTGAATGAAAACGGAGAAAACACACAGATAGTACCCTGGAATATTGCTCGTGACGGTAGAACAAGCACCGGGGATTTTATTGTAATTGGTATATGGAACAGGGTACGGCTTGACTTCGTGGAAAAACTGCACATAAGCCGTCCTTATATGTATACAAAATCAATTGGCAGTAATTCGGCAGAACTGTTTCTGGAGTTTGAAATTGCAGATGGTCAGATTCAGGAATTAAAACCGTATTACGGCTATAGTGATGGTTGCTACAGTTACACCCGTGCCTATGATAACGGCATTACCGGAGAAAAGCTGGATACAGATGTTGAAATAAAAATAAAACTGACAGAGCCCGACAACAATAAAACAGCCTATGAAAGCCGTGATACCGTAAAACTTACTGATTTTGAGAAATCACTTATTAATTCAAATTATTATGAGCTTCAGTTTTTTTCAAAGGAAATAAAGCTTGAAAACCCCCGATTGTGGTTTCCTCTTGGATTGGGCGAACCTTTTCTTTACAAAGCCAGTATTGAAATATACTGTAACGGGGCTTTGTGCGACAGCCATGAATTTATGACAGGCATTCGCACCTTTGAAAGTCGAAGAACTTCAGGAGAAAAATATAGAACACGGTGGGAAGATTTCAGATTTTCGGTAAACGGACAGGATTTCTTTCTTAAGGGAATGAACTGGACACCAATTGATTATCTCTATGACATTAGCCCTGATGAGTACGAATGGGCACTTACACTTGCGAAAAACGCAGGAATACAGCTTTTGCGTGTGTGGAATGGAGGAGGTATGCCCGAATCAGATACCTTCTATAATTTGTGCGATAAACTCGGTATTATGGTGTGGCAGGATCATATGATTGCCAACACATCTGCAACTCAAAGCTTCCCTCAGGATATTTTAGAATCACAGGAAGCATACAACATATACAGAATCCGCAATCATCCGTCGCTTGTGATTCATTGCGGAGGTAATGAGTTTAACCCATACAATATGAATAATGCTGCAAGTATATTTGTTATTGACAGAACCGTGCGTACATTGGATCCGTCAAGAATTTTTCACTATACAACTTCCGATAAAGGCAGTGCACATATTTATCGTGATATGGAACCGGCATGGTACCGTCACATTTATAAACAACTCCCGTTTCTGGCAGAATCAGGAATACACAGCTTTCCGAATTTCAGAACAATTAAAAAACTGATAAACGAAAAGGAAAGTACGGGTATTTTGCCCGATCTTTCATCGGGAGAATTTGGTAAGAACTTTCCTGAACTTATAAATCATTTCAGTGAATATATTCCCGCGCGTATTTCAAGAATGCTTGCAAGAGCTTCTCAGATAATTGACGCAAGTGCGTTCACATTGGAAGATATATGCGAGGCAACCCAGGTTCAGGCATATGAATTTTATCAGCTTATGATTCAGTCAATGCGTGAAAATTACCCCGTATGCGGAGGAATTATGCCTTGGGTATTTAAACGCCCGTGGACAACAACAGCAATTCAGACAGTGGATGGAATGGGATTGCCTACATATCCGTATTATGCAGTAAAAAACTCTTATTCGGGCATCAATATATGTTTGTGCCAACAGTGGAGTGTTACAGCACCTTATGAGGAGATTCCTCTATCTGTGAAAATATTTAATGAAACCGACATTAATATTGAAGGTTGTATAATAAATGTTACGGTTTATGCTCCTGATATGAGCATTGCCGGGAAATATACAGAAGTTGCATCACAGATAAAGACCGAATATATTTTTGAACCATTTAAACCGGATGAGAAATATACAGATAAAAGTTTCCTGATCTGTGCAGACATTACTAAAGGTGATGATATACTTTCAAGATCAACATATTTTGTAAAATGCACATCTTTGCTTTCTGATATTGAATTATACAAAAAGTATAGGTCAGAGCCTGCTGAAAATCTGTACTTTGAAAATGGTGGTCAGCTTAAAAACACTATTGCAAATGCGCAAAGGACAAATCTTGAAGGCAAAATTGCAGCTACAGGCAGTGAAGGAAATTACAGCTTTGCTGATATTGAAATCACCAATAATTCAGAGGTTGCGGCATTCCCTGTTTCTGTTGAAACTCAGGATGAAAACATAAGATTTTTCCTTAGTGACAATTTCTTTTTGATGAAATCCGGAGAACGCAAAAAAGTGCGCATCACTTTCGATGCCGACAAAGCTTCGGATGTGGTTATAAAATGCTGGAACGGTGAAGAAATTGTTGTTAAAAGGTAGCCTTAACAACCAACACTGAAGACGCCTCAAACGGTGAATTTTCGGTATCTTTTGGCTTGTCGTCCTTGAAAGGCGAGTAGCCTTCCTGCGTCCTTCGCACCAAAAGCTACTCAAAAATTCATCCGTTTGAGGTCCTT
>JAFQHQ010000100.1 GCA_017397885.1 Clostridia bacterium | reverse complement strand
GCTTACCTGTACTTACCACCGGCTTACCTATGTTCTGACACAAATTACTTACCTATGTGCTGATTTTTCACTGCACAGGGAGTCATTTTGCATTCTGCACTCTGCATTCTGCATTGTTCTGATTGGCTTGACAATCAGAACTATAAACCCCAATTTGAATAATTACAGGAGAAAGGAAATATCACTATGAAAAGATTAAATTTCTACACAACCAACGAGTTCAAACCAAAAGGTTGGATAAAAAACCAACTCGAAATTCAGGCAGAAGGATTATGCGGAAAACTTAATGAAATATGGTCAGACATAAAAGACAGTGCGTGGATAGGAGGTATGGAGAAAGAATATAAAAAAGACAAACAATGGCTTGCCGAAAGAGTGCCCTGCTGGCTTGAAGGATATATTCCCCTCAGCTATATGCTCGGTGATGAAAAAATGATAGCCACAGCCAAAAGATATGTGGACTCCATAATAGCACTCCAAAAAGCTGACGGATGGATTTGCCCCTGCACAACAAAAGAGAATTTTGAAAAATATGACCTGTGGACAGTTATAATACTCATGAGAGCCTTCAAGGTATATTATGAATGTTCCCGTGATGAAAAAATTCCGGGTGTAATGTATAAGGTGCTTAAAAATCTCTATGACCTTTTAACCGAAAAGAAAACCCGGCTTTTCGAGTGGGCACATCAGCGCTGGCAGGAACTTTTTGGTGCAATCACCCTTTTATATAACATATATGGTGAAGAATGGATCAGAGACCTTGCAAAAATTATGAAAGCACAGGGCAAGGATTATAACACTGTGACTGAAAAATGGAAAAGACCGCTTAACGTGTGGCATCACGACACCCACATAGTAAACCTTACAATGATGCTGAAAAGCGAAGCGGCATCCTGTGATATGCTTGGCGAAGAATATACCGATAATGCTGAATATCTGCATGGTATTCTCAATAAGTATAATGGTACGGTATTCGGAAGCTATACCGGTGATGAATGTCTCTCCGGCGTAAGTCCTATTCAGGGTACAGAGCTTTGTGCCATAGCAGAGCATATGTTCTCTGCCGAAGTTCTTTATGAATATACCGGTGATTTCAAATGGATTGATCGTCTTGAAAATCTTGCGTTTAATGCATGGCCTGCAACAATGAGCGAGGATATGAATACTCATCAGTACTGTCAAATGTCAAATCAGATTTCCACTGACGCCTTTAAGGGCAAACCAATTTTCAGAACAGACGATGAAGAAGCTCATGTTTTCACGGTGCACTATTGCTGCTGCACTGCAAACCACAGCCACGGCTGGCCGAAGTTTGCACTCTCTGCCTATGCTCACGATGAAAACACCATCATAAGTGCCATCCCTCTTTCGGGAACTCTTGATTCTGAACTTGCATTTATTGACCTTGAAACAGATTATCCCTTTAATCATCAGCTCAAATATACCGTAAAAGCAAAAAAAGATTTCACTTTCAAAATTCGAATCCCTTCATTTAGCGAGGAAACAACAGTTAATGGCAACTGTTATGATGGAACTCTTCTTTCCTATGACTTAAAGGCAGGGGAGGAGAGGGAAATCTGTATTTCTCTTAAGGTTACTCCTCGTTTTGAAAAAACTCCCGTGGGACTAAGCGCCGTTAAATACGGAGCACTTATCTTTGCTTTGCCTGCAAGCGTTGAAGATTGGGAATACGGATATGTAAATAATGAGCTTAAAGTAACTTATAACTCTTCCGGGAAAATTCCTTTCTCTCTCGAAAATCCCCCCGTAACCGTTGAAGCAACAGTAAAATCCATTGACTGGGGCTTTGAAGACGGATATGACATAGTGTGTGCAAAGCTTCCGGGCTCTGTAATTCCCCTTTCAGGCGAAAAGAAAGTAACTCTTGTGCCTTATGGCGCGGCAAAACTTCGAATGACGGAGATGCCCGTGGTTGAATGAGTTAACAATTACAATAGCCTTAACAACCAACACTGAAGATGCCTCAAATGGTGAATTTTCGGTATCTTTTGGTTTGTCGTCTTTGAAAGGCGACAGCCTTCCTGCATCCTCCGTACCAAAATATCCTCAAAAATTCATTCGTTTGAGGTCATTGT
>JAFQHQ010000099.1 GCA_017397885.1 Clostridia bacterium | reverse complement strand
TGCCTTGACTGAGACAAAATTTATTATTTTAAAACTCCAAAGGACCTCAAACGGATGAATTTTTGAGTAGCTTTTGGTGCGAAGGACGCAGGAAGGCTACTCGCCTTTCAAGGACGACAAGCCAAAAGATACCGAAAATTTACCGTTTGAGGCGTCTTCAGTGTTGGTTGTTAAGGCTAACCATTCTTTTCACCTTAAACTTGTCATTTTATGAGAAAATACTTCATATACTGTGACAAGTAATGTTTTGAGGTGAATGTTTGTGAAGGATTATATTGCTGACAGAGTTTGCGAAATTGCAAAACATATGCTGGATACCAAATGCACCGTAAGAAGCGCCGCATCCAAGTTTGGAGTGTCAAAGTCAACAGTACATAAAGATATTAGCGAAAGATTAAAATTTATCAGTCCTACCCTTTTTTCTGAAACCAAAAAACTTCTTGAAATAAACAAATCGGAACGACATATACGCGGCGGAAATGCAACAAAAATAAAATATCAGAATCGTATTCACAAGTAATTTACAGATAGCGAAAATATTACTGTAATAAAACAATCCCGAAAACAGAGCCGTTTGAAACATTTCTGTTTTCGGGATATTTAATTACAGTGAAATTTCACCACCATATTCAATCGCGCCGTCACCGGGTGATTCGGCATAATACAAAACACCGTTTGAAACATATATTCCGCATATGCCTGATTTGGATTTTACTGTAGAAATTTTTTCTGTTGACGGATTATACGACATAATCGCTTCATCTGTGTTAAAATATAATATGTTGTCATACACACCAAGTCCTGTATAACATATATCCGGGTAATATTTTCTGCCGTCTATGTCCCATCTGCCGTCTTCGCCGTCAAGTCCGGCATATATTATGTCTCCATCGGACGAAACAAGGTCGTTACCGTCGGTCCAATAGTTTGTCTTGTTTATACATACGATTGCCCCAATACATCCTCTCCATGAAGCATTATCATATTTTTGGGAACTCGCACTATGCTCACCAAGATTAAATCCGTAGTGAGGAGCTTCGGCAGATTCAATGGCGGAAGTACTTAAAAGTGCATATTTATGCGATACCTGTGTATATTTATCCTCAAGCGGATCATCCATTGTCAAATCAATGTGATACCATTGACCATCAACGGACACGAGATTCCACGAATGAGCCATGTCATCTGAGTCTACAATCTTGCAATCAACACCCAACGTGTTCATGAGATGCTTAAACGCACGTGCATAAGATTCACAAACTCCGGTTTTGGACAACATGATGGTGATGGAATGATTCTCTTTTGATTCATCATACTCATAATTTTGAACCATATAATCGTGAACAGTCATTACCTTTTCGAAATCTCCCATATCATCTGTAATAAGGCTCAAAATGACATCTGTAGCAGAATTTATTTCAGAGACGGTTGATTTTATGGTATCTTTGTTTTTTTCCAGATATGTTGGATTTACCGTAATCACACGGTTTTCGGAATCTATCTTACATTCCACGGCAGAATCAACATGATAACACAACGGGTTATTGTTCAAAATTTGCATATAAGTGTTTTGGAATTCATCAAAAGTAATGTTAAAGGCAGAAACATCTATGGATTGCTCTATGTTGTTCCATGACTGAACGAGCAATGCTTCCAAATCACCGTCAGGCGAGTCTGAAGAAAAATTGTCAAAATAGTTGTAATCAAACCCGGATAATCCATCAAAAAAATGTGATTCTTCAATCTTTTTTGATGAATCCCCTTTAAACAAACCAATGTTCGGATCGGTTACAACAAGTGCAATTACCCCAAGGATTGAAATTACAAGAATAATTGTGAGAACTCTTTTTAATATCACAAATATCACCTTCCGTCGAAGTTATATTATAATGCCAAAAACATCTGCGATAAACGAAGCGGACACAAAATCATTAAACCGGGGAATGTAATACAACACATTAACAACAATTACAACCCACACAGCGCCTACCAGGAACCCCGTTATTGCACCTGCAACCTTGTTTATGGTGTTTATTATGGGAAGTTTCGCCAAGGCATTAAGTAAACCTCCGAAAATACGTAAAATAAAACCAACAAGAAAATATAGTGCTACCACAGCAACAATGGAAACAACAGCCTCACTGCAATTTTCTGCAACGGCAGCTGAATAGTTTTTAGCTAATAGCCCACCGATATAATCACCTATGGGTGAGTGTGCAATTACATCAACAAAAACATCTTTCAGCAAATACACAAGAAATATTGAAAGAAAAATCGAAACAAATGAATACAGCGCCGCTATAAAGCCTTTTTTTAGTCCCCATATACAGCATATAGCCATAATCAGAATTATTAATATATCTGCCATAAATATTCCTCCATTAATTGTTTACAGATAGAACTTCACACACACGGTCATTGACAACAAATCCAAAATTGTAATTATCATACAAAATAACTTTTTCAAAATCAAAAGGAATCTGTTTTGTTTTACAGTGTTTTCCGTCAGAGTCAATCAAAATTGTCGATTTCGGGGCAGACAGCAAACAATATCCATTATTAACACTTATTGAGCGAATGTTTTTATCACTGTGATATTCACCTGTCTTTTTGCCGTTAAATTCATATATTTCGACATATGATTCGCTTTGTTCGGAATTGAAACGATTAAAAACAAAAGCAAGATTTCCATCTTCACTGATATCAAAGCTTTTGCATTCTTTGTCGGGGTAAGAAATTCTCCACATTTCTTTTCCCGACATATTGTAACATACCGTATAACGGTCGCCAACTGCAATAAATCTGGAATTGTGATAATACAGTTCTACAATAAGATTATCTTCATGAATAATTTCAGATATCACCGATTCCTGACGAGTTGTATCAAGCAAAATTAACGATGAATGCACCGCATCATCAGACATTTCGACATTTGAAACAGCAAGAACTTTTGAATCATCCGACAAAACCGCATCCACAACATCTTTATTTGTATTTCTCTCGTACAAAAGATTTCCGGATTTTCCGTAAGCACTGATAAGAGATTCAAAACCTGCCCTTTCGGCTACTATAACATACCCGCCTTTTGAATTTACGGAGGCTTTTTTTATTCTTTCTTCGGTTTCCACAACACGATGTCCGCTTTTTTCCATCATCACTACCGCTTGTCTTTCCCCCGGAGAATATACAATAGCTCCGGCATCGTTTACTCTTATAAGCGGACTATCAAAAAAGATCTCTATTTCTTTTTTTACACTCATATCAGGCCCAAAGCATATTATTCTGTTGTTATCGGCATAGATGACGTTTTCACCGCAACTTTGAAAAACACTTCCCTGTGTTTCACCAAGTTTATATTGATTGCCGACATATGAGCGATGATAGCTGTTTGGGAGTATGGGTATGATGTCTGTAAACACCAAAACAGCAAAGACAACAACAGCAATCAATAGTGCTAATATGCCAAACAATTTCTTTTTATTTGCTTTTCGAAGTTTAACAAGACGGGTAACAAGCCACACTTTAAAAGTTGAACTGAGCTTTTCGGTGTTTGCCTCTTCCGGTATCTCCAAATCAACTTCGTCAATATCGCCTTTTTCAGCCAAAGACTCACTTTCGTCATTGGAGGTATCCCTTTCAGACAGGTCATCAGAAAATACATCATTTTCATCATTTTTCCCCGTCTCGGATGTTTCGTCTGATTCGTCAACTCGAGACGAAGAACTTTCCGGTTGCACTTTTTCTACAACAATATCTTCCGAATATTCAATATCTTCAACATTGTCTGTATTATCATTACTGTTAACTTTTGATTTTTCTGTTTCCGACATTACTCAACCCTCTTTTCAATAATATATTTCATACAGTGCAAGTCCCTGAGGCGGCGCTGTAGGACCTGCAAAACTCCTGTCCTTTTTTTCCATAATATCTGCCACGGAATCAGGCAAAATTTTCCCCATACCCGCCATAACAAGAGTACCGGTAATAATTCTGACCATATTGTAAAGATATCCGTCGGCTTTAATATAAATCGTTACATAATGACCTTTCTCTTCAATATCAAGAGAATAAACTTCTCTGACGGTTGTTTCCATCTCGGGGCCCGTTGTCATAAAAGAACGAAAGTCATGCTCCCCAACGATGTGTTTTGCAGCCTGTCGCATGGCATCGGCATTTAGTTTTTTTCTAATTTGCCATTCATAGTTTTTTGTGAAAACACCGGCATCAGGATCTGTGTTTATTGTATAAGAATATTTTTTAGCTTTACACGAAAAACGCGGATGAAAATCTTCGCCCACTTCTTCCGATGACAAAATACGTATATCATTATCAAGGGCATTGTTTAAAACCATTGCAATTCTTTCGGCAGGAATTGGGTTGGACATGGAAAAGCCTGCACAATAGCAAATTGCATGAACCCCTGCATCGGTTCGGCTACAGCCATATACTCTTGTCTCTTCGCCAAGGGTTTTACCGATTGCTTCTTCAAGAGCACCCTGAATTGTTACAACCGAGGGTTGAATTTGAAACCCATGATATGCTGTACCGTCATACTGTAGAATTAATTTTATATTTCTCATATCAATATCCCATTATATTAAGATTAAAAATATCAATCAAAACAATGCATGCTGTAAAAACAATCATTACTGCAAGAGCAACCCAGTCAATGCCGCAGATTTTAAGCTGTTTCATTGATGTGCGGTTTTTGCCGCCACGATAACATCTGCATTCCATTGCAGTAGCAAGTTCATCGGCTCTGCGGAATGAACTTATAAAAAGCGGAACAAGCACAGGAATGAGTGCTTTTGCCTTTTTAAAAATATTTCCGCTTTCAAAATCTGCACCTCTTGCCTTTTGAGCCATAATTATTTTTTCGGTCTCCTCCAACAGTGTAGGAATAAACCTGAGCGCTATTGTCATCATCATTGCCAGTTCGTGAGCCGGCAAGCCTATTTTGGCAAAAGGTGAAAGAAGTCTTTCTATACCATCGGTAAGCATGATGGGAGAAGTGGTGTATGTGAGAAGCGAACTGCCCATAACCAAAAACAGGAGCCTCAATGCCATATTGACGGCATTGACAATACCTGTTTCGGTAATCTTTAGAAATTTCCACTGAAATACAACATTTTCACCACCGGTGAAAAACAGATTTATTATTGATGTAAAAATAATAATAAAAAGCAGTGGTTTGGCAGATTTAAGCACAATTCGAAATTTAATTTTTGAAAGCTTTACGGTTATACCCAAAAAGAGCATCACTGCAAGGTAGCCGGGAATGCTGTCTGCAAAAAACACAAGCACAATAAATGCCAATGTAAACATTATTTTAAGTCGTGGATCAAGCTTGTGTATGGGAGAATCAAGCGGGAAAAATTGCCCCAGGGTTATGTCTTTCAGCATTTTTCTCCCCCTTTCACATATTCTTTTATTGCCTCAACAGCAGCTTCAACCGTGTAGATGTCACCCGGGAGAACTATTCCCTTTTGTTTGAGATGGTTCACCACACGGGTAACCTGAGGAACGTTGAGTCCAATACTTTTGAGCTTTTCGGAATTGCTGAACACCTTTGCAACAGTATCAAATGCAAAAAGATGCGAATCTGAAATAACCATGATTTTGTTAACCGTGTTTGCAACATCCTCCATGCTGTGAGAAACAAGTATGACCGTAACCTGTTTTTTATCGTGAAGGTTTTTTATGCATGACAAAATGTCATTTCTGCCTGCAGGATCAAGACCTGCAGTTGGTTCATCCAATATGAGAACCGAAGGTTGCATGGCAAGGACACCTGCAATTGCAACTCTGCGTTTCTGACCTCCGGAAAGCTCAAAAGGTGATTTATCCAAAATATCGTCTGAAAGTCCGACAAGAGGCAAGATTTCATGAATAATTTCGGATATTTCATCTTTGCTTTTGCCAAGATTACCGGGTCCGTAAGCAATATCTTTATATACGGTTTCTTCAAAAAGCTGGTATTCAGGATACTGAAAAACAATGCCAACCGTACTTCTGACTTTTTTCATATCTGTTTTGGGATTGGTAAGATCAAAATCATTGACAATTACCTTTCCGCTGTCGGGTTTTATCAGTCCGTTTAAAAGTTGTATCATGGTCGATTTACCCGAACCGGTGTGACCGATAAGACCGATAAAATCACCATCTTCAATTGTGAAAGAAATGTCTTCAAGTGCTTTTTTTTCGAAAGGACTGCCCTTACCGTATGTGTAATTTACATTTTCAACAGTTATTGACATAGTTTGTATATCTCCTCTGTACATTCATCAACTGTCAAAACATCATCTCTGATGTCAAAACCGACTTTTCTGAGTTCATAAGCAAGCATAGTAACCTGAGGAACGTCAAGACCTATAGATTTAATCAGTTCAACATTTTTAAAAACATTACGCGGAGTGTCATCAACTTTAATCTGACCTCCGTCAATAACAACCACCCTTTGGGCTTTAACCGCCTCATCCATATTGTGAGTGATGAGTACAATTGTAATTCCGTACTTTTGATTGAGATCTTCAATTGTTTTTATTACCTCACGTCTCCCAATGGGATCAAGCATGGCTGTCGGCTCATCCATAACAATGATATCGGGCTTCATGGCAATTATGCCGGCAATTGCAACTCTTTGCTTCTGTCCTCCGGAAAGCATGTGGGGAGCATGATTTTTATATTCGCTCATGCCGACTGTTTCAAGTGCTTCATCAACCCTTTTTCTAATTTCAGCAGGATCAATGGCAAGATTTTCCGGCGCAAAAGCTACATCTTCTTCGACAATTGAAGCAACAATCTGGTTGTCGGGATTTTGAAAAACCATCCCGACTTTGCTTCTGATATCCCATAGTTTTTCTGTGTCCGATGTATCTATTCCGTCGATATACACCTTTCCTCCCAGCGGAAGATGTATTGCATTGAGATGCTTTGCAAAAGTGGATTTTCCTGAACCGTTGTGGCCGAGAATTGCAACGAATTCACCCTTGTTTATTTTAAGATTTATGTTTTTAAGAACTTCTTCATTGTCACCGGTATCGGAAACATAAGAATATACAAGATCTTTTACTTCAATCAAAGCTTTAACCTCCAAGCTTATTTTTCAAACCATCTGGTAGTGTATCCGCAAGGTAGAGCCAAACCGTTTGATGTCATTTTGAGACCAAGTTCATCGGATTGAATCTCACCGCCGAATTTATCTTTTATAAGGTATGACAACACATTCGAGACAACAGTATGAGATATTCCTGTTGTATATGAATTTACTATAAACAAAACAGGGTTATCACTGAGAATTTCCACACATTTTGTAACAAGACCGAAAAGCTCATCCTCAAAACGCCAAAGTTCCCCCTTGGGACCTCTGCCGTATGTTGGAGGATCCATGAGTATTACATCATATTTATTTCCGCGTCTTTTTTCGCGTTCCACAAATTTAACACAATCATCAACAATATATCTGATTGGTGCATCGGAAAGTCCCGATGAGGCTGCGTTCTCTTTTGCCCATGCTACCATGCCCTTTGCGGCATCAACATGGACAACCGAAGCTCCGGCAAAAGCTGATGCAACCGTCGCTCCACCTGTGTATGCGAAAAGATTCAGAACCTTGACAGGACGATTAGCCTGAGTTATTTTTTCAATGATAAAATCCCAGTTTGCCGCTTGTTCGGGAAATATGCCCGTGTGCTTGAAACCCATCGGTTTTACATTGAATGTCAAATCACGGTACTTAATCTGCCATGAATCGGGAAGTTTTTGATTATAATCCCACCAACCGCCACCGGCTTTTGAACGGTTATAGCGAGCGTGAGCTTTGTTCCATAGTGTTTTTTCGCTTCGTTTAGACCATATTGCCTGAGGGTCGGGTCTCACAAGATAGTAGTCGCCCCATTTTTCAAGTTTTTCACCATCTGAAGCATCAATTAGTGTGTAGTCTGTCCAGTTATCCGAAAGAAGCATCGCTTTCTCCTTATTTGTTATTTTTTATAGCTCTTATATCTGTACCCGCAAAACGAAGAACAGAAAACTCATTCTGAAGCCGTGACATAACACGCTCCTGATAAATATCTGTTATTTTTTCAAAAGAAAGATTTGTACTTATGATAATAGATTTTTCTTCCGTAAGTCGTGTACTCAAAAGATCAAAGAAAACCGATTGAGTGTAGGAAGTTATGAATTCTGTTCCGAAATCATCTATAATAAGCAAGTCACAGTCGTAAATTGCATCATACAAAACCGAGTATGTATCACGGTCAATTTTTCCGAATTTGTAGTCTTCCAGAAACTGAAAAAGCTTATACGAAGACTTGTATATTACAAGATACCCTTTATCTGACACTGCGTTTGCAATGCACCCTGCCATAAATGTTTTTCCAAGTCCCGACGGTCCGCACAGAAGAAGGTTTCCACTCAAACCCTCTCCAAAAAAATTAGCAAAACGACTGCAATTTGCATAAACTGCACGCATCATATCTCTCGGTGCAATGCCGATTGCAGGGTCGGGATCGGTGGAATAATAATCAAGAACAAATTTATCGAAGGTGGAATTTTTCAGAGCAACGCTGTCCCTTTTTTCACCGGGGAGACTCATATGCTCACGGATTTTTTTCATGTAGCATCCGCATTTTCTGCCAACATCGCTGTAGCCTGTGTCGTTGCATTTTTTACAGTAATAGTCCGGAACATACTCTTTTATATTGTTTGCTTTCAAAATATCAAACCGTTCCGTACGAAGCCTTTCTGCTTCGCGCTTTACTGTTTCTGCCGCTTCTTCGGGAGTTATTTTTTCGTCGAGAACTCTTTTGGCATTGGAAACAGCAAGCCCCGAAATTTCACGGTCAATTTCTTCAATACGCGGAAACTGCGAATACAAAATATCTCTGGCATCATTTTTTTTCATTTCGTGCTCACTTTGAATACGACGGTATTCCGCCTGTATTTTTGCGTGAATTTCATTTATCGACTGCATCAGAAACACCTCCGTATTGCGACATCATTTTCTCTATCATTTGCTTTTCTATATCGCTTATTTGTTCATCCTTCGGGTAGTTGCGGAAATTGCTCTTTTTGACATTTGACGGCAACGAGTGTTTTTCTCCACGGTTTGAGTGTGAAAGCTCGTCACGAATTATGGCATCCATATATTTAAAAAGCACTTTTCCGGTATTGAGCACCGTAATATCATAGGCTTTCATGATGAGTTCATCGCTTGCCTTACATTCGTTTATCCACGCAAGAAGCATTTCCTCTTCTGTGTCGGAAAAATCTCTTCCGGAAATTTTAAATTTCTTTTTGTATTCGGAGAGAAGTGAACTTTCACCGGTTTTTTCTTTCACAAATTTAAGGGCAAGTTCAGGAGTGTTTATGCCTCTGTCATGCCACGCAAATGCAATGCTCTCTATGTAGCGCATTGATGTTTTTTTGATAGAAACACAATATTCAAAAAGAACAATAACAACCTGTTCCGGGAGTTTTAAATAATCGATAAAACTGTATATTGTTTTATAATCAGTTGCAGTAAGGCTCTTATTCAAAAGCTGACTGATTATTGCAAAAAGATGTGCCAAGCTCTCGTTTGAGCTGACCGTCTTTATGACATCTGAAGCACGGTAATTTGAAGCAACAGAATAATTTGACTGAAACTTTCGTTCTGGCTGTGTAAACGGCTTTGGACTTTCATCAACAACAGATTCTGCAGAATCTGAACAAGAATTGTCATTTGACGAAAGAGAATGAATTTCCAACTCATCGGAGGCGTAAGAAATTATGCCCTCTTTCGACCAATATTTGAGAGCGGAAACCACATCGGACTTCAAAAGGTTGCATCCTTCGGAAATACTGTCTAAAGAAAGTGAGCCTGAAGCAGAATGTCTGAGTATATATAAATATACTTTTACAAACGAGGCATTGGCATCTTTCATATATTTGTCAACAAAAGCGTTGCACACCGAAAATGATGACGACGCATTTTTTATTCTGACTGAATCCATCGGTTTACCTCCGTATTATTTATCAGATTTCATAAAACATCAATGATATTATATCACAAAGCGTTATATGTTGTAAAGTCTTTTACACAAAAATTGAACACAAAAAACTCATTCTGAGAGCTGTTTAAATGGTGATAATTCGCTCAAAGAATGAGTTTTAATTTTTAAGAAATAGGATTGCCTTCACCGTCAAAGAGGGGAAGCGGTGCAAGATATGTAATATCGTCTCTGCCAATTGCATCGCCTTCGGCAAGAACACACAATTTTCCGACTATGTTTCCGCCTGCACTGTTTACAAGATGTTCAAGTGCCGAAAGGGATTCGCCGGTGCTTATTACATCATCTACAATCAAAACTTTTTTACCCTTCATGGCTTCCACATCATCCGAGCCAATGCAAAGAGTCTGGGTTTTTGCAGTTGTTATTGAATCGACCTTTGTTGTGAAAACGTCTTTCATATAAAGTTTCGGACCCTTTCTTGCCACAATGTAGTGATTGTGTCCCGACTGACGCGCCATTTCATAGAGAAGCGGAATCCCCTTTGATTCGGCAGTAATGAGAACGTCATATTCCGGAGCCTTTTCAAGAAGCTTTTCGGCGCAGTGTTTCGTGATTTCAACATCACCAAACATTATAAATGCGCCGATGTAGAGATTGTCATTAAGCGGACAAAGCAGTAAATCTCTCTTCATGCCTGCAATATCGATTGTATAATATCTATCCATGTCATCTTCTCCTTTAATGCACTTTTGTAAATGCCGATTAAACTTTTAACACAAACAGTTTAACATAGATTGTGATAAATTTCAATAGTTAAGTTACATCTTAAAATCATGTCTCTGCTTTAATGGCGATATTTGTTTACCAATAGCATTTCCAATTTGGATTTGTGTATCTCATTAAAGCTTCAAGATAGAAGAAATCACCATAGGATGCACAGCCTTCAACACCGAGGTTATACGGTACTGCACAGCTTACATGACTGACAAGACCGTCAAAATCCTTTGATTCATAATCTGCACACATATCAATTGTGCCATCTATAATCTTTGCGGCGGCATTTTTATAAATTTCTTTATGGGGATCGGAGTCGTCAAGGAAACGGTAAATCTCCATCATGCCGCAGGCTGTAACAAGACCTGCCGCAGAGTCTCTTGCTTCATCTCCCGATGTGAAGTCATAATCCCAATATGTCACACCATCCTCGGGAAGATGATTGAGAGAAAAGTTTGTGACATCGTGGTGCATATCAAGATAATGCTTATCTCCCACATAATCAAAGGCACGGGCAAGAGCATAAACCGACCATGCATGACCTCTTGACCAGCAAGAATCATCAGAGTGCCCCTGAAAGGTGAAACCGTGGTCGGGCTTCAGGGTTTCTTTGTCGAAAAGATAGTGATGGAATGATGAACCGTCGGGACGAATGAGGGTGTTATCGGTTACATTGATTTGTGATTTTGCCGCATTTAAAAACTTGTCATCGCCGGTCTGTTCATAAGCCCACAAAAAAGAGCTGAATGTTCATAATGATACCTCTGTTCTGTTTATTATAATCATAAGTAATTTATACTGCAAACAACCACAAATGGCGAATTTTCGATGTTGGTTATTACGACTGACTATTCATTCTATAAGCGAATCTCTTACTGCTATTTCAAACCGTTGACCGGACATTGTACCCGCGCCTCCGTCAAAACGCGAATTTTTCATAAAAACCGCACAAATTTCGTTTTCGGGATCAATCCAGAAATGTGTTCCGTACGCTCCACTCCAACCGTAGCAACCAACGGGCAGTTTTTCGTATTTTTCGCTTGTTACTACGCGGACGCTGAGTCCCCAACTTTCTTTGTCGGGTGCCCAGCTAAAAGGAACATGAGGAGTAGACATATTTATCACAGATTCCTTTGACAAAATTTGCTTGTCACCGCATTTTCCGCCTGAAGCAAGCATTCCGGCAAATTTCACATAATCGTTCATAGATGAAACAAGCCCTGCGCCTGCAAGATTGTGACCATAGGGGATTTTTTCAAAAACACAACCTTCATATGTTATTCCTTTTTCTTTTTTGCTGTCCACCTTGTTGTGCATTGTGATAATTCGGCTATATTGTTCTTCGGTGGGGGAAAATGTTGTATCTGTCATGCCGCAAGGGTCAAAAATTGCTTCTTTCAAAAAAGCTCCATAGTCCATGCCGCTAACCTTTTGTGCAACAGCACCGAGAAGGTCAAAAGCTCCAAAAGCGCTGTACATAGACTGGGTTGCGGGTTCAAAACACAGACCTGCTTTTGTAAAGTATCGGATAGTCGATTCGATGGTTTCGCGGTCTTTGTCAGTCATACTTGTTTCGTCGCCGTTGCCAAATCCCGACGTATGGGTAAGACAATGTCTGATTGTAACATCGGTTTTGGTTTCGCCAAGATCGTTGCCCTCCGGGGTGATGACGTGAATATGTTCAAGCTCCGGAATATATTTTTTCACGGGGTCATCGAGCGAAATAAGACCACGTTCTTCAAGAATTACCATTGCAACACCGGTTATGGGTTTGGTCATCGAAGCAAGGCGGAATAAGGTTTTGTCACTTACAGGTGTTATACCTTCGGCATCGCTGTAACCAAAATGCTTTTTATAAACAACGTTACCACTTTGCAATACACAGTATGAAGATCCGAAGATGTTGTTGTTCTCAAGATCATAATTTGCAATTTCTTCTATACTTTTACTAAGCTTTTCTTTATCCAATATTTTCATAAACTACACTCCCGATAATTTTTGAAATGTTTTTAGTCAGTCATTTTAATTATATCAGATTGATATGAATTATGCAATCAATTTTTATGTATGGGAACAAAGTTTCCTATACATAAAAATTGTCTGCCACCACCATATTTATGGTGGCAGCAGACATTATTGTTGCAATCATCAGAGAAGCCATTATTACAGATAATAGTTTCTTCATATGATCTACCTTTCTTTAGCTGTTAATTATTTGATTGTAACAACCTTTGACATTGAAAGCGGAACAATCTTGTTTTCTGCCCAGACAAAGGCTTTAATTGTGTCGCAGTCCGAATCAATTGTTATTGCTTCACTTGAATAGATGCGTGTTGCTTTCATGGTTATGCCAATGCTTCCGACATCAACCATTTTCAGTTCTTTAACATCATTACCTTTATATGCTGCAATAACAACAAAGATTTCATCATTTTTGTTTGTGTTATTCGTTATTTGGGTTATTGCTTTAATTTCACTTCCCGAAGCAACATCGGAAGTAATTTCCGTAACTGTATCAAAATCTCCGTTTTGAACATCAAAATCACCTGCTACAATTTTGGGAACAGCAATAATAAGATTGTTTACCGTCACAAAGCTTGCAAGTTCGATTTCTTCTTCACTTGTATTACCAAACAAATCCTGCACTCCCGAAAGGAGAACTGCTCTGTAGCTTTCGTTTTCTTCAAGAGTTATTGGTGCAAGCACAATTTTTGTTTTTGAAGGAGTGAGCGTGAACACAGCATTTTCAACAGGTTCACTGCCTTTATAAAGCTTTGCAAAAGAAACTGCATCGTCTGTAAGCTGTGTTCTGAATTTGAACTCTGAGCTTTCCACAATTGAACCGCCAACGGTTATATCAGAATCGGCAAGAGTGATTTCAGGATTGGAAGCTATGGTTGCAATATACTTCGAACCCTGCTCCGACTGGGACATTGAACCGTCAATCTGACCTCTTGTTACGCAGAATTTGAATGCATAGTCACAGTTCATGAGAACAATCATTTCTGTTTTGCCGGCTTTCATACATTCGTAAGCATATTCAGTGAGATCTGCTTCGTGTTCAAAATATGCATGTGCAAAATCACCTTCAACGGTTCCTGCACGAAGCGCAACTTTACCTGTTGCACGAACACTTCCCGTGCGGTTTTCCTTTACTGCATACTGTGCAACATCGGCAAATTTAAGTGTTGAAAGATCAACTTCACCTTCGGGGATATATCTGTAAACATTTATGTGTGGTGAGTAATCCTGAGTTGATGATGAAGAAGCACGACAGAAAGTCATCTTGAAGGATTCAAGATATTTACCGTTTTCGACAGCGGGCAAAGGAATTGTGTATGCCGCTACTCCACTGTTAACATATGACCCTGAATCTGCGGGGAAATAATATGCCGTATCTCCTGTTCCCGAAAGTGTTTTGCTTCCTGTGGAGCTTATAAAATATCCATAACCTGTGAAATCTGTTGTGCTCTCTGTTTCATATTTCTTTTCTTTGAGAGTAACTTTTATTGTGGGAGCATATTGTGAAGCTTCACTTGACGCAAGGTTTACATACTCATAAGAACCTGTTTCCGCAGGAGCTATCATAAAGGAAAATACGCTGTCGGCAACAACACCTTCAGACAATGCGTTTTTAAACGTATTTGTTATGTCGAAAGTCACGGGAACATAATCACCGTCGGCACTTACCGCAGGATAGTTATAGGCAACCGTGTCACTTGGTACTGCATCATCATCAAAACCGCCAAAGAAAACATCCCAGGTAAGATTTGGAACATAGTTTTCATTACACCACTTTGTCATATACATTGTGCTTTCATCCCAGCTTGTTGAAGCCGGGAAAAATCTCATGGTTGTGTTTTTAGCATAAGAACCCGGAGCGATGTATGCACAAAGCTCAACCTTGTCAATAAGCTTTCCGGAATTGATTTGTTCGCTGAGACCTGCAAGTGCATCGGTTCTCATAACACCTATCGCTCTGGAAGTTGTTTTTGTAGGACAACGAAGCTCGATGTATTCAAAATCACCCCATATTTCGGCACCGTAACCACCGGGAATTGAGCTGTTGTTATATGCATGAAGGGTTGTGTCGTGAGTTATGGGGAAAACGTATGAATCAGCAACTTTAAATGTATATGTGCTTTCGGGAATAGACTGACCGAATGTATCGGTTGCGTTCACAACAACGGTATATTCTTCTCCGATCACCCACGGATAGTCAACTGAAATATCTGTACCGTTAACCGAAACACCGCTTACCACAGGTACACCGTTAACACTTACGGAATATGTATCAATTGCGTTTGAGGTTGATAAAGCAAACATACTCTGTGCATTAATCGGAGTTTCATATTCGGTGACATACATTGTCGGTTTATTGCCGACCGTTATTTTAAGATACGGATGAACAGCGGAATCGTTATGTTCCTTTGATGCAATTGTAGCATATCTGTATCCGCCGTCTTTTCTGATGGCTGTCATCCATGAAAATTCATCATCGGATTGAACAACACCGCTTGGATAAGCAGACTTAAATGCATTTGTAATATCTAAGGTGATGAGTTTCGGAGCAGTATCCGAACCGGAGAAACTTACAAACTGTGTTGAAACAGATGCGTCCGGAGCTGTGGTTATATCCCACCAGTACAAATCGTCGGGATTTTTGGAAATAATATCGGGATATTTAACATTTCCGGTATCATTTTTATCATCACACCAATCGAGCAAAACTGTTGAGAGTTCTTCCCATTCTGTGCTTGCGGTGTATATATCAACATATCCTGTAAAACCGGAGTTTTTACTTCCTTCAGCAATTGAATACATACAAAATTCTACTTTTTCTATAACCTGTCCTTCATCAAGGTTCAGATTGGAAAAATCTGTCTTGAAAAGCAGAGGTGCGCTCCATGCCTGATCTGCTTTTGAACGGTTAAAAAACATAGCCGTCTGATCTCCGAGATTCGTTTTGCCGTATGATGTTGTGCTGCTTCCGTCAAGAGCAACATCGGCAGTAACCGAAACTCTTACGGTTTCTGATGAAATCTCTTCAGCATTTGTTATAACACTTGGCACAAGCGAAATAACCATTGCAACCGTCATAATTAGTGATAACAATTTTTTCATAATTTCATACCTTCCTTTTTTGGTTTATTTATATTAATTCCTTTCAGGAAATTATATTCTCGGAAGCTGCATAACCTCGTTCTTGCGATTTTTGATGTTTTCGCAAAACAGCTCAACACCCTTTTCAAAATTGGTTTCAAGCCAAAGCTCACGGTATTCAAGGTCAAGCCGGTCTATAAGAGAAACAATTTCTTCGGCTTCGGTATCGGTTATTTCCATATGCATTCTGAGCTTACAGAGCTTTGCAGAAAGAATAACCATTTTGCCGTTGATGATGATTTCACGCTTTTGTCTGTTGTCAAAATCAATACTTAAAACCTCTTTTAAAATCGACTCAACATAGTTGATTACATTGTCAAAATAGAAATCATCTCCGCAGACCGTAAGGTCAAAAAAGTCGAAATAGCCTTTGGTTTCAAGGGGAAAGGCAAGAATCAGTCCACACATTGAACCAAGGTGTACCCTTTCGGGTTCGAGAAGATAATAATTTGAAATGCGATACAAAAGCTCGCTGACCTTTTTGCCGCCGAAGGAGAAAACATCTGTAAACTCTTTCGCACCGTAAATAAATTCAGGCTTAAAGGCCTCACCTGTCTGCTCACCGCCGACATTCCATGCATACTGACCGCCCAGAGCCCCGGGGAACAAGCTCCACACAGGGAAATGAGGATGACCTTCGTATCCGCACGCCCAGTCAGTTACAAGATAGCCTTTTGCACCGTATTTTTTTCCAACCTCACCGGCAGTACGCAGATTAAAAGTTGTAACATCAGAGCGACCGGTAAAACTGAAATGAGTGTTACACGACGGACACACATAAAACTCAACGCCCTTATCTCTGAGTGCCATACAATGCTCTGCCATGGTTTGTGACTGAATGAGTTCGTATCCCCACTCAAGAGCAATGGCGTCCTTTGGAATGTAATTGAATGAATCGGGATAGTTAATAATCATATCTGCCCAAAACATAAGCTTTTTACCGTGTTTTTTTCCAACACGCTCATTAATGCTGTTCAGATATTCCATGAAAAAGACATCCTTGCCTTTTTGCTTACATACATCTTCAAGCTCATATCTTCCCAATCCGTATGCTTCGTCAAGTCCAACATTCACATAGTCGGACTTGAAATACGGAAGAAGCGAATCGAAAATATTCTCAACAAGCCGATTTGATTCTTCGAGAAGCGGATTGATTGTTCCCGTATTTTCAACCCCTGCACCAACCGCAAGATGCTTATATTCATCACGTCCCAGCCAACTGCCCATATGACCCAGACAGTTCTGATTGGGAACAAGGTCTATAAAACGCTCATTGCAGTATTTTTCAATTTCGGCAATATCCTCGGGAGTGAGGCATTCAAACCCCGCTGTTACCTGAGGAATAAGCGGATATTTGAAAACAAAGCTTTCTATGTAGAGTTGAAATTCGTTGTATTTCAAAAGCGTGAGATTGTCTATGAGTTTTTTTATTGTTGACACCTTAGGGATTCGTCCGCGGCTGATGTCAAGCATATAGCCTCTTTTTTCAAAATCGGGACTGTCG
>JAFQHQ010000098.1 GCA_017397885.1 Clostridia bacterium | reverse complement strand
GGTTGGTTGAAATTGCAAAGGTGCAAAGCACCGAAGCATCCAACAAAATCGAAGGCATTGTAACCACAAGCACAAGAATCAAGCAGCTTTGTGATGACAAAACCACTCCACGCAACCGTGATGAGGAAGAAATCATGGGTTACCATGATGTGCTGAATACGATTCACGAAAGCTATGAATATATTCCTTTGCAATCATCATATATTTTGCAATTACATCGTGACCTATATCAGTATTCCGATAAATCCATCGGTGGCAGATTTAAAACAACACAAAACTTTGTTGCCGAAACACGCCCCGACGGAACGCAGTTTGTTCGGTTTATGCCACTTGAGCCTTATGAAACTCCCGATGCCATTGATGCAATCTGCGAGAGCTTCAACCGGGCAATTGATGGATGTGTCATTGACCCGTTGGTGCTGATTCCGATTTTCATTAATGACTTTTTGTGTATTCATCCCTTCAATGACGGCAACGGCAGAATGTCAAGACTTCTGACAACCTTGCTTTTCTACCGCTGTGGTTATGTAGTGGGAAAATACATCAGTATTGAAAGTAAGATTGAACGAACCATGCAAAAATATTATGATGTTCTTGAGCGTTCAGGTTATGGTTGGCACGAAGGAAAGAATGGCCCCGGTGATTTTATCAAATACATTCTTGGAATCATCCTTTCAGCTTATCGTGAATTTGAAGAGCGTGTCGATATTTTCGATGAAAAGCTTCCTGCTGTTGAGCTTGTACGTAAGGCTATCCAATCCAAAATCGGTAAGTTCACAAAGAGCGATATTAAGGAGCTTGTTCCTTCGATCAAAAAAACCTCCATCGGCAATTCCCTCAAAGCACTTGTTGAAGAAGGTTTTATCAAAAGACACGGTCAAGGCAAGAATACATTTTACACAAGAAACGCATAGAAAAAAGAACCGTAACTTTGTATCAAAATTACGGTTCTTCTTTGGGAAATAATCGCAATTTTGATAAAAGGTTCATACAGGGTATTTTTGCACCCCCTTGAAGATGAGTATGAACCTTTTTATAAAGGGGGTGCATTAGCCATAAATTTTTAGATTATTTAACCTTAATAGTAATAAAAAACCGTTATCCAACCATCTTTGCGTGCTAATATAGTACCGCTTTTACACACATCTACAGTTTCGTATTGGGAAATCAATTCAATTGCTGCCAAAATCACTTCGGGCTCACCATCATAAAACGAAACATCAATGCGACATTCAGGGATTCCTTTAGCTACATATTTTCTTGTTTTGGTGTCATAAATATTAAGGACAATTCCGTCAGCCGTTCCGCATCTGCTTATTGATTCATCCTGTTCTGCGGTAGTAGTTCCAAAGGTAAAGTATCTGTCATATTCACCGCAATTGTCTTCCAAATTTAACGAAGTGTCGGGTATGGCATTGCCGTCTCTATCAACGAGGCAATTGTCGCCACAGGCAACACCATATTGATTAAAGATGAGTTCATCATCTTCATCGTAATCCAAACCAATTTCAGTGTGTTCATCCGAAGTTTCCATTTTAGGACGACTGTAATCGTGGAGTGTGTTTCCGTTAGCATCAAAAAATCTATGTGAATTGCTCTTTAGATCAAAAAAACTATAAACTTCATTCTCAACTTCAATCCAAAAATTGCCTTCATCTTTAATTGAAAATAATTTTTTCATAATATCCCACCTTTTATATACATAATACCATATTAAGAGTACCATAAAAAGGACAATAAACAAAATAACCCCAACTTTTTATCAACCCCAAAGTATTTTAATGAAGCATCGCCAACAGCGATATGATGTTATGCTACGCATAATGATGTTGCTCTCGTTGGTCGCAATGATGCGATGTTTGCTTCAGAACATTAGGCGGAGCCGTCATCATTTCCAAAGGAAACATCATTAGCGTTAGCGGCATCATTTGCCAAAGGCAAACATCATTGAAAAAGACCTTAACTTTTTATCAAAGTTAAGGTCTTTTTCTGGTGGGGAGGGGCGGATTCGAACCACCGAAGCAAGATGCAGCAGATTTACAGTCTGTCCCCTTTGGCCACTCGGGAACCTCCCCATAAGCTGGTGATGGGACTTGAACCCGCAACCTGCTGATTACAAATCAGCTGCTCTGCCAATTGAGCTACACCAGCGAATATTAAATTTTAAAATGGGAGCTACAGGGCTCGAACCTGTGACCCTCTGCTTGTAAGGCAGATGCTCTCCCAGCTGAGCTAAGCTCCCGTGCCGGGCGACTTGTATATATTAACACATTCACTCCGGTTTGTCAACACTTTTTTTAAAAATTTTTCTGTTTTTTTTGAAAATATATCTTTCGCCCATTTTTGAGTCAAAAAAGGCTGTTTTATTAAGTGATTTTTAACAAAACAGCCCAATAGTAATTATCTTGTTGGAACAACTTCAAGCCAATAGCCGTCGGGATCCTGAATGAAATAAATTCCCATGTCGGGATTTTCATAGCAAATGCAACCCATTTCTTCATGGAGCTTGTGGGCGGCTTCGTAGTCATCGGTTCTGAATGCAAGATGAAATTCGCATTCACCAAGGTCATATTTTTGGGGATGGTCTTTAAGCCATGTGAGTTCAAGCTCAAAGTCCGATTCTTTATTGCCTATGTAAACAATTGTAAAGCTTTCTTTTTCTTTGCGGCGAACCTCGGTGAGACCGAGAGCCTTTTCATAAAAATCAAGCGATGCCTGAAGGTCGCTTACATTATAATTTTCGTGAACCATTTTAAATTTCATGATTTTAATTCCTTCCTTTTTTCAATATTGACACAATTTTGTTCATGCATTCATCGGTTACTCCTGCCTCTTTGAGAAATGCCCTTATTTGTACAGAAAGTGTTTTTTCGGGAGCATAGGCTTGGATCACTTTGATGAATTCGTCATCATAGTACACCGAATCACGTCTTCTGAATCCGTCTGCGGCGGCACCCTCTGCCAGACCGTAGGCATAGGTTGAAAGGCTTGTGAGTTCATAATCAAGATGAATGTCTTCATCAGTTTCACCGCAAAGAGAGCGAAGAAAAATGGCTATCATACCTGTACGGTCGGCACCGCCAAGACAGTGGATGTATACCGGATAATTTGATTCGTCGGACAAAAATTCCATTATGTCACAAAGCGGTTTTAACCATTCTTTTTCGAACACGGTTTCATATGCCTTGTAGGGAAGATGTTTGAGTTTGACCTCATCTCCTGCAGCGGAAGGTCTTGTGCCATCGGCATCATGGCGAAGTTCGATTTCGGTTTTTATACCAAGCTCATGGCAGAAAACTCTTTTGCCTTCATCGGTGATATGATAGCATAGGTCCATATCGCTTCCGCGGTAGACCATGCCCTGCTTTATGTTTATTCCGCCTATGTCTCTGACATTTAACACACCGTCAATTTTTATGAAGCGAAAACGGTTGTCGGCTGTGAAAAAACATCCGACCTCTTCCCCATTTATTCGCCAAAAATATTTTGTTCCTATTTCAAAATTGCCGATTTCACACTCGCAGTCATCACATTTGTATTTGAGCGAATCCGAAAAGTCTTCATTCTTTGATAATTCAAGCTCGTCTCCTGTTTTGCCGTCCCAATGAAAAACAAGGGTTTGGGGATGGGAAAGTTCGGAATTTTTAACGGATTTAAGCCATTTTACGGCAGAATCAATTCCGTCCGTTTCAACTCTTTGTATAAATTCGTTTTGCAAAGGGGTGTGGGTGTCGAAAACATATCCGTTTTCCGGGAACATGTGCTTTCGTTGTGTTTTTTGAGCCATTTTCAAACCTTCTCTGTGTGTTTGATTACATCTGCATATTGCGGATGTTTGTTAATAAATTCGTCTATAACACGGCTTCTGCCCCACCAGTGCATAGGATACACGTTATCTGCATCAATGGTCTGAAGAAAATACAAAAGTCCTTCACCGGTGTATTTTCCCTGACGCGGATCAAGGGGAACAAAGGCATGGTCAATGTGAATGCCTTTAAGCTTGTCAATTTCGTGGCGGTAGTTGCCAACCATTTGACGGTTAGCGTTTTCCTGCTCGCCTTCCCAGCGCCAATCATTGAGGTCACCTGCGTGAAAAATGTTTCCTTCGGCTGTTTCAAGATAAAAAGCAACACCAACATCCGTTGAAAAAAGCGTACAGAGCCTTTCACCGTTTTGGAGAATATATTCCCTGTCACCGTATATTTTTGTGACAGTTACCTCTGACGGATAACGTTTGGGGTCAATGTCCTTTGAAAGGCAGGCACAAATATTTTTTGCTCCTGCTTCCTTGAGAAGTGTAAAAATTTCAGGGTTATAGTGGTCATTGTGTCCGTGGCTTGAAAACACTGTCACCGGCTTTGAAGTGTCAAAGGACGGCAGTTTGCCCTTAAAATAGTCAAAAATGTAGCAAGCGGAATCTGTTTCAATTAAAAATCCGCTGTGATGGATATAATTTATCTTCATTATTTTTCACTCTGACGAATTGCGGCGGTTACTGCATTTTTCATAAGAGTTGCAATTGTCATGGGACCAACACCGCCGGGGACGGGAGTGATGTAGGAAGCCTTTTTGCAAGCAGAATCAAAATCAACATCGCCGCAAAGCTTGCCGTTTTCGTCTCTGTCCATGCCGACGTCGATTACAACTGCGCCGTCTTTGATGTATTCTTCGTCAACCATTTTGGCTCTGCCCACGGCAACAACAAGAATATCGGCTGTGCGTGCAACCTCTTTGAGATTTTTGGTTTTTGAGTGACAAATGGTAACTGTTGCGTTTTTGTGGAGCAGAAGCATAGCCTGGGGTTTGCCCACGATGTTGCTTCTGCCGATTACAACACAGTGTTTTCCGCAAAGGTCGATGTTTGCTTCATCAAGAAGTTCCATAACGCCTGCAGGTGTGCATGGAAGAAAATCGAAGTTACCAATCATGATTTTGCCCACATTGGTGGGATGGAATGCATCAACATCCTTTTCGGGACGGATAGCATTGATGATTGTTTCTTCGTTAATGTGTTTCGGAAGAGGAAGCTGAACAAGGATGCCGTGAATTGTTTCTTTGGTATTGAGTTCTTCAACAAGTGCAAGAAGCTCTGCTTCGGTGGTTTCACCGGGGAGGGCATATTCCTCGGAAAGGATTCCGCAATATTCACAAGCCTTTTTCTTGTTGTTAACATACACTCTGGAAGCAGGGTCATCCCCTACTATAACCACGGCAAGTCCGGGATTAATGCCTTTTGCCTTTAGTTCTTCCACTTTTACCTTCAGGTTGTCTTTTACCTTTTGTGACACTTTTTTTCCGTCTAAAATCTGATAGCTCATTTTTATTATCCTTTCTTTGGTTAGATTGTTTTATATTGGATTTTGCTATTATATTTTTTTCGTTTTTCAAAAGTCTCGGTCTTACAAGACAGTCGCTGTCAAAGCCTATGAGGTCTTCTCTGCCGAGCTTTTTGAGAGCTTTTATCACAAGAGCGTGATTTGCAGGGTCATTATATTGAAGAAGCGCTCTTTGCATGAGCTTTTCTTCGCCTTTGGGAACATAAACCTTTTTCATGTCCAGGGGATTTATGCCTGTATAATACATGCAGGTTGAAACCGTGAATGGTGTGGGATAAAAATCCTGAACCTGCTGAGGATTTATACGATGCTTTTTAGTGTAGAGAGCAAGGGAAAGAGCATCTTCAAGGGTGCTTCCCGGATGACTGCTCATGAGATAGGGCACTGCATATTGTTCCTTACCCATGCGTTTGCTTTCGTTGTAAAACTTTTCGGTAAAACGGTCATAAACCAAGCTTGGGGGTTTGCCCATTAGCTTTAGCACATTGTCGCTGATGTGTTCGGGAGCAACACGGAGCTGACCGCTGACATGGTGAGCACAAAGCTCTTTTAAAAATGCATTGCTTTTGTCGGCAAGAAGATAGTCATAGCGAATTCCCGAGCGGATAAAAACTTTTTTCACTTTGGGAAGTCCTCGAACCGAACGAAGCATTTTAAGATATTTTTCGTGGCTGACCTCCATGTTTTTACACACATTGGGATAAAGGCATTTTCTTGAAATGCAAGTGCCTTTTGAAAGCTGTTTTTGGCATGACGGCGTCGAAAAGTTTGCCGTCGGACCGCCAATATCGTGAATGTAGCCTTTGAAATCGGGAAGTTCGGTCATTCGTTTTGCTTCTTTCACAACCGAGTTCACACTTCGTGAACGGACACTGCGTCCCTGATGAAAAGTGAGAGCACAGAAATTACACTCACCAAAGCAACCGCGATTGTGAGTTATGGAGAACTTAACTTCATTTATTGCCGGAACACCGCCGAAGGGTTTATAGATAGGGTGAAAATCGAAAGCATAGTCAAGTTCATATACCTCATCAAGCTCTTTTTCATTGAGAGGCGTCATTGGCGGATTAACAACAAGATAGCGGTCACCATGTTTTTGAACAAGGGTTTTGGCACTCACACTGTCTTGATTGTCATATTGGATTTTTGTGGCAATGGCATATTTTTTGTTATCCTGAGAAACTTCTTCGAAAGATGGAATTTCTTCAAATTCGCCAAGAAAGGCTGTATCTTTTCGAATGTAGCAACAGCCGTCTATGTCGGTTTCCGATGCAGGAATACCCGAATCGAGAGCTTTTGCAAGCTCGGTCATGGTTTTTTCGCCCATGCCGTAGGAAAGGCAGTCTGCCTTTGAATCAAAAAGAATTGAACGTCGCACCTTGTTATCCCAATAGTCATAGTGAGCAAAACGGCGAAGGCTAGCCTCGATGCCGCCGATTATTATCTGACTTCCCGGAAAAGCTTGTCTTATGAGGTTGCAATATACAATTGTTGCACGATCGGGGCGCATTCCGCTTTTGCCGCCGGGGGAATACATATCCTCACTGCGGCGTTTTTTGTTAACGGTGTAGTGATTGACCATGGAATCAATGTTACCTGCCGAAACAAGGAAAGCCAGACGAGGTTTGCCAAGTCTCGAAATGTCGTCGGTAGATTTCCAGTCGGGTTGGGGTATTATGCCGACGGTGTAGCCATGGCTTTCAAGAACGCGGCATATTATGGCATGACCAAAGGAGGGATGATCCACGTAGGCATCACCGCAAACATATATGAAATCAAGTTCTTCAATGCCTCTTTCGTCCATATCGGCTTTTGATATGGGTAAAAAACGATTGTCTGCCATGGAATCACCTGCCTTGTTATATTTCAAAATTATGGTTCAAACTCGCTATGGTGAGTTTGTTTAAAATATTAAATGTATTTCAATTTGGAGTTTGTAGAGCTGTTTCAAATGTTGGATTTGTAGTGAACGGGCTTGCTCGTTCCGTTTTTTTGTCGGCAGGAGCAAGCCCCTGCCCTACAATGTCCTTGTGTTAAACACAGCGACAAGCTCCAATTTATCACTTCATCAACATCTCATTATACTGTTCTCTGGTAATAAGCACCTGACGGGGTTTGTTGCCGTCGAGTCCGCTGATTATTCCCCTTGCTTCCATCTGATCGATTATGCTTCCTGCACGGTTGTAGCCTATGCGGAATCGTCTTTGCAAAAGTGAGGTCGAAATCTGACCGCTGGTAATTGCCATGTCAATGGCATCGGGCAAAAGTTCATCCGCATCACCGGGATCTGCGCCGTCGGGTTCATACTCGCCTTCGTCTTTTTCAATCTGTTCTATTACATTGGGATCGTAAACCGCTTCAACACCGTTTGTAACATATTCCACAACCGATTTAACATCATCATCGGAAACAAAAGCACACTGCATTCGTGACGGTGATGTTTCACCAACGGGCATATAGAGCATATCACCCTTACCGATGAGTTTTTCGGCACCACCGATATCGAGAATTGTCTGAGAGTCACGAACCGATGCAACCATGAATGAAATTCGGCTTGGTACATTGGCTTTGATGTTACCTGTGATAAATTTTACAACAGGACGCTGGGTTGCAATAACAAGGTGCATACCTGCCGCACGAGCAAGCTGTGCTATACGGCAGACATAGTTTTCAACATCCGCGGGAGCTACCATCATGAGGTCGGCAAATTCGTCTATGATGATGACAATTGAAGCCATTTTGTTTTCGGGAGTACCGTTTTTCTCCATAAGATCATTGTAGCCTTTTATGTTGCGGACATTATTACGTTCGAAAATGCTGTAGCGCTCGGTCATTTCCTGAACAGCCCACGAAAGAGCACCGGTCGCTTTTTTTGCATCTTTTACAACAGGAATCAACAAATGCGGAATGCCGTTGTAGACACCGAGTTCAACCTGCTTGGGGTCAATCATAACAAGCTTCACCTCATTGGGATCTGCCTTGTAGAGCAGGCTGATTATTAGTGTGTTTATGCATACGGACTTACCTGCACCGGTTGCACCGGCTATAAGAAGGTGAGGCATTTTGGCAATATCCATGATAATAGGTTTGCCGCTTACATCTTTACCAAGTGCCACCGCAAGCTTGGATTTGTGATTTTTAAACTCGTCGGATTCGATAACTTCACGAAGAGTAACAGTGCTTGGATTTTTGTTTTCAATTTCAATACCGATTGTGGATTTGCCGGGAACAGGAGCTACCATAACACCCTTGTCCGCTTTAAATTTAAGACCGATATCCTTAGAAAGACCTGTTATCTGACTAACCCTTACACCTTCGGCAGGCTCAATTTCGTAACGGGTGATGGTGGGACCCTGACTGATTTCTACCACATTTGCATCCACCTTGAAGCTGTGGAGGGTTTCGATGAGCTGACGGGCATTGCTTCGCAGTTCGTCCTGAACATTTCCGCCGGTTACCGGGATCTGAGGTTTTGCAAGCAAATCGATGGGAGGATAGCTATATTCTATGATAACATCCTTGCCGCTTTCTGCATCTTCAATTTCTTCCTTTATTTCGCGGTGAATATCTTCCTTTTCATCATCCGAAAGTTTTTTTGCTGCTTTTTCTTCTTCGGAAGGTTCTTCGTGTTCACTGCCCGATGTCACATCATCATAGAGCCTTATTTCGGGGTCATGAAATTCATCTTTTTCCTCGGGAGATGCATCTTCATCTTCGGGAAGATTAAAAATAATCTCACGGTCGGAAAACGCCGCCATTTCAAGTTCGGGATCTATGGCAACACGCTTGTTGTTCTTTGGAATTTCTTTTTCGCTTTCTTTTATGGATTTTTCATTTTCGCGCTCTGCTTTGTAATCGCTGAGGTAGGTGCGTACAGACATAAGCATTTTTGCAACCGAAAGATCAAAAATAAGAATTACAAAAATAAACAGCAGGCACATGAGGATTATGTATGACCCTGCAATGCCGAAAAAACTGAGTGCCTTTACAATTACCGCTCCCAGAAATCCACCGCCGACATTTCCGTTGCCGCCGCTGATATAACTTGCTTCAGGTGAAAGCGTGCGCTGAAAAATCAATTGAAACAGAGCAGAAATAATAAGCAGTGATATGTATGACAAAACATATTTCCCGGTGTTGTTTTTCTCATCTTTGGTTTTAAGCGACCATACAAGAAGTGCTACTGTTAAAAGCGGCAAAATGTATGCGGATGTTCCGAAGAGACCCAGAATAAAATCTGATATTGCTCCACCGATGAGTCCACCACCGGATGTGTAGATGCAAACCACAAGATAAATGCTTATTGCAATGGTGCATATGGCAAAAATTTCAAACTTGATTCCGCCTGATTCTTTTTGAGGAGCTTTTTTATCTTTTGATTTTGAGCTTGAATTTTTTGCCTTCTTTGGAGCTGTATCAACATTTTTGGAGTTTGTTTTTTTTGAAGTTGCCATGTTTTTACCTTTCCGTAATATCAGTCAAAGCACAAATTCATTGCTTGTTCTGATTTGTTTTATCTATTCTTTTAATTTTCATTTTAGAAATAAATTCTTCATTATTTTGCGTACGTACAATGTTTGAAATGATATTTTCAACTACATCTGCCGCCTGATTTGAACCAAGAGAACGTCTGATATTCCATGATGCTTCCTTTTCTTTTTGATTCAAAATAAGCTCATCTTTTCTTGTGCCTGATTTATAGATATCTATTGCCGGGAAAATGCGTCTTTCCGAAAGTTTTCGGTCAAGATGTACTTCCATATTGCCGGTTCCTTTGAATTCTTCAAAGATAAAGTCGTCCATACGGCTTCCCGTTTCCACAAGAGCTGTTGCCAGAATGGTAAGACTGCCGCCATGTTCGATGTTTCGGGCAGCGCCAAAAAACTTTTTGGGTTTATGAAGCGCACCGGGGTCTATGCCGCCGGAGAGAATTTTTCCCGTTGAGGAATTGTAAGATTGTATGCTCTGGCAAGGCGGGTTATACTGTCTAAAAGAATGACGACATCTTTTCCGTGCTCAACAAGGCGCTGAGCACGTTCCAACACCATTTCCGCCACCTTGATATGGTGCTCGGGAAGTTCGTCAAAAGTTGAATAGATTACCTCGCCGTTGATGGAACGTTTCATGTCGGTAACCTCCTCGGGACGCTCGTCTATGAGAAGCACAATCAGGTTAACTTCCGGATTGTTGAAACTGATGCTGTTTGCAACACTTTTTAAAAGGGTTGTTTTTCCGGCTTTGGGAGGCGCAACTATAAGACCCCTTTGTCCTTTACCTATGGGTGCCAAAAGATCTATGAGTCTGACTGCGTGGTCACAGCCGTCACGTTCGAGGCGAATGCGCTCATCCGGATATATGGGAGTAAGTGTTTCGAATGGTTTTCTTCTTATGGATTTGTCAACAGAATCTCCGTTTACGGTTTTTACATATATGAGTGCATCAAAACGCTCGTTTTCGTTTCCTTTTCTTGTTACTCCGTGAATATAGTCTCCGGTTTTCAGATTAAATCTTCTTATTTGTATGGGAGGAACATATACATCATCGGCAGTGGTAAGATAGTTGTCACCCCGAAGAAAACCGTAACCTTCGGCAAGAACTTCAAGTATGCCGGTTGCCTCTCCCGTAGGATTTTGGACTTGGGCTTTTGGTTCTTCGCCGGATTGGGAAACCTCAATTTCGGCAGAATTTTGGTCGGAAGCTTCATCCACGCTTGTCTCACACTTATCCTCGTTTTTATTTGTATTAATTTTCTCGGACAGTATGTTTGCAAGTTCGGCTTTGTTATATTTGGAAAAAGATTTAATATCCAATTCTTTTGCAATTTCACGCAGCTCTTTGAGATTACAAGACAGAAGTTTTTCAGGAGATAACTCGTTAAGATTCATAACACAATTCCCTTCAGACAAAAATGATTTACAGAATAGCAATATTATACCATGTTACATTATATTATATCATGTTTTCGGGCGCAAATGTATATGCGAACTGCACATATATCCTTCTGATTTTTTATATATTTTTTACAATACATTACATATAGCTTTTTTTACGGAAATGAGGTATAATTATTATATACGCTTATACGCTGTCGAAAGGATTTGTTATAATGGCAAATAAATTTTCTGCCTGCGCAAAAAAATTCAAGCATTTTCTTGATGAGTTTTTGGAAGGCGACTTTTTTGGAATAGCTGCAGAAATGAGCTTTTATCTTTTGTCATCATTTCTTCCGATGTTGATATTTGTTTTTACCGTCACATCATCAATAAGCGAGAGTTATACAAATGTTATGCTCAACGCCATAGGGGTTTTGCCCGATAAAATTGGGAACCTGCTGATTGATATGCTGGTAAACCGTACAACAAGCACAACCGTAATGCTGATTACCGGAGCATTTTCGCTCTTCACAATGTCGGGATACATTCTGACCGCTGAAAAAGGACTGAACCGTTTTTACAAAACCGAAAGGGAACGCGGTTTCTTTTCATCAAACACACTTGCAGTTGTGTTTGCATTTTTCATTTTGATTTCGATTATTGCAAGTTTTGCTTTGATTATTTTCGGAGGAGTAATTACCGATTATCTCTTCAGCAAACCGTCACTGTCGTATCTTATGCCGATATGGGACAAATTGAGACATATAATTGTGCTTATTTTTATATCTCTCATAATTTCGGCATTGTACAAAGTTTTGCCGACAATAAAGCTGAAATTCAGAAAAGTGCTTCCCGGAGCGGCTTTTACCACAATTGGCTGGTACGCCGCATCATCTCTTTTTGCACTTTATGTAAATAACTTCCCTCAATACGAAATCATTTACGGTTCGCTTGCCGGTTTTGCTTGTATGATAATGTGGATATATCTCACGGGTATTATTGTTATGATTGGTGCAAAAATAAATGCTCTCATATATTTACATCAGGTTGCAAAAGAAGAAAAATTGCACGAAGTACAACTGGAACCCGCTGAGACGGTTGCAGAAAACAAAGCTATTGAACCAATTGCTGAAAAAGAAGTTGTTTCAAGAAATGTTGATTAATAATTAAAAAGATTACAGGGGCTAAAAACAAATGTTTTAGCCCCTGTTTTTTGGTTTGTATTATTTGGAATATGAATCGAGAATTTCAAACAAATTATTAATAGTTTTTCTCTGAATTGTGTAGATGGGAGTGCCGTTTCTTTTTACATTATAATAGCGCTCACCGCTTGGGAAAAATTCAAGATACACTTTTGTGCCGTCTTTTTTCTCAAACACAAAATCCAGAATTTTTTCGCCTTCGACAGAAGTTATTACATCATCGGCATGAAGACCGCATACACTTTGGAAAATGTTGCTTGTTTTGGTCTTGTCGGTAATTTTAAAGTCGTTTATCACAATAGAATTATCTTCCCCAAATGCAATATCATAGCTGTGGCCCTCACCGCGGATTGTAACCGATTTCAATGCCGAGCGATTAACAAGATAGAGTGCACGGTCTGCAACATCTATGGTTGAAATGTCGGCAAAAAGAAGAACATCCGGTGAAACCTTGTAAATGCTTGGGCTGTCGTCTATGCATATATAATAGTTATTGTTGATGAGCTTGCTGAAATATACCGTCTGACCTTTTCCCGAGACATCTTCATAGATGACCATGTTTTCTTTTTGTCCAAGGCCGTAATTTTCGAAGTCACCGCTGTCACTGACATATTCCTGTGCCTCCAGTGCAGCTCCGGGAGTTATAAGCAAACTCTTGACCATGTCATCACGTGCAAGAATTGTGTAGGGCGATGTCATTGTCCATTCATAGTAAATGCCTTTATTTCTGTCGGGAGTGCCCTTTTCCAATCGTAATTCACAATTTGAATTTTTGAAATATATTTTCTGAATACTTTCAAAATCGACTTTTTGAAGATTGTCTGCACGATAACTGTCTGCGGATACAAACACCGTGTTTACACTTGCCTCATCAATCATAAATATGTCATCGGAAAAACTTGCCGTAACATAATACAAATCGGTGTCCGGAATGGGATTTCCGAGCGTATACTGAACGGTTGTTCCATATATGTTGCCGAATCGAATAAAACTGCTTGTCTCATTAATACCGCACGATAACGGATCGGCATTGCCGGCATCAATTTTGTCGACATACTCAAGATTACACAAATTGACCGTAAGCCTGAGCAGTGATGAATTGCTTACTTGTACATTGTCACTGCCATGCCAATTTTCATCTGTTTTCACAAAAGAAAAACTCTTTTGATTGACAAAGCCCTCAATTGAACACACAACTTCATGATGGCTGAGACCGCTTGACAGAAAATCCGGATTTTCATTGTAAAGCGCTTCAACACCTATCGACTTATGTTCAGCCGAAAGTTCATCTGCACCGGCTGCATCCGACATCAGCAAAGAATCGAATTCGGGTTCATTTCCGATGCTTTTACTGTCATCTTTCGGAACAGCAAATTCCACAATCAAAAATACAACCACAAGCAAAAGCAACACTGCCAGAAGAATGATAATCTTCTTATTGCGAAAGGGTGAATTATTCATCACAGGTGTCTCCTTCTTATCCAGATGATAAATCCAAAAGCAAGAATTATAACGGGAATCAATGCAACCACAACAAACGCATACATATACACAGTGCTCTGTTTTATTACTACATTGGCACGTTCAATATCTTTTGGCATAATAAACACCGTGTTTCCGCTGTCGGTTGTAAAATTAATCAATTCACCATACAGTTCGGGATTTGAAATAATAATATTTGACGCTCCGGCAACAAAAAACCTTGAAGAAGTGTTGTTTGCGGGATTCGTCCTCGCCGTAAGCACCGCAAGTTCACTTTGAATCCGCTCATCAGCTGTGGAATCATACACATCCGATGCAGGACGTGATGTGTATTTTATATATCCGTCTTCAGAAGTTTGAGCAACCGTATAGGCATATATATCATTTTTGTTCTTTGCCGCAACAGGACGGGCTAATGAAATGTATACACTTGACTTATTCACAGTGGGACTGCGGAAAATTTCATCTGTAACAGTGTTTTCGGGAATGGTGGCAATGATGTTTGACCTTGTCTCTGAAAAATTATCTTCGTTGCCGTCATAAACATAGCCGTCTTTTACGGTTATACCCCATTCACCAAAGAGTGTAGAAAGGTTTGGGAACTGATTGGCATAGGGTTGCATAGCTTCTTCACTTCCGAAATACGGATCAATAAAAGCATGAACATCGCCGCCCTTATCGAGAAACAGGGATATTTTTTCGATTTCACTTTCTGTATAATCGGTTTTGGGTGATACAATTGCAATCATGTCGGCATCTTCGGGAATATCCCCGGTTGCAAGTGCGAGATCAGTGAAGTTGTAGCCCGATCCGGGAACAACTTTTTTTATTTCCTGTGCAGGTATTTCATTGTGACCCGAAACAACATAAATGTTTATGTCACTTCCTTTAACAACTTTGAGAATTGCCGAAGTGAAATATTGCTCAGCCCAAAGCATTTTGGGTAGTTTTTCATCTTCTTCCACAGGCAACAGACTGTTAACATCTACAACCTCATAGTCACGTTCTGTCTCAAAAACAATGTGATAATTCGGTTGCTCTGTCTTATTAAGAGTAACCCCATCATAAGAATAATTTGCAAGATAGCCGGGATTCTTTTTTGTGTCAATTCGTTTGTAGTGCACAAATTCCGACATAGTATCATATTTTTTCAAGATTTCGTCAATCTGTTTCAGTTCATCGGTTTCCGAATCCTGCGGAACAAGAGAATATATGTTTACATCCATGTCAAGACCGTCTACAATCTCGTGGGTTTTTTTGTCAAAATCCAAAATTTTTGACGGTGTCATGTCTATATTGAGGTTCATTCTGTCCGAAAGGGCAATCACAACTATGTTCAAAACCACAACAACAGCAATAACAAGGCATGCAAATGTCATTGCCGCATAGGCGTATTTTCTTTTTTTATTCATGATAACCCCCTATTTTACTCTGCGGCGTTCAATTCTGTATACGGTAAGCATGATAAAAATAATTATTATACTTACATAATACATAATATCAACCACGTTAAAAAGCCCGATATAAAAACTGTCAAAGGATTTCAATATTCCAATGTAGGCTATTATTTTGTCAACAACCGCATATCCGCTGGAAACACTTATGCCGGACAAAAGAAACATTATGAGAAGTGTTGCAATGGTTATTATGCCGGCAGTAAACTGATTTTCCGTCAGTGAAGAAATGAATATGCCGATGGATATGAGAGCCGATCCCAAAAGAAAGAATCCCACATTATTGGTAAATACAATTCCCCATGACACATCCGAATAGATGTTGAGAATAATCGGATAAATGAGCATGAGAACTATTGCAACGCCGAACACCATAACAGCCGCCAGGAACTTGCCCCAAACGATTGATGCAACGCTTATGGGCGATGTGAGCAAAAGCTGGTCGGTTTTGAGCGCACGTTCTTCTGAAAAAAGTCTCATTGTGAGAAGCGGTATCATTATTACAAACACAAGCGGAAGTGATGAAAAAATCACGTTTACCGACGGATTTGCCATAAAGAGGTTAAACAAAGTAAAAAACAGACCGCTTACGCACATCAGAACCGCAATAAACACCCATGCAATGGGAGTGTTGAAGTATACGCGAAGTTCTTTTTTTACTATTGCGTTCATTGTTCTTCGCCCCCTTCGCTTCCTGTGAGAGATATGAATATATCCTCAAGAGTAATGTCAAATGCCTTGAACATTAAAATTGCCATGTCGCCTTCGCCTGCAACAGCTTTGAACAGAGTTTTTCTGATGTCGGTGCCGTTTTGGGCATATACAACATATTCAAAAGCTCCGGGCTCGGAAGCAGTTTTTTCTTCAAAGCGTTCTATGCCCTGAATGTTTGAAATGAGCTTTTCAATCTTTTCTTTGTCGCCCTCAATGCAGACACAATATTTGTTTTTGCCGGATACAAGCTTTGCAAGATTTTCGGGAGTGTCTTCGGCGATGAGTTTACCTTTGTTTATGATGATTACCCTGTCGCACACGGCACTTATTTCGGAAAGAATGTGTGAACTGATAAACAAAGTCTTCTTTTTACCCAGCTGTGAAATAACATTTCGTATATCAATAATCTGCATGGGGTCAAGACCAACGGTGGGTTCATCAAGAATGAGAAGTTCGGGGTCACCCACAAGAGCTTGAGCAATGCCCACTCTCTGACGATAACCTTTTGAAAGATTCTTTATGAGTCGGTCTTTAACATCGGTTATGTGAACCTCTTCGAGAATATCTTTAATGCATGAAGGGTCGGCATATTTTATTCCGCAGACAAATTCCATGTATTCCATAACGGTCATGTCATTATAGAGCGGTGGAATTTCAGGGAGATAGCCGATTTTCTTTTTGTAGGCTTTGGCATCATCCATGATGTCGATTCCGTCTATCTCCACAGAGCCCGATGTTGATGCGATGTAGCCGGTCATAATGTTCATGGTTGTGCTTTTACCTGCACCGTTTGGCCCGAGAAACCCGAGAATTTCACCCTGGTTTATGGTGAAACTCACATCGTTCAAAACAGTTTTTGAACCGTATTTCTTCGTAAGATTTTTAACTTCAATCATTTTGGTTTCCTCTCAAATGGAAATTATTCTTCGGTTTTTACAATTGCAATACCAAGTTCTTCAAGCTGTTTTGCATCAACGATGTCGGGAGCATTGGTCATAAGCTCGGAAGCATTCTGAACCTTGGGGAATGCAATAACGTCACGGATAGACTCGCAACCGTCGAGAAGCATGAGCATTCTATCAAAACCATATGCCATACCGCCGTGAGGGGGAGCACCATATTTGAACGCATCAATGAGGAAGCCGAAACGAGCTTCAATTTCTTCGGCAGGAAGACCGATAACCTCAAACATTTTCTGCTGAAGGTCGGAGTTGTAAATTCTCATACTTCCGCCACCGAGTTCCACACCGTTTAATATGATGTCATATGCCTTTGCTCTCACTTTGCCGGGATCGGTGTCGAGAAGTGAGAGGTCTTCATCTTTGGGAGCGGTGAAGGGATGGTGCATTGCAACATAGCGGTTTTCTTCTTCATCATACTCGAGAAGCGGGAAGTCGGTAACCCAGAGGAAGTTATACTGTGATTTGTCGATAAGGTCATATCTTTTAGCAATTTCAAGACGGAGCGCACCGAGAGAAGCGTAGACAACGCTGTTTTTGTCGGCAACAATGAAGATAACGTCATTTTCTTTTGCATCGGTAGCTTCGAGGATTGCATTGAGCTGATTTTCTTCAAAGAATTTTGCAATTGGTGACTGAACGCCGTCGGGATTAACCTTTATCCACGCAAGACCTTTCGCCTTGTAGGTCTTAACAAATTCGCCAAGAGCATCGATGTTTTTACGTGAAATCTGATCGCCGAGACCTTTGGCATTGATTGCTCTTACACTGCCGCCGTTTTCGAGAGCACCTGTAAACACACCGAATCCACAACCTTCAACAATCTTTGAAATATCGGTGATTTCAAGACCGAAACGTGTGTCGGGCTTGTCGGAACCAAAGCGGTCCATTGCTTCCTGATAGGGCATGCGAAGGAAAGGAGTTTCGATGTCGATACCTTTAATCTCCTTGAAAACTCTCTTTAAGAGACCTTCGTTAACTGTCATAACATCGTCTTCTTCAACAAAGGACATTTCAAGGTCAATCTGAGTGAATTCGGGCTGACGGTCAGCACGGAGGTCCTCGTCACGGAAGCACTTTGCAATCTGAAAATATCTGTCCATGCCCGAAAGCATGAGGAGCTGTTTATACTGCTGAGGTGACTGGGGAAGTGCATAGAAACAGCCATTTCTCACACGGCTGGGCACAAGATAGTCACGGGCGCCTTCGGGGGTACTTTTTACAAGAATTGGAGTTTCGATTTCGAGAAAACCGTTTTCTTCGTAGTAGTCTCTGACGATTTTTGCAACCTTGCTTCTGAGGAGCATTCTTCTTTGCATATCGGGACGACGAAGATCGAGATAGCGATATTGAAGACGGAGTTCTTCTTTAACATCCGAATTTTCAACAATGTAGAACGGAGGTGTTTTGGCAGCAGAGAGAATACGAAGCTCTGTTGCAACAATTTCGATTTCACCGGTCGGCATGTTGGGGTTGATTGCACCCTCAGCTCTTGCACCGACTTTGCCGACAACAGCGAGAACATATTCGCCTCTTACCTTTGCGGCTTTTTCGTACATTTCGGCATCATCGGTGGAAAAAACTGTCTGAACCACACCGGAAATATCACGAACGTTTATGAAGTTGAGTCCGCCAAGGTTACGAACCGAGTCGGTAAATCCCATGACAACAACTTCTTTGCCAATATCTGCTTTGCTAAGCTGACCGCATTTATGGGTGCGTTTGAGCCCGTTTAATTTTTCGAATTCCATTATTTTGTCCTCCAATCAGTTTATGTGGTTGGCGATTGCCTGAGCAGAAAGTTCGATTTCAGTCTCTGAGCCTTCGTCCATATTTTTGATTTTAGCCTTTTGAGCTGCTATTTCATCATCACCGAGAATTACGGTGTACTTTACGCCAAGCTTGTTAGCATATTTCATTTGAGCCTTAACACTTCTGCCAAGGTGATCACGTTCAGCCGAGATGCCGCAGTTGCGAAGATCGGCAACAAGTTTTTGAGCAAAAAACGAATTTTCGTCACCTATATGACCAACATAAATATCCAGCTTATTGTCATCGAGAATTTCAATGCCCTGCTCTTCCATGGTGAGAAGAAGTCTCTCCATACCGAGGGCAAATCCCGAAGCCGGAACATAGCCACCGCCAAGCTCTTCAACAAGGCCGTCATAGCGTCCGCCGCCACAGATTGTTCCGTTTGAGTTTTCGTTTTTGGCAGTTATTTCGAACACTGTTTTTGTGTAGTAATCGAGACCGCGAACAATGAGCGGATCAATTTCGAAGGGGATGTCCATCGCTGTGAGATATTTTTTGAGGTTTTCAAAATGGTCACGGCATTCATCGCAAATGCAGTCAATGAGAAGCGGAGCATTTTTTACTATATCTTTGCAAATTGAAGACTTGCAATCAAGTATTCTCATGGGATTTCTGTCATAACGATTTTTGCAGGTTTCGCAAAGATCATCGTAGTGAGGTTTTAAATAGTCTTTCAATTTTTCGTTATATTCTTTTCTGCACTTGGGACAGCCAATGCTGTTGAGATTGAGAGTAAGATTTTTGAGCCCAAGTCTTTTGTAGAGTGTCCATGGCAGGGAAATCATTTCTGCATCTGCTGCAGGAGACTGTGTTCCGAAATATTCCACACCAAACTGATGAAACTCTCTGTATCTTCCCGCCTGGGGTTTTTCGTAGCGATAGCAGCTTATGAGATAAAAAAGCTTTGTAGGCTGAGGTTCATTGAAAAGACCGTGTTCGATGAAGCTTCGAACCGCACCGGCTGTACCTTCGGGACGAAGGGTAATACTTCTGTCACCTTTATCATTGAATGTGTACATTTCTTTTTCAACAACATCGGTGGTGTCACCTACTCCGCGCTGAAAAAGCTCGGTGTGTTCAAAAACAGGCGTTCTGACTTCTTTAACACCGAACTGTTTGCATATTTTCCTCATTTCTTCTTCAATATATTGCCATTTGTATGCATCGGACGGTTTTATGTCCATGGTGCCTTTGGGTGCCTTGGTAAGCATGTGTGTCACTTCCTCTTTCTATAGAAAAATAAATATTATATACCAGTTTACATAAAAATACACATTATATTATACAAAAATAATCATCAAAAGTCAAGTTGTTGAACAAGAAAATGCGCCATTACGTTTTTTTGCACGGAGCACCCCACTCAAGCCCTTGTGCCGCAAGGGCTTGAGTGGGGTTTCATTTTTTGTTTTTCAAGCAAGAATTTCAGCAGTTATGTGATGTATAATGAATTTGCAAGCTAAGCCAAACACACACAATGCCAAAAACTTGCAGACGGCGTGAAAGAACGCAAAATACAATTCGCAACTGCGAAAGAAAGGAAACCTAATATGAAATTCAAAAAAAATGTCATCCCAACCGATGACAAAGACAACATAATGGCAAATGATACCATGTTGTCCGATGAGTCCGGAGCGAATGATGCACCGGAAAAGCTCGACATTGATGCACTTACCAAGCGCATTGAAGAGCTTGAAAAAGAAAATAAGCAGATGAAAGAAGCTTTGGAAACAAAAGATTCGGACATGCTTATGGAACAGACCATTCGTTCGTGGATAAAAGACGGAGAATATCTAAAAGAAAAATATCCCGATTTTAACCTGGACGAAGAAACAGCAAATCCCGGCTTTTTGAACCTTCTTCGCGGAGGAGCAGACCTCAAAAGTGCATATTATGCAATTCATCACGACGAAATTGTGAAAAAGCTTATTGAAGAGGCAATAAACGATGCTCAGATTAAAACCGCAGAAGCAATAAAAGCAAGAGGTAAAAGACCTTTGGAAAACGGTATGTCCTCAAAGAGCACTGCGCTTTTTAAAACCGATGTTTCAAAGCTCACCCCCATGCAGAGAGCGGAGATTGCCGCACGTGTTGCAAAGGGTGAAACAATAACATTTTAAGAAAGGATGAAAAATATGAAATTAGATTTGACTTTATTTGATGCAAATCCCAACACTACGGCAGATTCTTCTCTTTCTGCCGAAATGAGAACCTATTATTCGGATTATCTCATTGACAATGCAAAACCCAACCTTGTGCACGACCAGTTTGGTCAGAAGCATCCCATTCCAAAAAACGGAGGCAAAACCATTCAGTTCAGAAAATTTGTTCCGTTTTCCAAAGCAACCGCACCTCTTTCGGAGGGAATCACTCCCGATGGCGGTTCACTTTCTGTTACACAGGTTACATCTTCTGTTGAGCAGTACGGTTATTATGTGACAATCTCCGATATGCTTATGCTCACTGCCATTGACAACACACTTGTTGAAACCACAAAGCTTCTTGGTGCTCAGGCAGGTTCTACCCTTGATACCATCACAAGAGAAGTGTTAAACGGTGGTACAAGCGTGATGTATTCCGGCGGGAAAGAAGCCAGAGAAGAACTTGATGCAACCTGCAAACTCACCGTTGACGACATATTTAAGGCTGCAAGATTCCTCAAAACCCAGAATGCTCCAAAAATCAACGGCAGCTATGTTGCAATCATTCATCCCGATGTTGCCTATGACCTTATGCGCGATGACGAATGGATGGATGTTCACAAATACAGCTCCACATCCGAAATTTTTGAGGGCGAAATCGGGAAGCTCGGCGGTGTGCGTTTTGTTGAAAGCACCGAAGCAAAAATTTTTGCCAAAGGCGGAGCAGATGCGAGAGATGTGTATTCAACGCTTGTTCTCGGTGCAAATGCCTACGGTGTAACCGAAGTTTCGGGCGGCGGTCTTACTCATATTGTAAAACAACTTGGCTCCGGCGGAACTGCAGATCCCCTCAACCAGAGAGCAACTGCAGGCTGGAAAGGTACCAAAACTGCTGAAAGACTTGTTGAAAACTACATGATAAGAATTGAAAGTGCTTCAAGCTTTGAAAGCGGCGAAAATTAATTGATGAATATTGTTGAAAGGTAAAAGGTGAAACTACTATGGCAAAGGAAACCACTGTCAAAAAAAACAAAGATTATTATAATGAGCTTGTATCCGTGAGACTTTTTAAGGACAACGACAAATACAGAGATGATGTATTTGTTTCGGTAAACGGTGTGGGAATGATTGTTCCCAGAGGAGTTGAAGTTGAAATACCCCGAAAATATGCCATTGCTCTTAAAAACAGTCAGGCACAGGACAGCTTTGCTGCACAGCACGCATCGGAGCTTGCAAAAAATGCCGATGCCGCAGAGCTCAACTGATTTTTAAAAATCCGGCATAGCCAAAGCGTAATGTAATTCCGATTTGTTTTCTGTTGTAAAAAGCAGGCAGTGCCTGCAGACAATTCGCGAGCACAATTTCGTTAATCTCACATCTCGCGAACGAATTTAAATGTAAATTCTTATACAATAAAAACAGGCTGTAAAAAATGATATGATTTTGTGTAACCGTTAAGTGCACCCACCAACATAATAAGGCAGATTGAACGGTACAAAACATTCATTTTGTACAGCCGTTTTTATTTGTTGTAAATTTATAACAGTAAAATAATAGCGCAATTCTCTCATCTCAAAAATGTAACAAAAACTGCCTCGTCAGACTGTTCAACTGTTCACATACCCAAACTGTCCCCCCATTCTGCCGTCACCGTTTGAATCCTTAGTTTTTATATAAACGGTCTATCTCTAAGCTCATCAGTAGAAAGATATTCATAAGTAATGTTTATATCTTTAAATGTCTTGATTTGTTTATATATTCTTGAACCCTCTCTATATTTAATTGTAAGAACATCACCATCTTTGTTCCAAGAAAAATCAAACCGTTCTTTTCCGGAATATACATTTCCATCATCATCACCAATTCGCTGTCCGGTTTCAATAATCGATAAGTGATAGCTAAACCACGTCGTTGCTCCCCCCTTACTTCTTCTAAATATAACAGCAACGTGATTTCCGTCCGGGGATAATTCAGTTTTTAAAATGGTGTTATTCTTTAAATCGGGGAGTTTTGGTTCTTCTTCCCGAAAATATAACTTATAACCAAAAACTGTACAGAAAATCAATAAAATTACTAAAGCAATATTTTTAACTGAATTAGACATTTCAAAAACCCCTTGCATAATTTATTCCGACTAGTATACACAATTGATCATATGGGTCATCATAATTTGAATTATTAAAAGATGCACTCGAATTCCCAGCTGCCATTTGCGCATATCCAGCGGCCGTCAATAACAAATCATCGGGAAAGCCCATACAGTTTAGGGACGGGGCAATAATTGTGCAATTTTCTCATCACAAAAATATAACAGAAACTGCCCCGTCCCCAAACTGTTCCAGCCGTTTTTATTTGTTGTAAATTTATAACAGTAAAATAATTGCGCAATTTCCTCACATCAAAATGTAACAAAAACTGCCCCGTCAGACTGTTCAATTGGCTTTTGTCTCATTCAATAATATAAGGGCTTATTAATTGTTTCGCAATCCCGTTTTCGGTCCCCTTAAATTCGAAATAGTCATTTTTTCTACATGCAATTATATTATTTGTGTAAATGCCATCCTCACCTTTTTCCTTTGTATAAAAAATCACCAGACAATCTCCAATCTCCACACTATAAGATAATTCCGGAAATCTTGTAACGATTTCTGCGAGTTCTGACTCAGTATGAATTGAAATACATTCTGAACGAATAAGCGAATGCATGTACCACATTTTATTGCTTAATCCATACGGAATATTTTCAGGAAGCGAAAATCCACCTTGATATTGAATGGTTGGAATTTGAACTATATCGTAAATGAAATCGCACGCTTCTGTAACGGATACAAGTCCGTCACGCTTGAAAGATTCAAGTCCTATTCTCTCAGCAATTTTGAAATAATCATCAGGATACATGATTCTTTCTTCTTTGGGCTTGTATTGGTTTTCAAGATAAATGTATACATCCCAATTGGTTACTCTCATCATTAATGCAACAAATTCAGACCATGTAATAGAATCATCCGGTCTCATTTTCCCATTGTAACCTGTAATATACGGCACTTTTACATATCTGCAACAAAATCTTTCGGAATTCCCGCCGTGACAGTACAAATTTGATATTAATTTGTAATCATCACGTGATTCATCCATGTCGTCAAAATCCGCACTTAATTCAAATTCTTGGTCATCTGCAAATGCACTGATTATAACTGAATTTGAATAAATCTCTAATTGACTTCCATAAATTAAACGACCGGCTATTTTAGCAGCATCTGACCTTGAAATATACTGTTTTGATAACATTTTTTCATTGATAACGTTTAATGATAATAAAAAATCTTCATTAGTGTTACAAATCGCTTCCGCCTCAGAATTATAATGTATTTCGGCACTGCAAAGTGAATCATTACCCATAGATTCTATCACGATATTATTCCATTCATCTTTTGTACCATTATAGTATATATCTTTCAATGAAACACAATATTCAAAAGCACACATAACTATGTCTGTTACCGAACCGGGAATTTCGACCGTTTCAAGAGATTTACAATTTGAAAAAGATCCTCGCTCTATAGCAGTTATACCTTCGGGTAACACAACTTCCTTAAGAGATTCACATCGACCAAATGCATCGTTTTTAATTTCGTATACTATGCCCGGAATTTCAAGTTTTTCAAGAGCAGTACATCCATAAAAAGCTATCGAACCAATTGTTTTTGTCATAGGCGATAGTTCTACATCAACCAAAGATGTACAATTCATAAAAAGACCATCTTCTATTACGGTAACGCTATCAGGAATATAAACAGAGGCAAGCTCATTACAGCAATCAAAAGTGTGCACACCCAATTTTTTTAAGCTTTCCGGAAGGATAACAAATTGAAGATCATCACAACCATAGAATACATTGTCACCAATGAATTCCACACCTTCGGAAATCTCGATTTCACGCAGATGAGAGAACTCTTTAAACATATTGTCCGCAATACCTTTTGTACCCGGAGCAACTTCAAAAAATTTTGTATATTCATTTTTGACCGAGATAAGCCACCCAGCAAGATAAAGAGCGTTGCCTTTCCAATTTTCTGCACTATTATAGTATGCAGTGTTGTCAAAAGCTCTGAATCCGATTTTTTCGACACTTGACGGAATGATAATATCCGAAAGCTTTGTACAACCGTTGAAGGCAAGACTGTCTATTTCTTTGACACCATCATGAAATTCTACTCTTTCAAGAGCGGTACATCTGCCAAACCCGGCAACAATAGTCACTGATTTTGGGATTTTAACCGATTTGATAGATATACATTCTTCAAAAGCTCCGGACAGAATTGTTGTTACAGTATCGGGAAGTTCAATGCTTTTGAGATTTACACACCGGGCAAAAGCACAACTGTCAATCACTTCCAAGCTTTTAGGAAAATGTATCGTAGTAAGATTACCACAATCGAAAAAAGCACGATCGCCAATTTTCAAGATAGTTTCGGGAAAAGTTACTGTTTCAATATTTTCACAGCCATAAAATGAATAATACCCAATTTCCGTTACTGTTTTCCCGGCAATCTGAGACGGAATTTCAACATTCTTATCGGATTCTCCTTTATATTTACTGATTGAAACCGTGCCGTCTTCTTTGATTTCATATTCAAAATTACCATATGTCAAGGGGGATTCTGTATTTGCATAACCGGGCACATCCGAAAGAAAGCTTACAGACAACATAAAAACAAGAATCATTATTAGATGTTGCTTGAAAATTCTCATCATTTTCTCCTCCTAATGTTTAATTATTAATCATTATTTTTGTAACAAAAACTGCCCCGTCAGACTGTTCCGTCCCCAAGCTGTTACAAAAAATGTACGTCCTCAATCGGTCCTTATTGCATATTTTTAAAATCCCGATATTCATCACTTCTTTTATTCAAATGATCCCAATTTTTTAATTCTTCACTTATATGTTGAGGATTGTCAAAATCTGTTGAAGTTATCGGATAACAACCAATAATCTTGTTTTTCTGAATATTCTGATCCATATATTTCATATATAAACATAAACACAAAACATCTCCATTACTAAAATCTATGTCGCTGATATTACCATAATAAACTTTACCATCAATATAAAAGCTATCATCATCAATTTTTGACACAGGTTTTCGAATGTTATATATTTGACTTAGAAGTGTAGGAACTGATGCATTATCAATATGTGGGAAGTCAATATCAATATCACAACTTAAATCCGATGTGAATCCGCCGGTATATAAATGAGGAATGATAATGGATTTGTACATCAAAAAACAGCATCGTCTTTTGTAATGTATTGCGTCATTTTAGATTCATCAAATGGATTTATACCAAGCATTTTTGAAACTTTCCAAAAACCATATGGATATCCATCCAATTCCAGTACGGCATATGCACTCCATCCTGTCCATGTAACTATCGTTTTCACAAATTCTTGATATGTTATATAATCATCCGGTCTGAAATATCCATTTCCATCACCACTCATTACCGGGAACCCAAGCGGATCTCTTATAAAATCAATGTGGGGAATCCAATCGCTAGCCCAATGTTCTGCAGTCACATCAAGATATTTCGGAAAATAAGAATCGGCATATTGAAGCTTATAACTTCCGACTGTCATACACATATACGCAGCGACTTCTGCTCTTGTTAAATAAGGTTCAGTTTCATCAAAATCTTCCCATATATTCAAATCAAGCAAAACTTTTTTGCAATTCCCAGAGATTCATCAGAATAATTCTTATTCGAATCTGCAAATACAGGTGAATGAGAATAAAATAAACTCGAAATCAAAAGTACTAATATCGAAAATATAGCAATCCTTTTCATTTTATAAATTACCTCCATTCGTTCTTCATCAACGCAACAAATCAAATATAACCGGCAACCCAAACTGTTCGTCCCCAAACTGTTCCGTCCCCAAGCTGTTACAATTTGCTGTATTATTATGGTAACTTTCATCCAATTCATGTGTCATTTAGGGAATCCACATGAAATTCCATACCAATTCTACAAACGAATCTTTAATTCGAATTTCATCATAAGGTATATCAAATTCAGATAAATTAAAAGAATACATAACTTCTTCATAATACTTTGGAAAAACGTTGTCCGATTTTTCTAAAGCAAGTTTTTCAGCTTGTATACTATGACCTGTCAGGCAACATAAAATTTTAATTGCTTCACCCCACGTACATGCTTTTTCCGGATAGAAAAATCCGTCACCATAACCCTCAATCGCCCCGGAGTTGTATGCAGCTGAAATATAAATATATGACGCATCTTCCTTGGTAATGTCATAAAAAGGAAGATTTCCCTGATATAACGGATGATTTTCAAGAAAATTTCTACCTGAAAGTTGTAATGCCGTCTTAACAACCTGTGCCCTTGTAATTGTATCTCCTGTTGAACTTTGCCATAAATCAATCCCTCTTGATTTCAATTCAAACTCCTTATCAATCGGTTTCGTTGATTCTATAAATTCGCCAACTTCAACCGGTGAAAACAAATCATGTACTTCTGTTTCAGTTCGTGTGTTGCTTACATTGTATACTGAATTTACTGCCAGAATATTTTCATACATTAATTCAGAAATATTCAAACATTGTTTTATCATTTTTCTTCCATTCTCTATTTTATATAGACATATCACATATTCTTCAAAATCAACATCAGCTTCACCAAAATACATTATATCATTAATTTTTATTCCATTATATGATTTTATCGGATATCCAATTTTGTAATAATAATCATGACATAAGTACAAGCAGTCTGATAGAAATTCGTAATAAACATCTCCATGCTTCAGATAATCTCTCTGCATAACAACAGTAAATAAGGCATAAAACAAAAGTTCCTTTACTCCTTTGAAATCAATAGGTTCACCTAATGCTACATCACTCCTCAATATATTACGAAATTTTGCATATTCGATTGTTCCGCCGTAACTTTCTGATAAATTATATCTGTCAAAAACAGAAACAATCATAGTAATTGCATCTTCCCAAGTACACAATTTTTCAGGATATATCAAAAATACATTAGGCAAAATTCCAATATGATTTAGTCGACGAACACCTTCTTCTTTTTGTGTGTCCGAATGATAATCTCCGTATTCCAAAAACGGATGATACCTTTCATAAAGACCTAAACTGTACAAAAGAGCTCCTTTATAATCATCATTCACATTTGTATATTTAATTAATATTTCTATCATTTCTCCTCTCGTCAATGTATCATTATCATGTTTGCCATCAGGCAAAACATCAAGACAGTTTTCGCCTAAAACATATGATATTACATCGTTTTCTGTAATATCAATTTTTTTAGCTGCTGAATCGTATGAAATAAAAATACTATTGAATAAAAGTATAAAGCACATCATCATACCTAATTTCATTTTCATATCAATTCACCCTCTCATTCTATAATAATCTGGTTTGTTCGGTCCATATGAACGGAATATTGTAGCCATTCCATTTGTATATTCATACGGAAATGCTCCATAGATTTCAGGTTTATCGTTCTGATACCACAACCCATCCATATAAAATCCACTTGAATAAAACGAGCTATGTATCCCTAATCCAAGTTCATCAGAAATAGCATTGGCTACTGTTATAGCGGATGCTTCAGATCTCATCATAACAAGTTCCGCCTCTTGCATAATTCTAATATTCTTGCTTTTAGAATAATATCCTTCATTCACACATATCCTATTATAAATCCCATAAACAAAATCCAAAGCATGATCTAATTCATGAAAGAAGTTTAATAACTGATCAGACCCTTTGGAACGATTCATCCTTATTGATGCGTTCCTATCTATATAGCCCTTACTCAAAGTCAAAGTGGTTATCTTCTTCGAAGCCGTATAAAAAGTGGTTAGATTATTTGGCATATCACTGAACGAAACACAAATGTTTACCTCTTCAGACAAAGACATATTCACCATACCACGCGCGATTACTGAACCACCACTACTATCACCATTTCCTCCGCAGTATATCAATTCATATCTTTCATTCTCTTCGTCATATGAATGTGTGTATCCATCATCTCCTGTTGCAGTCCATATTATATCCAACAAACAATTCATATCTTCTAAAGAATTTGTATATGGATTCAAACCTAGCGGATCAACAAACATAACCGGATTATTACCGCAATAAGCATACCAGTTCATTCCGTCCTGAATTGGATCTTCGGTAATGAATCGTTCGATTTCGGGGTCATAATATCTGTTTCGCAGGTAGATTAGTCCGCTCTCGGAATCATAATATTCACCGGAGTATCTGAATGGGTTGGTGTCATTTGTTAAAAGCTCTTTTTGGTTACCATATGCATCATAATCATATTCATTTGTTAGTTCATCATCTGAAACAACATCTGTTACATCACCGTGAGCATTTTTAAAAAGAAAGTTTATTTGAGCGTTTTCCCCGCTTCCTGTTGTTCTTGCAAAAATGCCTTGTGTACCAACGCTGTTTGATGCAGTGAATGTGCCGTTTAAGCTTTCGTTAACAACGTAGCCTCTGTCCCAATAGAACTTTTGAACATTTTCGCCTTGAGTTTTGGAAACGCGCATACCTGTTCCGTCATAGGCATAGGTTGTTACATTGCCATTTGCATCTTCAAATTCCGTAAGCTGATTAAGCGGGTTATATGTATAGCTATATTCTACCACATCCTCATCATCTTGTCCAACAATTCTTTTGGTAAGCATATTCCCATTGGCATCGTACGTGAAAGTTGTAGTTTTATTTAATGTTCCGCCATACACATCATCAGTATCCGTTATATATTCCTCGGAAGAAATAAGTTGATTGAGATTATTATGATTGTAATATACGGTCATACAAGTACGAGCTTCATTTGCGTTATGTGTTTCATTTTGCATTGAAGTAATTTGCGAATCTGATGATGGTATAGTAATTTTAGCCCAGATATTGTCCCAGATATCATGCCTATACTCTGTTACAGTTCCGTCTCTATCGGTTTCTGTGCATAGTTGATTCAGCTCATTATATGTATAATTAACTTCCTCACCATCCTGCCACAATTCATCATATTTTTTTGTAACATTACCCAAAACATCATATGTGTAACGAAGAGCGGATATTGCCTCTCCTGTTGACAAAACAGTTGTCTGATCTGTAACTCTCATTGCATTGTCATATGTGTAATATACCGTTCCTTCGGGATAGGTTATTTTTTCAATCCCATCTCCGCTTCCGTTATAGGTATAATCATAATCTGCAATGAGCAAATCGTTTTTCATTATGGTGTCAATTCGTCCGGTCTGATCATAAGTGTATGCATATTCATTGTTATCATAATCTGTCATAATATATACATTTCCTGCAAGATCATAGCTATAGTTGATTGTTTTATTATCAGGAGTTGTTATGGACGATACAATGTTACCATACATATATGAGTAGGACGTAATTCCGGTGGAATCAGTCATTGTAAGAATATTACCTAAAGAATCATAGGTATATTCCACAGATATATTTTCCGTTTGTGTTTCAGTAAGCCTGTACATATTATCATATTCATTGGTTGTGACATTCATGTTACGATCTTTGTATTTAATTACATTTCCAACTGAATCATAAGTATAATATTCCGAATTACCGATATTATCTGTGGATTTTATAAGGCGGTTGAAATTATCATACTCATTTACCGAGAGAATCTTCCCATTATATTTTACCTGTTCTACGTTTCCTCGCAGATCATATTCATATTCTGTAACAAAATTGAATTCTTCCTCTACACGAATTAGTTGACCCATATCATTATATATGTTTTCGGTTACATTCCCCTTTGCATCGGTGGTTTTTATGAGATTACCCATATAATCATATTCATAATTCACAAAGTTTAATCCGGCATCTGTTTCTTGTTCATCCCGGATTTTTCTGCCGGCAATATCATAATATGATGTTTTTGAGCTTGAAAATGTGCTTTCGGTAATTTTGAAATTCATGTCATCATATATTATATCCCGAACCCACGAACCCATATCATAAGGGTTATCAGGATTATACACGTCAACAATCACAACACGTCCGTACTCATCATAGAAATATCCGGTTTGATTTCCAACTCCATCAATAACATATGCTAAACGTCCGCAATCATACCAATATTCCTTGTAACCTACTATTATGTTATCCGAGTCTTTATAATATTCTTCATCAATCCTTCCGAAATCATTGAAATACTCGTCTGTATAATTTTGATTATTATAGGATGTACGAATTTTGTTTTCTTCCGGAGATATCGTATAGGTTTTGGATACAAACGTATTGTCGGGATATGTTGTTCGTGTCAGCCTGCCTATTTTGTCATAAGTGTGTGATGTTGTATTATCATTGTTGTCTGTTTGAGTTAAAACATTACCAAACAAATCATATGTATAGCTTTCCGTTATGACTCCAAGGTCAGTTATTACAAAACTGTTGTTATTAGATATCCGGTTACTATATATCTTCTCCTCAACAAATCTGCAACTAATATCATAAATATACGAAACCTCATTAAGTTCTTCGCAATCTCCATCTATAATTACTGAATATACCGCTTTTTCAACATTTCCACAAAATGCATCACTGTATTCATATTCAGTAACCAGTGTTCTGTCATCATATTGTGTGCTTGATGATAATATCTTACTTTTATCTGATGACAGCGTATTTGTTGTTGTAAGTGCATTGGAAGTTCCCGAATACTCCGTTACCGAAACCGGAATAAAATATGGAGAATTGGTATAATCATAGTTTGTTACATTACCTTCAATATCGGTTTCGGAGCCTACTACATTATATCCCGGTACATAGTCAATGGTTACTGTTCCGAGATGTGTAATCTGATCATTATAAATAACAAATCGCGATTCTGACGTCATCTGATCATATTCGTTGTAAGCATAAGATATTTTTTTTAGTTTGAAATTGTTACCGCTGAGCTTTGCAATTTCAATTCCATTACTTATATTTTGTTGATCCATTAATTCTCTGCCAAGTCCTACATCGTGGAATATATATACTATGTTGTTACCAACCAAGTATCTGCAATCGGTGTCGTTTATCATTCTGTATGAAACAATATCCCATATATCTGAAGAATCCGGAGAAAATCTGTAAATACATTTCATATCAAACTCTTCATCATATCCATTCAGGTAGTACATATTACCATCGTAGCCTTTTATTAAGTCTGTCGCAGACATGTCGGACGGCATATAAATCAAATATAAAGTACAACTTGAAAAATCAACTTCATATATAGTGCTTGGAGAATTTTCTTCATAAATATACAATGCGTCATTTGTATGAAATCCGTCATATTTCGTATTTGAAGAAAGAGATGAAATATTATATTGTTGTACCGCAGTTTTGGTTGAAAGATTATATTTGTATACAGTGCTTCCTGACTTATAATATATATATTCGTCCTGCGAAGTTAAAACATCAACAGAGTGAGACAAACTGAATCTTTCAAAACGGCTTCCGATAGGCTCAGATGTGTCATATATCAGAAATTCTATTCCGTTTACCGCATAGAACATCCCTCCGGCATACAAGAATTTTTTCGGTGTCAGATTATTGCCATCGCTTTGTAAACGTTCTGTACTTCCTGCTACCGACCATTCGTCTGTTAATGTGTTATATTCTTTTGCGATATATGTATTATTTGACATCCAAAAAGCATATATAAAATTACCGTGAGTTTTGACAGATACAAGGATGCCTTCATTTTCAACTTCAGGCGGATCGGATATTGGCTCTGTAATGTATGACATAGAATATGGGTCGGCATAACTTTTTGTTCCATGATATTGTCCGATCTTATAAATATTATTTCCTATTAAAACATCATATGCAATATATCCATCATCATAAGGAATCATCCTGAAATCGGTGTACGAGCATTCGGAAACCAGATTATGTTTATAATCAAATGTGTAAATGGTATACAAATCTTTATGATATGTAATTGTGTGATATTTTGCTTCTTCATCATGTATATAGCCTTTGGGTTCCGAATGAAATGTGTCCGGATAGCTGCTTGGATAACCGCTTAGATCCCCCACATACCAATACTGTGTATTCTGACCGTCTGAATCTCTCAACAACGAAACTTTATACACATCATGTTTTTCATAATACATATGCGGAAATTCTTCTAAACTGTAATAGTAGTAGTGATTATACGACCTCATATGTTTTGTATATTCATATTCTCTGACTCCACCGGTCGGGAGAGTTACCTTACTCAAAAGTACACTTCTGCCGTTGGGACGTTCATCAAAACGATATTCCTTAGTATTTGGCATATCAATATATTCAAAGGTAGTTACATTTCCCTCTGCATCTTCAATGCTTTCTATTACACCAACCTCTATATCAGCACAACCAAAAGTATCAAAGTTGACAGTTGAATACACCGTGTCACCAATGGAAAAAGTCATTTGTGAAAGATAGTTTCTTCCGTTATACGTTATAAAATCATTATCGATATCTATAATATTCCCCACTGTGTCGATAATTCTCCGGGGAACATGAATCTTTCTTCCGGAATTTCCCGAAAATGTTTCGTATTCGAAAACAATTTCATTCCCGAAGCGATCTTCACGTTTTACAAGTGTACCATATGTATTTTCAAAATATTCCTTTATTCCGTTTGAATAAGTAAGTATGTATACACCGTCTTCTCTGGTAAGAGATACATCATCAAGTTCATAACCCTCCAATTCATATGTTGGCGACAGTGCATATGATGAACCGTCTGCAAAGCGAATTCTTTCTCCAATCATTGTATCCATCTCTGTTACATCAAAAATATTTGGTGCAACAAAAGACCATCCAGTTGCAATCTTATTGTAATCATGTGCCCAATATGGATATGAGACAGATGAAAAGTCACCTCTTGGCACAATGGCATCGGCAGAGTTGTACCTTAGTGAAATGTCAAGGTCAAGTCCGTTTCTTCCGGGAATAGATAAAATGTTATATGTATAATTCAAAGCCCCCGAACCAAGAGAAACAGATTCGTTTGCATTATACACTTTTGATATAACCTTCCCTGTCGGAGGTGGTATAGAAGTCTCAGATTCAGAATCATCACCGGTTGCCAAAATCGAATATGCAGAAACGTCCGGGTTTTGCAATGCCACATCGCTTTCAGACTGAATATTCAAAATACCAAGTTCCGCATCAGAAACCGACGAGTCATCATTTATAATATTATTGTTTATTTCATCAATGATGCTTTGGTCATAATCTTCTGATTCTTCAAAATTATTTCGATCCGGAAAATATTCTTCACGTTTACGCTCATACATTTCTCTTAATTCTTCTTGTGTATATCGGCGCACGAAAGATTCTTCTGCAGTCTCTTGGGCAAAAACCGGTTCGAACTTCAAGATGGGAATTATTGCAATAAACAAAATAAAAGATAAAACTAAGGACAATAATTTTTTTGACATAAATGACTCTCCTTTCAAACAAAAACACTCCAATGCATCATCGTGATGAATTGAAGTGTTTAAATCTGATTTAGTCAAGTCACCCGATGACATACAACCGCTGTGAAAAGTATGCGGTTTGCGTGCCACCGAAAAGTTTTAATTAACTTCCGACAGGCACACAACCGCAAAGCTAAAAATTTCTTCTGTTTGTGCCATCGGAATCAATCCTTTCATTTGTTGTTGTTTTAATTATACCATATGATTGTATGGTTGTCAACGATAGCTTAACAACAATAATGGTGATAAACAATCCAAAAAAACTCATGTTAAACGAAGTATAGCGAAGTCGAAACTTCTTCATTAAGATTCTTCGACTTCGCTAACGATTAGCTCAGAATGACAAATAGTTAAAGCAGAAAGCTTTAAGCCATATTTGCCGGCTGACATACAATTTGTGTATAATTTTTCAAATTTAGTCGTTAAGGCTAAGTTTTCCGTCTATGCAATCAACGGTTATTTTTGCCCCGGGCTCAAATTTTCCGGTGAGAAGTTCATCGGCAAGAGCATCTTCAACCTGTGACTGAATTGCCCGTCTGAGAGGTCTTGCTCCGTAAATCTCGTCAAAGCCTGCTTCGGAAAGATGCTCAATGGCAGCGTCTGTAAGGGAAAGCGTGTAGCCAAGAGCTTCCATGCGTTTTTTGAGACTTTCTACCATAATGTGTGTTATCTTTTTGATGTCTTCTTTGGTAAGCTTGTGGAACACAATTGTTTCGTCAATTCGGTTCAAAAGCTCGGGTCTGAAAATGTTTTTGAGTTCGCCGAGAACTTTTTGCTTTACAGATTCATAATCACTGTCGGCACTGTCGGAAGAAGTACCAAAACCGAGGGAGCTTTTGGCTTTTTCGGTAATGAGGCGTGCACCGATGTTTGAGGTCATGATGACAACGGTATTTTTGAAATCAATTTTTCTGCCTTGTGAATCGGTGAGAACACCGTCATCAAGAATTTGCAAAAGAATGTTAAACACATCGGGATGTGCCTTTTCTATTTCATCGAAAAGCACAACCGAATAGGGTTTTCTTCTCACCTTTTCGGTAAGCTGACCGCCTTCTTCGTAACCGACAAAGCCCGGAGGTGAACCAACAAGACGGGAGACATTGTGTTTGTCCATATATTCGCTCATGTCGATTCGGATTATGGCATTTTCATCACCGAAAATCGATTCAGCCAAAGCTTTGCAAAGCTCTGTTTTGCCCACACCGGTGGGACCAAGGAAAATGAACGACCCTGTTGGACGTTTGGGATCTTTGAGACCGACTCTGCCGCGGCGAATGGCTTTTGAAACAGCAGTTACCGCTTCGTCCTGACCAACCACACGTTTGTGGAGAATCTCTTCCATATTTTTGAGGCGTTCCTGTTCTTCAACAGCAAGTTTTTTAACGGGAATTGATGTCCAGTCGGTGATGATGTCACAGATGTCGTCTTCGGTTACGCAAAGCTCTTCTTTTGAGTTTGAAGTTTCCCAATGTTTTTTCTTTTCGTCAAGCTCTGATTTGAGTTTTTCTTCCTCATCTCGGAGTTTTGCGGCTTCTTCAAAGTTTTGTGCCTCAATGGCATCACGTTTTTTTGCACTCATCTCTTTGAGAGCTTCTTCAACATCCTTAATTTCAGGAGGAGCAGTGAAAGCCTTTAGTCTTATTTTTGATGAAGCTTCATCAATAAGGTCAATTGCCTTGTCGGGCAAAAAACGGTCGGTGATGTATCTTGCCGAAAGCTTTGCCGCGCTCTCCAGAGCCTCATCAAGAATTGTTACTTTGTGGTGATTTTCATATTTATCACGAATACCTTTTAAGATTTCTATCGTTTCGTCGACGGTTGGTTCACCAACGGTTACCGGCTGAAAACGGCGTTCCAAGGCGGCATCTTTTTCAATGTTTTTGCGATATTCGTCGAGGGTTGTTGCCCCAATGAGTTGAAGTTCGCCACGGGCAAGAAGCGGTTTCAAAATGTTTGCGGCATCCATGGCACCCTCTGCGGCACCTGCACCGATGAGAGTGTGAACCTCATCAATGAAAAGAATTATTCCGCTGTCTTTTTTAGCTTCATCGAGAGCTTTTTTTATTCTTTCTTCAAACTCACCACGGTATTTTGTGCCGGCAATCATTGACGACAAATCAAGAGAAATTATTTTTTTGTTCTTCAAAATTTCGGGAATTTCACCGGATGCTATTTTTTGTGCAAGACCTTCGGCAACGGCTGTTTTGCCCACACCCGGCTCACCTATGAGGCAGGGGTTATTTTTGGTGCGTCTTGAGAGAATTTGAACAACTCTTTCGATTTCCTTGTCTCTGCCGATGATTGGGTCAAACTTGTTGTCCCTTGCCATTTGAGTAAGATCGGTACCAAACTGAGAAAGACTTTTTGAAATGTCTGAATTGTTTTTGGAGCTTGCACTATCGGATGAAGAATTTTGAGATCCCCCCTCTAAAAGACGTTTTGCAAGTTCGTTGAGATCGGCTCCGAAGCTTGCAAGAAGCTTTGCACCAATGCTCTGACCTTCTCTTAAAACTGCAAGAACAATGTGTTCGGGAGCAATGAGAAGAGAGCCTGTTTTCTTGGCTTCGTTGAAGCTGATTTCGAGAATGGTTTTGCACCTGGGTGTTATGGGGAGAGCTGTTCCCATAACAGGCATATTTGAACCGGAGGATGCTTCTGCAGCAATTTTTTCGACATATTCATCATATTTTATGCCAAGAGCCTCCATTGAAATTGCAGCATTTGAGCTACCCTCTTTAAGTATGCCGGCAACAATGTGTTCACTGCCCACAAAATTGCAGTTCAGTTCTGCCGCTATCTCATGAGCGTAGCGAAGTGCCGAGCGGGATTTATCGGTAAATCTTGATTCCATATGTGTTACCTCCTTTGAAATGCTTCTCTGATTATTCTTGCTCTGATAACATCACGCTCTATGGCTTCGGTTGTTTCATAATTTGCCGTGATATGAGCCGGAGAAGCTGTTATCATTATATTGTTTATATCTTTTGATTCCAGATTCGGAATAAGTCCGAGACTTATGCCGAGACTGACGTCCGAAAGTCTTTGGAGCATCTCTTGACCGGACATTATGCGAGCAGATGAAAGAAGTGCATATGAACGCATAATTTTGTCTTCCAAAGCGGTGCCGTTTTTTTGAAAAAGTGCATCGCGAAGTTCTCTTTCTTTGGAAATGATGCTGGAAATCACTTCGCCGAGACTTGATACGATTTCATCCTCTCTGCGTCCGAGAGTGGTCTGATTTGAAAGCTGGAAAATGTGCCCTGTTGATTTGCTTCCTTCGCCATATATTCCGCGAACGGTAACACCCAGTTTTCCGACTGTCTGGAAAATGCTTTCCGATGCACCGCTTGTTACAATAGCCGGAAGGCGAAGCATGTATGACACTCTCATACCCGTGCCGACATTTGTGAGACACGAAGTGATGTAGCCGTATTTTTCATGAACGGCATAGTCAAGTTTTTCCGCAAGATAGCCGTCAACTTTTTCAATGAGGCTGTGAGCTTTTTTATCTTCAAACCCTGCATAAATGCACTGTATGCGGATGTGATCTTCTTCATTAACCATAATGCTGACATTTTCGTCATCGCTGATATATGCCGCGCAAGGCAATTTGGACGAAGCAAAGGCAGGGCTGATGTATCTTTCTTCCACAAGTTTTTGCTTTTCGGCATCGGACATTGATGGCAAATCGATTTTGGTGAAGGTATAGTTCATTTCATCGAGAGCCTTTTCAACAATGTCAATTACTTTTTTTGCATCATCCACACTCATTTTGTTGGGAAATGGAATCCCTTTGATGTTTCTTGCAAGACGGATGCGTGTACTGAGCACAACATCACTTTTGTCTCCGTCATCTGCATACCATTTAGCCATTTTGCTCATCCTCCTTCTGTTCAAATTCTTTAATCTTGTCTCGAAGAACTGCCGCCTGCTCATATTTTTCTTCAATGACTGCACGTTTGAGTTCTTCTTTCAAGTTTTTGAGAGTATTTTCTCTTTCAATTTTTTTGCCGTCGGCACCGCTGAGTTTACCTTTGTGCACTGTTGAGGGTTGAATTTTTGACAGCATTGTTTCAATCGAATCGGCAAAAACTTCATAGCATTTGTCACAGCCCAGAAATCCTGTACGTCGCACTGTGTCAAAGGATGTGGAACAAACAGGACACTTTGTCGCCACCGAAGGTGCGCTCTTGGGAACCGACAAAAAGTCACCAAGAATGCTTGTAAAATTGAAAAGCTTGTCATTGTCTTTTATATATCCGAGTTTATGTGCACATTCACCGCAAAGGTGAAGCTCGGAGTATTTTCCGCCTGTGAGATATTTGTAGTGAAAGTTGGCATTTTTGATGCCGCAATTAGAACATAGCATAACTCTCTTCCTCCTTTATAATCTTATATAAACATTAACAATAAATTCTTAAATATACTTGCTCTTATGCGATTTTTAAGAACTCCATCTGAAACCGGAGACAGGGCGTTATTTGAACAAGCGGCAAGTATGAGCTTTGCCTGCTCCTGGTTGAGAGATTCGTTTGCATAGAGAGTGTTTATGAGAGCCTCGGCTGTCAGAATATCAAGCGAATCCCCCACATTTGAAAGAACGTGACGTATGCCGTCATTTCTCGCCATTGAAACACGGGTAATACGAATGTGCCCTCCACCGCCTCTTCGACTTTCGACAATGTAACCTCTTTCGGTTGTAAAACGGGTTTGAATAACGTAGTTAATCTGACTGGGAACACAGTTGAAATATCCGGCAAGTTCGTTTCTTCTGAGTTCGATGCTGTTTTCATCTTCGAAAAGCTGACGAATAAAATTTTCAATTGTATCGCTCATTTTCATTTTTATCATCCCCTTTTTAGTATTCAGACTTTGTAAAACAAATTGATAAAACTTAATTATTACAGATCAAATCCGCATAAATCCACACTTTTGCACAGTCCAGAAATATTTTTGACTTTTTAGACTTTGACTTTCTTTGACCTTTCGATTGCATTATAACTCTAAAATCTCTTTTTGTCAAGTGTTTTTTTAAAAAATTTCTAAACTTTTTTCATGCATCACCAAACCATGCTTAAACAGTGGGTTTCGTCAATTTTATGCATCTTTCGCCAAAATTATGCAAAACCGCAAACCCCACTACTACCAAGGGTTTCGTGGGTTTTTGTGCTTTTTTGTTGTATTAAAATTCAAAAAAATCTTTTTTTAAAAAAATACAATTTTTTTGAAAAAACAGGACATAAAATCTCATATTTTTTTGAAAAAATCATCGACAAAAAAAGAGCAAAAACGACTGTGGAAAACTCACCAAACCCACTATTTTAGCGACAAATTAATGTGGATAAGTTTGTGGATATGTGGAAATCGAATAGCTTACAATCGTACATTTTATCAAAAAACGGTGGCAGTTTTTGTAATATTTTGACAAACGAAAATTCAAATTTTTTTCTGCTTATTCTCAAAAAATCGCAAAGGTCAAATTTTTATTTACAAAAAGACAATACAATTATTTTTGAACTTCACTTCGTAAAGTAAAATAATTCTTTTAATAACTCGGTTGTCGTAACCGAGCAAATATTGACAAATTATGTAAAATGGTGTATAGTGTCTCTTGTGGAAATCTACCGTTAGCGTTGAGTCATACCTTTAGCCATAGGGTTCCTCCGCTTGATGGTGGCGGTTAAAAAGGACGGTTGCCTTGTCATCCCGCATAATAGCGGAAAGGTAAGGTGAGTGCACAGCTTTTTATGCGGGAAATATATCCCGAAAGGAGGCTGATACATGCACACTTTGACTATTGTTGGAAGTGTGTGTAGTATTGTTGGACTTTTGTTCACAGTCTACATATACTTTAAACCCAATAAAAAGGAAAAGTGAGCCGTCTGCTGCAACAGATTGGCTCACTAGGTTTTGAGATTAATAATCTCGTTCATAGTTAGTTGTATCATTGTGGCAACCGTCTTGGGTTTCCACATTTTTCATATACATTATACACCAATATGTCGTTGTTGTCAACATTTAATTTTTAGTAAAATATTTCTTTTTTGAAAAAAACTATTGACACACTCTTTTATTTATGTTATAATAATCAAGCTGAAACAACATGGCCGAGTAGTTCAGCTGGTTAGAATGCCAGCCTGTCACGCTGGAGGTCGAGGGTTCGAGCCCCTTCTCGGTCGTAAAAAAGCACTTACCGTTAGGTAGGTGCTTTTGTTTTTTATATCTCCCACTTTTCTATTGGAATTATTTCATCGATTTCGCATCCGCTTTCTTCCGGAACTGCAACCGCTCTGAAAACAAGCGGTTTTTCTTTTATCGACTTAAATCGTACGGTTATTTTGTTTATTGCCTTTTCATAGTTTCCGAGCTGTCCTTCAATTTTTGGGGATGTAGCAAGCGGAACAGTGCGCCCTTTTTCAATAACAAAATCAACATTTGCATCAAAGAAAAGCGTGACTTTTTTTCCTTTTCTTTCAAGAAACACTTTTTTTCCGCAATCTGAAATTTCAACATCGGCAGCAGTCTGCCAAAACCAATAATATTCATCATTGCCCAAGGGAACAATTTCGTCCTGAACGCTGAGTACTTTTCTCTCATGTGAAAGCATGAAGCCTCTTTTGGAGGTTTTTGTCCATGGCGAATATGCCGGAGTCATGTCCACGGTGTAGATTGCACCGTCCGCAGTTGTCTTTACGGGAGTTATTGCGGCAATTGCATCTACAACCTGCCCTGCTCCAAAGTCGGGATTTATGACATATACATTATGACCTTCGGCACGGGAAATGTAGAGATTTCGCACCTTGGTATCCCAATATCCGGGAAGATTGTAGTTATCACTTCCCATGTCACTTGCAAACTTCACACCGTCGGATTCAAACTCAAAAGAACCGATATCAACATGACCGTGGGGAAAATCGTTTGCCCCTGCGTGGATGCCAAGCCACGTTGCATTCATTCCCCAGTCGCTTCGGGAAGTTGCTACCTGACATGATGGATAAAAACAATCGAGCGGAAGCTCATCCGCTTTACCAATGAGCGCCGGGTCATACCAAAAGAGAGCAAATACATCCCCATCGGCGTCATACTTATTCATGGTATCAAGCTGAAGAGCGGCAAGAGATGGGCTGTTGTTCAGCTTTGCCAGCTCAAACACGGTTGAATCACCACTTACAAGGCTTTCACGCGGAACATCGTGATAGGCAAACACGCCCGAAACTCCGCAGGTCATGAAAGGATAGTACGCAGTTTCAAGAAAACCGGGTGTATCACATATGCCATAATCCGAACCCATGGCGGTTTTTAGCGACTGAATGCCCCTCATGAGATTGGTCATGGTGTACACCCAGTACGAAACGCCTTCACCCCAAGCGCCCTCGGGAGCAAAGGTTGGCATCATGTGTTCCACAGAACGGATTGCCTTTTCAAGCATGTCCATGCAAAGGTCGGATTCATATTCATCACCTATGGCTATTGCCGCCATGATTATACCCTTATTTACAACGATGTTCCAGTTATTGGGGTTTACGGGCCATTCAAGTCCGCCATAGGGGTGCCTGCCGTGATATCTCTCACGGGACGGAAGCATAACAAATTCAATAATTTTTCCTGCAATGAGATCACGTTGTTCTTTGGTGAGCCTGTCATATAAAAGATCAAAAACAAGACCCATGGTACCTGCGGTCTCACCAACTTCAAGATAGTGTTTTGGGTGACCCCAGTGGGTATAGTTTTTGCAGGTTGCCATTGCGGCATCTATAACATAGTTAATATATTTTTCGTCTTCTGTAACAAGATATGCCCAATAGGAAGAAAGAACTTCACGCACATTCGGAAGATTCTGAAGTCTGATTCCTGCCGAGTCATATGCCATTTGCGGAAGTGGTTGTGAAATAAAGTCATCTGCCTGACGGACAACATCTCCGGACCATTTTGAAGCATATTTATCTGTTTTGCAAAGGCTGAGTACACGCTCAAAATCTTCATTTTTAAAAAGCACTCTGGGATGAGCGTGCCCCGGATTATTTGTAACAAGAGTTTTAAAAAGAGAGTCGGCACAAGGTCTGTTGAAGACAAGATAACAAAGCACCTCTTTTGCAAAGCCCGGGCATATCTCACTGCTTGATACAACAGATATACCATAGTCACTCTGATATACATGCTTTGCAAGCACTTTTTCGGCAAAAGGACGAAGTTCAATATAGGCAGTGCCGTTTGCAGCTTTTACAGCTACGTTAAGCTTTACTGTGTCATCTTTAAATTTGAGACAGTCATCTCCAACTTTAAATGATATATCATCACCCATGTACACAATGTCACCATCAATTTTAACTTCCATGCCGTACACCTCGCCGAGCATGCACACGGGAACAAGCATATTCATATGTTCATATATTGTGGGGAGTTTGGCTTTGTATTTGTTGCCGTTCAGCATTACATTGGAATTGTTTCCTATAACACAAAAGCTGTTTTCATATTCTTTTCGTGCTGCATCAGAACTTCCGAGATATGCTGAAGGACTTTTTGATTTTTCTTCGGGAACAGCCGTAAAATAACCCATTGTATATCACTCCTAATTGTAGTCTTTTTTGATTGTAACATAACCGAGAACTGATTTCAACTTGATTTTCACAAATTATTATTGTCTTTAATTTGCGTATTTCTTTTTATATATTCACCGGGCGAAAGTCCGACTGTCTTTTTAAACACATTCGAAAAATATAGCGGATCACGATAGCCCGAAAGAAGTGCGGCATTTTTTACCGATATTATTCCATGTTCCATAAGCGAAATTGCATACTGAATTCTGGAGTTTCTGAGATATTCGCTAAAAGTTATGTTCACGCTTTCTTTAAAAGCTCTCGAAATATATTTGGAACTGTAGCCGAGCTCTTTTGCCACAGCCTCAAGGCTGAGAGATGCATCTGTAAAATTTTCGTCAACAAATCTCAACACTTCACCGATAACCTGCTTTTCTCCCGGTTCGATAAAAGCAGACATATGTGAAAAAGTGTAGAGCAAAACACTTTCACTCAAAAGATCAATATTTTTTTCGTTTGCTTTTCCTATGGCATTTTTCCAAAAAGACAAAAGCCCCTCGTTGCCTTCAAATACGGATGATACGGGAGAAATGGCAAATCTTGAAAAAAGCTCTGCACATCTTGAGCCCGAAAAGGTGATATACATAACTTCCATATTATCCAAGTCTTCGACACGATAAGGAACATTTTCGAAGCAGAAAAAAATGCTTCCGCTCCTCAGTTCGTTTTTGCCATAGTCCGTGCAAAGGGTTCCGCTTCCGCCGGATACAATGCAAAGCATATTTTTCTTAACATTTTTTCGTTTGTTCAGATTTTCTGAATCAAATTCATACACAAAATCTGATGTTTTGATCTGATGCCCAAAAGAATCGGGAACAAATTTACATATGTTGTCACGATATTTCTTCACATTTTTCACACCCTTTTTATTATATCAGAGTTTACATTTAATTTCGTTTGCAAGATGCGATGTTAACGAAACTGTGCTCGCAAATTGTCCACATGCCCTGCCTGCTTTTTTAATATAACAAACATAAGTATAAAAAGCAAGGAAAAAGAAGATTTTTTACATTATTAAATAGAATTTTTCTATTTATCACCATTGTTTTGTATGTTATAATCAAACCATAAAATCAGTTAAAAGGTGATCATATGGAATATCTTGTTGGTCTTGATGTTGGCACATCATCTGTCAAGGGCGTGCTTATGGCAACAGACGGCAAAGTGAAAGAATGCAAAACAAAGAAGCACAACTATTTTGAAACAGACGGTTTTAAAACTCTTGATGCAGATGAGTTTTGCGACAACTGTTTCGAAATTTTGAAAGAGCTTGGCTCAAAGCTTTCCCATGGTGACAGAATTGTTGCACTCTGCCCTTCGGGAGCAAGCGGAAACATTATGTTTGTAAAAGACGGAAAACCAATCTCCCCGGTGTATGGCTGGCAAAACAATTTTGACGAAGAAACAATAAATAAAACTCTCTCCGACTTTGATGGGGATTTTGTGTACAACACTGTGGGTTGGGGAAAGCTCAAATCTTTTCCCCTTGCGGCTCTTGCATATTTTAAACAAACCAACCCAAAAATCATAAAAGATGCAGACACCGTTTGTATGCACATTGAATATTTAAACTACCGCCTCACGGGAAAATGGGGAATTACTCCATCAATGGGAACGCCTTTCTACCTTATTAATCAGGAAAAGCGTGAGTACGAGCCAAAATTTCTTGAAGCTTTTGGCATTGACAAATCAAAGCTTGTGCCCATTGTGAATAACTGCACAGTTTTGGGAAGCTTAACCGATGAAGCCTCTGAAAACACAGGTCTTGGGAAGGACACAAAGATTGTGTGCGGAACCTTTGACCACCCGAGTGCCGCAAGAGGTGCGGGAGTGTTTGACGAGGGTGATGTTCTCATATCCTGCGGAACATCGTGGGTAGTGTTTGTGCCCTATTCAAAAAGAAGCATTCCGCAGTCTCAAAAAATGCTGACCGACCCATTTATGTATCCAAAGGGCAACTGGTGCGGCATGAAATCACTGACATCGGTTTCGGAAACTATTGACAAATACATAAAAAAATATCTCGGTGACATTTCCTTTGCCGAGCTTGACTCTCTGGCAAACCAAGCCCCAATCGGTGCAAACGGACTTTTGATTGGCGATGACACCGACACATCGGGCTTTGAACGCACCGACATTGCAAGAGCGATAATGGAAAGCATTGCCCTCAGGCTCAACGAATTTTTGAAAACCTATGCAACGGGTGCAAAAAAGATACGCCTTGTTGGAGGGATAACAAACTCACCTGTCTGGTGCAGGGTTATTTCCGAAATAACCGGAGCAAAGGTTTCAGTTGTAAACGGCGAACACGCCGGTGCCGTTGGCTCTGCAATTATGGCAGGTGTTGGTGCAGGTATTTATGAAAACGAAAAAGAAGCGTTTTATTCAATTTACGGAGAGGAGAACTAACAATGTTCGGATATAAAGCAAGCGAATATGACAAAAAGGTTTATGAAGAAGAACTGAAAGACTTTTTGCCCGACAAAATCATTGACACTCATGTGCATGTTTTCAAAAATGATTTTCTCTTAAAAAAATCAACCACGTGGGTTGGAAAGGTGATGTATGAATGCCCACTCGAAGACATTCGTCGCACTTTTGTCGACATGTTACCCGGCAAAATGGTCAAAGCTGTTATGATGGGCGGTCCGACTTATGATCACGCCAAGGGTAACACCTATATACACGGTTGCATTGCCTGCGGTGAAACAGGACTTTTCTGCACCAAATATGACACTGATTTAAAACTTATTGAAGATGCAATTGTAAACAAAGGTTTTAAGGGCATAAAACCCTACCCCGCAAACAGACCGTCATACATCCCCCTGGGAGAGTCAAGAATTTTTGACTTTCTGCCCCACGACCAGCTGAAGCTTTTGAACGACCTCGGTTCGGTGGTTCTTCTCCACATCGGCAGAGATAAACGTCTCAAAGACCCGGTGAATGTTGCACAGCTCATGGAAATTGAAGAAAAATATCCTAATTTAAAGCTTATTGTGGCACATATCGGCAGAGCTTACTCTCCCGAAGATTTGGGTGATGCTTTTGAAACCCTCAAACACACAAAAAATATGATGTTTGACTTTTGTGCAAACACTCTTTCGGAGGCTATTGAAGAATGCCTCAAAGCGGTTGGTCCGAAACGCCTTATGTACGGAACAGACATGCCTGTTACAAAAATGCGAATGAGACGGATATCCGAAAACGGAACCTACATAAACATTGTTCCAAAAGGGCTCTACGGCGATGTGTCGGGTGATGTTCACATGAGAGAAACCGAAGGCGAGGAGCTTACGTGTTTCCTTTATGAAGAACTCAGGGTATTTAAAAGAGCCGCCCAAAACTTAAAGCTTACAAAAGAAGATATCAATGATGTTTTCTACACTAATGCAAGCAAGCTCTACGGAATAGAATTTTAATCGGAAAGGAAAATCAGTTATGAAAATAGGTTTTTTACCTCTATACACTTCCCTTTATTCAAAAAAACCCGTTGAAACCCGTCTTCAGCCTTTTTATGACACTTTGGCAAAAGCCTTTGAAAAAAAAGGACTTGAAGTTGTGAAAAACGAGTTTTGCATGGAAGCACCGGACTTTGAAAAAGCGGTTGCAAAGTTTGAAGCCGAGGGCTGTGATGCAATTGTAACACTTCATGCGGCCTATTCACCGGGACTTTGCTCCGAAAAACCCCTTGCAAACACAAAGCTCCCCATAATCATTTTTGACACAACCGAAACCTTTGATTTTTCGGATAATCAACAGCCTTCCGAAATAACCTACTGTCACGGTATTCACGGTGTTATGGAAATGTGTAATCTCCTAAAGAAAAACGGCAAACCCTACGCCATTGCCGCAGGTCACTACATCGAAAGTGATGTCACAGACAGAGTGGTCGGCCTTGTTAAAGCCGCAGTGAGTGCAAATGCCGTTAAAGGTTCTGTAGTTGGAAGCGTGAGCGGTTATTTTGACGGAATGGGCGATTTCAGGGTTTCGGATGACAAAATGGAAGAGCTTTTCGGTGCAAAGGTTATTTACCCCGAAAACGGCGAACTGAAAGAACTGATGGAATCCGTAACCGAAAAAGAAATTGAAGCTGAAAAAGAAAAAAACAAAAACAATTTTGAATTTGCGGACGATGTTGACGAAAACGCCTACACACGCTCTGTTACATGCGACATTGCAATAAGAAAATGGATTGAAAAACGAAACCTTTCAGCTCTCACAATCAATTTCAGAGAGCTTGGCGACCTTTATACAATGCCCTTTAATGCGGCATGCAGAGCAATGGAGGCGGGAATTGGTTATGCAGGCGAGGGCGATACTCTCACTGCACTCTTTACCGGAGCATTTCTTAAAGGATACAAAGAGACTTCGTTTATTGAAATCTTTTGTCCCGATTGGAAAAACAACACACTTTTCATTAGTCACATGGGCGAAATGAACTATGCTGTTGCAGACAGAAAAAAGATTTTATGGGAAATGAAATTTGCATACGGCAACGAAACAACCACCAATCCCTATGTTGTCGGCGGTGCATTTAAAGAAGGAAAAGCTTTGTTTTTGAATGTGTTTGAAGACGAAAACGGCTTTAACATTCTAACAGCACCGGTTAATGTTGTTAAAGAAACCACCGATATTTTTGAAAAAAAAGTAAGGGGGTGGCTTGACTTTGGAATGCCCACAGGTGAAGCTCTTGAAAAAATCAGCCTCCACGGTGCAACCCACCACAGCATTCTTGTGTACGGTGCAAGAGAGGCAGAAATAGAATTTTTTGCAAAGCTTGCAGGCATAAAATATTGCAGTTTATAATACAGGAGGATAAAAATGCTTAAAAACATTACACGTTCACTGAGAGACCTGCTCGGCTCGGAATATATGGAAGCGGTAAAATCCGTTGCCGTAAACATTAACGGACTATCGGAGGCTGAAGTAGATTTTCTCATTGACGAAAAAATTGACTTTTTCCCCGATGATTACATCGAGCGTATGCATAGTATGGCAAAAAAGACCGGCGAAAAGGTTGTTGAGAGCTTTAACGATACACTTGAGGGCGCTCCCACAAAAAGCTATCGGAAAGCTGCCCACCCCAATGCCGCACCAATTGGCGGTGTGGGCTGTAGCCGCATCGGCGAAGACGGGAGAGCGTATCTGATTGCAAAGTCTGAACACTATCACTCATCTCTCGGTCACAACTTCCCCGGCTACAAGCTTATTACCAATGCAAGAAAGCTCGGTATTTTAAATGCTACTCACAATAACACACGAGGATATATCACGCGTCTTGCGGAAAGCCGTCTGGTGGCAGTTGCAAACGGAGTGGAAGAAAACTCTTTGGAGCACAAAGCTGTTCTTGATTCAAAAGAACCCCACGTTTTGAACCGTGTCATAAACCTTGAAACAGGCTCCCTTGCCTGCGAGGCAGGCATCAAAATGATGCTTGCAAGGTTCTACCGTCTTGACGATTCCTTTGACAGTCCGAAATATTACGGGAAAATTCCTGTGTTCTTTGTTATGGAAGACAACAAAGAAGGTCTCACCGCTAACTATCACGGTACAACAGTTATAGCCCAGACACTGCGCGGAATGTGGCCCGAGTTCTACGAAAAATGCCAAAGCTATGACCTTTATAAAGTTGTGAGCGTTAAGAAAAATGACCTTGCAGACTTTGAGACAAAAATCAAGGAATATAACTCAGGCAAATACAAAACCGCAGGATTTTTGCACGAAATCATTCTTATGAACTACTCGGGAATCCGTCTCACAAAGGAATTTTTGCAGGGAGCATACAAGCTTTGCCACGAAACGGACACTCTCACTATGTGCGACGAAATCCAGTCATGTATGTGGTATGACGGAATGTTCCTCTTTAAGCAATACGGTCTTAATCCCGATTTTTCAATCATAGGAAAAGGTTTTCCGGGCGGAGAATATCCCGCAAGTAAAATCCTCACTACATATGATGCGGACATCCTGAATCAGTTTGGCGCACTTGTTACAAACGGTCAGGAAGAGCTTGCAAGTCTTGCATATCTCATAACAATGGAATTTGCAAACGCAAACGGCAAAGAAATAACCCAAATGGGCGAAAAAATAGAAAAGGGAATTGCAGAGCTCGTAAAAGATTTTCCAAATGTTGTGGAAAAGCCCGACGGTCTGGGTCATCTTGCGGCAATTCATTTTTATTCGGTTGATGTTGCGGCAGAGTTTACAAAGCTCATAAACGAAAAATGTGTTGACATCAGCGCACAGCTCTACAAGGCAGACTGCCCTCCCGGTGCGCTCATAAAACCCCCTCTCATTGCAGATGAGGTTGTGATTGATGTCATGCTTGAAAAAATAAGAGAATGTCTTGTGACATTATCAAACAAATAAACGGAGGTAATAATCATGAAAAAAATCAGAGTTGGAATTTTTGGTGTAAGAAGAGGTTCAAACTTTTTTGACAGTTTCCTTGCAAACAATGCAGAAATTGTTGCAGTATGCGACAAAAGCGATGCTCATCTTGAAAAAGCAAAAGAAAAACTTGGCGACACAATAACATGCTACAAAGACTTTGACGAATTTATTGAACATCCTATGGATGCGGTGCTCCTTGCAAACTATTTCCATGAGCACACTCCATATGCAATCCGTTGTCTTGAAAAAGACATTC
>JAFQHQ010000097.1 GCA_017397885.1 Clostridia bacterium | reverse complement strand
ACGGGTGAGTGAGTAAATGGTACGCATAAGAACGTAGCCGCATGCGTCCGTGTTAATACGTCTTTCAAGACGTTGCTTGTATTCTGAGCCCCTGTGGGGCGTTTATTGAAAAGCCCCCGGCATTGCCGGGGGATGTTTACTATACCGTATAGGAATTTATGTTTAATTTCGTTCGCGAGATGTGATGTTGACTAAACCATGCTTGCGAATTGACTGCAGGCACTGCCTACTTTTTTAATTAAAACTCAAAAAGCCTTTCGGCGTTTTTTCTTAAAATGTTTTCTTTGTCTTTGTCGGAGATGAGAGCATATTCAACTCTGCCACGCTGAAATCCTGCCGCATAGGTGTCTGTTCCGAAGAGGATGTTTTCGGAGCCTACTCTTTTAACGGCATATTCCAAAACAAAATTCTGTGTGCTTGCACTTCCTGATGTATCGGTGTAAACATTTTTGTGCTTTGCGTTTGCAATTGCATCGACATGGCTCACTCCGCCAAGATGTGCAACAATGATTTTGGTTTTGGGATATTTGTCGGCATAATGTGTTATATCGGGAACAGGAACCCGGGGATGCATGAGAACAATTGCTTCCCTTTGTTCTGCAAAGGAAAAAATCTTATCACCGTGGTCAAAGATTGAATATCCGTGATAATCGGGGTGGATTTTTATGCCAACACACTTTTTACTTTTGAGCATTTCTTCCGCCTGCAAAAATGTTGCTTCTTTTCGGGGATCAATTACAACCCATTGATACACTCTGTCGTTTTGGTTTGACAAATTAAAAAGATATTCGTTTGATTCTTCAATATCCTTGTCGGCAATAACCGACGAAAAAGTTGAACAAAGAAGTTTATCAATTTTTGCTCCGTCACTTATTTCAAGAAGTGTGTCAAGGTCGGCTTTATACACATCATTGGTTTTTGTGTCCCATGAGCTGTTCCAATTTATGTGAGTGTGAGAGTCGATTGCTGTAATGTTCATTTTAGAGCTCCTTTCGGAAGTATAAGTTGAGGTTTAGCGAGCTGTTAGCAAACGAGGCTGAAGCGAAAGCCGCCCCTGCCTAAGGGGAGGTGGATTTGCCGTTAGGCAAAGACGGAGGGGTACGAAATGCAGAAGTATCAACGCTTTCAGCAATACCCCTCAGTCAGTTTCGCTACGCTCACTGCCAGCTCCCCTTAGGCAAGGGAGCCTTTCGTCCTTGTGTTAAACTCCCCGACAAACACCAATTTAATCTTCAAACTTTATCGAATATAACTTTGCATCTTTCATGCGAAAGCGCAGTCTCACGGTTTTCCCTGAAAGAGCTGAAAAATCGGTTTCATCTTTAAGGAAAACCTTTCGGTCAATGGTGTTTCCGTAAATTTCGAAGCTTGTTTTTCCGGGGATTTCGTCTCCGTTTTCATCAAGCACATCAACAAATATATGTCCGAAAGCCGAGGTTTCAAAATTCAGATGAAGCTCTTTTCCTTCAAAAACAATCGGTTTTGTCACGGCAACTTTTTCTTCGCCTCCTGCCATAATGCAGGCAAAACCGTCTTTACGGATTTCGTAGCGGATAATTTCTTTGCCTTTGCCACGGGTGCGACAGCTCTTGTCGCAGTACATATAGTAGGTTTCTTTGCCCGAATCTATCATGTTGCTTGCAAGATAGCAATCACCATACATCCAGTTTTCGTCTGTTTCATAGCCCGGAGTCATGAACGCCTCACCGCTTCGTGACCATTTTTTGCCGTTAACATCACGGCTGTGAATAAACACGCAGTCCGTCACGGCAATGCCGTAGCGGGCTTCCATTTTCATGACATCCTCTTTTATGGGAGCACTTCCAAACTGTGCGGTGTTGGGTGTCCATTCCCCACGGTCATAATATCTCACGGGAAAACCAATGCGGATTTGAGGTGCTCTTTCGTAGGGATGAATGTTGTTTGTATACATGGGATAGTCAAGCCCGTCGTCATATTCAAGCTCTTCGGGGATTGTCCATGTGTGAAAATCCTCCGAGGTCATAACCCTTATGTCACGAATTCCGGTAGATTCTCTTTTCCCGGGAACAAAGCCATGATAATCACGAATGTAGGCATAATATTTTCCGTCTCTGAAATGAACGGTGTTAAGAGTGTCAAAGGTTCCGGTTTCGCTGAGCACCCAACCTTTTTTAAAGTTTAGACCGTCCTGAGAGGTGTAGCAAATCAGACAAGAGTCATATCCGGTGTCTTTGCTGACCGCTTTGTCGGAGCAAACGGCTTTGAATTTTTCGTCTTCGGGGCAATTTGGATTTGTGTCATAAAAAACATAGGCATTGTCAATGAGATGATCAATTACAATGTTATTTTCTTTAAGCTCCGGGTGAGGAAACAGGTTGAGGCTTGGTCTTGTCCAGCTTAAACCGTCACTGCTTTCGAGCACAGCAAGACGAATGACAATTTCCTTGTCCCACTGAGACCATGGGCAATAGTACATGCGGTAGCCGCCGTCAGGCAATTTTAACACTTGCAACCAGCTTACGGATTCAAGTTCTTTGCCCTGATTGAGCACCGTGCAAACCTCTTTTTCGGTAAGATTGAAGCTTCTGTGAAATGCTGTGGTTTTTTCTTCGTCAAGAAGAAAATTGTCCCAGAAAACTTCTCTTTTTTGAGCTATGTTAATTGGTGTCATGTGAAAACTCCTTTTATTTGTTTCTTACAAACCATGCATAATTACAGTTCAATTTTTGTTGCAACTGTTTTGTATTGACCATCCTCGGCGCACCAGTGAGTCATGAGAAGATTGCCGTCCGAAAGGCGGATTGCACCGGGCTGACCAAATTTGAGGAAAGAAAAAATTTCTGCCATTTTGGCATTTTTGATAAGTGGGGTTGAGGGTTGCCACAAGAGTTTTTTCTCCTCTGTTTTCCACTCTTTGTCCGAAAAATCAACAACAAAGCCATAGATTCCGGGTTCGTCGGTGTCACGCCTGAGGGCATGGAGTGCAAGGAGCTTTTCGCCGCCTATGGCACAAACCGATGATGCCTGCCCCATAATTCCGGTGGATTTCGGTTCGGACCATGTTTTACCGCCGTCTTCAGAATATGTAAAATGATTTGGAAGTCTTTCTCCGGTGGCGGTGTTTTCGTTCCAGCCGATGCACACAATTGTGCCCGATTCAAGCTGACACATTCTCTGTTCATAGCATGTTACGGGATTCGGGTCAAAATCCATGCAAACAGCATCGTCGTTCCATGTTTTTCCGTTGTCTTTGGAAACGAGCGCTCTGCCGCACATTTTGCCGGTCATTTCTCCGTTCCACTTTGGGAATCCTGTTATGGGAGTAATCCAGGTTCCGTCTGCAAGAACGGTGATTGGGGCAGATGCTTCAACATGTCTTCCCCACGCACAATCAACCTCCGTAAGCTCCGACCACGTGTTTCCGCCGTCTTTGGAAATTGAATAAAAAACAAAATCATCCAAAAGACCGCCTGTTTCGGGATTGCCGATCGGCAAATCCTCGTTCTCACGGATGTATCCATAGCCAAAGGCAAGAAGATTGCCGTTTGGCAGAGTTGCAATTTTGCAATAGTCGGTTATGGGGCAGTTGTAGCCCGATTTGTCGAACATAACCTGTGGCTCGGACCACGTTTTACCGCCGTCCTTTGAAAAAGAAATACAGCTTTTTGAGTCTACGCTTTCAAAGGCTTCGCCAATGGCAAAAACCGATGCGAGTGTACCGTCCGCAAGCTCTGCACTGCAGGGAAAAAAAGCATGACGTGCACGAAGCTGCGGCAACGGGTTTTCATATATTATTGTTGAACTAATTGTTTTCATAATAAATCACCTCGGATTTATAATAACATAAACCGAGGTAGTTTAAAATAGCATTATAAGCCAAATGTCAAATCTTTTTGTCCTTATTTGCAATGTTACGCAGTGAATCGGGAGAACAACCAAACTGTTTTTTGAAAGTTTTGAAAAATGCCGAATAATCATTGTAGCCTGCAAGCTCTGCAACCAAACGAATGGGGATGTCGGTTTCTTTGATGTGAGTGCGGGCAAAATTCATTCGCTGATTAAGCACCAGTGTTCCGAGGGTAACTCCAAAGAGCTTTTTAACAGTCCTCGAAGTGTTGCGAGTGCTCATGTGAAGAATTTCGGAAAGTGATGCGAGCACATTTTCTTTGGCATAGTTCGTGATGACATATTCTCCGATGACCGAGCGAAGCTTCAAATCTTTGTCGGTGTTTTTTCGGTCTGACACCGCTTCTTTTCCCTCAAGCTTCATAAGCTTTGTCACATCCTCTGCCATTTTTATAAAAAGCAAAGAAAAATATATCTTTAAGACATGAATATCCGAATTATTGTTTTCATTTGCAATGGCGATAATGCTATTTAGGCACTCACCGATTTGAGGGTTGTCACAAATTGCAATATCTGTTATACTTTCAAAAATCTTTCTGTAATGTTCATATTCCGAGAAATCACCGCCTTTTTTTAGCGGAGAAACCGAAAATAAAAAAGCAAAACGGCTAAAACTCACTTTGTCAAAGTTTGTCCAGTGAAAAAGATTTGGGGGGATGAGTGCGTAGCATCCCTCGGGAACGTCATAGGCGGTTTCGTTTGTTTTAATTTTCACACTGCTTTGCAAAACATACTGAAACTCAAACATGGGATGAAAATGAGGAAGAAGAATATTTTCGTCCTTCGGAAAGTTTGCGTCAATTACCGAAAGCTTCATGTCGCCTATTTCTATTTCATATATGATGTTTGTCATGGCAAACCTCCGAAAAATTATCCGCCGTATTCCACCGAAAACTGCTTTCTGAACTCAAGAGCCGACATGCCGGTTTCCTTTTTAAATACCTTTGAAAAACTTTATTCAATTTATCAGAGTCATAAACAATAATCATCTAAATCACCACCGATTTATTTTATGTTTTTTGCAAAGGGAACATTTTTGACTTCAAAAACTTTTTTGTCAAGATAGGAAAGCTCACATTCTTCGGAGAAATTAAATCTCAATTTATATGAATACAGAGCCTGATATTTCATGCCGATTTTTTTGTTAAATTCGTTTGTACCGTATTTGCCGTCACCTGCAAGGGGGTGACCCGTTGCTGCAAGGTGCGCTCTGATCTGATGGGTGCGTCCGGTGAGGAGTTCAACCTCCAAAAGCGATGTCAGTTCTCCTTCGGCAAGAACTTTGTATTTCGTGATGGCGGTTTTTCCGTCTTTTACCGGTTTGTCGTGATAGTACACACGGTTTTGTTTTTCATTTTTGACAAGATAGCCTTTCAGAGTTTTTTCCTTTTCTTTCATGTGACCCTGCACAAGGCAAAGATAGTATTTGTCAATTTCTCTGTTTTTGATTTTTTCGTTCATAATCCTCAGTGTCATTGCATTTTTTGCCGCAATAACAATACCCGCAGTGTTTCGGTCAATGCGGTTGCAAAGTGCGGGAGCAAAGGAGTTTTCTTTTTCGGGATTATATTCACCCTTTTGAAAAAGATAGGCTTTTATGTGGTTTATGAGGGTGTTTTTGCTTTCGGTTTCGTCCTCATGAACGCTCATTCCAACGCTTTTGTCGGCAAGAAGAATGTTTTCGTCTTCATATACAATGCTCAAATCGGGCGTGAGAGTCGAAAAATCGTCGGTTTGTTTTTCGGGTTCAAAAAACTCGTCGTTAATATAGAGATCGAGAACATCGCCCTCACAAAGCTTGTAGGCAATGTCCGATTTTTTTCCGTTTACCTTGATTCTTTTTTTTCGTATGCCTTTGTATATCATAGACGACGGGATTGAATCGAAAAACTTGAAAAGAAATTTATCAAGCCTTTGTCCGGCATCGTTTTTGTTTATAATAACCTTTTTCATTTGCTGTTTCCTTTTTCACAGTGTTTGTGAAGCTGTTTGCAATTCGGACAGTTCAAGCTGCATTTCAAATTGCAAAAGGTCTTCTTCGTCATCGTTTCCGAGAACAAGACGCAAAATGTTAATGATTTGCAAAATGTCCTCGTCCCCTGCTCCGTAGCCTATTTTTGAGGCATTGCCCGGAGTGTATTCGGCTTTTTTTGCACCCAGTGCACCAAGGAGTGCGGCTCCGCTTTCGCAAAGAAGCTCCCTTTGGCATTCGGTTTCAAAAACCGGCAATGAATGTTTTTTTGAAATATAGAGGGTTTCTGCATTTGTAACCTTTTCAAAGCCGTTTTCGGTGAGTGTGAAGGATTTTGAACACAAAATCCTTGAACACAAAACGTTTTTGACCTTCATTTTTTCAACTGCATCAAAAATTGCCGCCGCCGCACAAAGAATCGGCATTTCTTTGCTCATGTCAAACACGGCATCATTGGGATTTACCGAACGTGCATCGGCTTTTATGCCGGTATATTTGCAAAGATGTTCCAAAACAAATGCTGACAGCTCCAAAGCATTTATAAACTCCAAAAGATCGTCCCTTGTTTTTTCACCTTCAAAACATGCCTCAACACTTGCCCTGTCGGCTTCCATTCCTGCACGAATGCATGGATTTATTGCGAGCTTTGCCGCCGGATAAATCTTTTGGCAGACCTTTTCGGCAGAGTCAAAATCTTTTGTCATGTTGACAATTGCTCCCAATGTCATAAACACATCGAGACCTGCAAAACAGTCAAAATACAAATACATGATAACCTCATCCTCAGTTAAGATGTTTTTCTGCACGTGAAAGTGCATATTCCACCTGAACAAGCTTTACGGTGGAAAGATATTTTTCGGGGCATCCCAATGCTTTTTGATAATATTCGCATGCACCTTCATAGTCGCCCTTGTGTTCCAAAACCGTGGCATAATTGTAGAAGGCTTCAATAAAGTCCGGCGAAGTTTCTTCAAACAAATCCACATAGGTTTCTTCGGCTTTTTGCCATTCGCCTTTTTTAATGTAACAAAGTCCGAGATTGTCTCTGATGCTTGCATCGGCACCGTTAAAGTCCATACCCTCCAAAGTGAATTCGAGAGCACGGTCTATCTGATTGTTCAAAATATAAAATATGCCGAGAGTTCCGTAGTGAACCGTTGAACGATAGCCGTCTGCATATATTTCTTCCATTTTTTCAATGGCAGAGTCGAGGTCGTTCTTTTTCCAATAGATAATTGCCATGTTCAGGTCTGCCGCAAGAATGTTTTGTTTTTTGAGGCTTCCCTTTTTGTTAAGCATAATGCTTGTGATGAGTTTTTCTGCTTTAATGATGTGGCCGTCACGAATGAGAAGATAGGCATACATGAGAGCCTGTTGAGGTGCCATTTTGCCTGTATCATACGCTTTTTGAAAGGTTTTAAAAGCGGCATCGTGGTCTTTGTCATATTTTCTCCATGCAAGAAGAGTATATATTTTTGGCTTGAGATACAAAAACAAGGCAATGCAAATGAGAATCATCATGCCGAATCCCATTCCGAGGCCAAATTTTTCAATGGTTATTCTTACGAGAAAATATGGCAAAATTATGCAGAGTACAATGTTTAAAAAAGTGTTTAATGCTTTCATTTTTTTCATTCCTTTTGTGTTTATTTATATAGAAGATTTGAATCGAGACTTCTGTATCTTATTGCTTCGGCAATGTGAACCGGGGTAATGTCGGGTGCACCTTCAAGGTCGGCAATAGTTCTGGAAAGTTTGAGTATTCTTGCATGAGCTCTTGCCGAAAGGCCGAGTTTTTTGTATACTTCTCCCAAAAGCGCCCTGCCGGTTTCATCTATTTGGCAATATTCTTCAATGGCACTTGCACTGAGCTGAGAGTTTGAGTATATGTTCATACCCTTGTAGCGTTCGAGCTGAATTTGGCGCGCCTTGGTAACTCTTTCTTTTATTACCTTTGAACTTTCGCCCTTTTGACGGTTAGCAAGATCTTCGTATTTTACGGAAGGCACTTGAATCTGAATATCAAAACGATCAAGCATGGGTCCCGATATTTTGCTTACATAGTTTCTTACGGAGTTCGGTGTGCAGGAGCATTCTCTGGTAGGGTCACCTTTGTAACCGCATTTGCACGGATTCATGCCTCCGATTAGCATTGTGCTGCTTGGAAATGTGGCACTGCCGGCAACTCTTGACACGGTGAAATAACCGTCTTCGAGTGGCTGACGCATAGCTTCAATTGCATCTTTTCGAAATTCGGGAAGCTCATCCAAAAACAGAACTCCCCTGTGTGCAAGGCTTATTTCGCCGGGCTTTGGGATTGTGCCTCCGCCGGTTATGCTCACGTTTGACACCGTGTGATGAGGAGAACGAAAAGGTCGTGAGGTTATGAGCGAAGAATTTTCCGGCAGAAGTCCTGCAATGGAATAGATTTTTGTAACTTCCAGCGCTTCTTCAAAAGACAAATCCGGGAGTATTGTGGGTATCCTTTTGGCAATCATGGTTTTACCCGACCCCGGTGAGCCAATCATCAGACAGTTGTGAGCACCTGCGGCGGCAACTTCAATTGCTCTTTTCACACTTTCCTGACCTTTAACATCGGCAAAATCAACATCAAAGCTGTTTGCTTGCGAAAAGATTTTTTCAACATCAACTGTTGTAGGCTCAATTTGCGCCTCCGAGCCGAGATGAGCGGCAACCTGTGCAAGAGATGTTGCGCCATATATGTTGCAATCGGAAACAACTGCAGCCTCCGTGGCATTGTCCGAGGGAACAATGATGTTTTTAATGCCGTGACTGCGTGCTTTAAGTGTCATTGGCAAAACGCCTTCGGCGCTTCGCACGCTTCCGTCGAGAGCAAGCTCGCCGAGGATGAGAAAGTCGCTCAGTCTGTCACACACAATCTGCCCCGATGCAACAAGGATTGCAATTGAAATGGGCAGATCAAGATATGCACCGTTTTTCTTTGTGTTTGCAGGAGCCAGGTTTACCACAATTCTTTTTTGAGGAATTGCAAATCCGCTGTTTTTGAGGGCGGATTTTACCCGTTCCTTGGATTCTTTCACTGCAGTATCCGGCAGACCTACAATGTCGATGCCGGGCAGATTGGTAAACATGTCAACTTCAACCGTTATGATATATCCTTCCATGCCGAAAACGGCACCGGAATGTACTTTGGAAATCAATGCTCATTCACCTCATTAATTTGTATATTTTTTCTGTATTCCGTAGGCAAACATCCGTAATATTTTTTGAATGCATTATAAAATCCCTTTGATGCGTTGTATCCCACTTCACCGGCAATTTCTGCTACGGTTTTTTCGGAATTCAAAAGAAGATATGATGCTCTCTCCATACGTCGCTTTGTGACAAGCTCCTTGAAAGTGCAATCATACTGTGAACGGATGATACGGCTTATCTGCCTTGACGAGAGCTTCATTTTCTTTGCCACCGAATCAATGGTAATAATATCCTGATTGAAAAGATTGTTTATTATCATGTTTATTTTGTATGCACGGGTAGCATTGGAGTCGGAAATATTTACACTGTTTTTGTATTCGACAGATTTTGATGATGAATTAATTATCATCATAACAAGTTCGTGAAGCATAAGTGACATTTTAAACCGGTCGTGCGCTACGGTGTCTTTCTGGTCAGGGTCAAAACGGTTTATGATTTCGCCTGCCTTTGGTGAAATCTTTTCGGCATAACCGTCTTTAAAAAGAGATGTTAAAATGTCAAAAAGCGGAATGTCCGATGTAACCGGAATTTTTTTTATGATAAAAGACAATGATGAGTTTAATCCGCGTTTGCGCGGATGAAGTCCCTTTCGCATAACATGCCTTTTTCCCGGGGGATTAACAATGAGATAGCCTTCATCATAATGGTGCACTTCGTCTTCATATATAAAATCCAGCGGAACATCGGTATATAAGAGCTCATAATGGTTGTGAAAATGAATGGGAACAATATAATCCTCGTTATAAAAATAATTTTCTTTTGGAAGGTGAAGCTCAACAACTCCAAGATCCCACATAAGCGTGAATTTCACATCTTCAATACAAATGACGTTTTCAATCACCATATCATTTTTTGAGGGTATATCCAATCTTTTCACCTCCCGTGTTTTGCCAATATCGTCAACTTAAGTCTAATGTCATCCTGAGTGAAGCGATAGCGTAATCGAAGGATCTTATTTTTAGATGTTTCGACTTCGCCTGCGGCTTCGCTCAACATGACAAAAGAGAGATATTGTGTGTTAAGTTGACGACATTGCGTATTTTGCGATTTTAAGCAATAATATTTAAGACTGCAATGTAATTTTAACATTTTATGTTGGATTTGTCTATAATTTTTTGAAAAAATGTGTATAAACAAGACCATGGCTTTAAAACATGTCTTAAAACGACTACCCAAAGCAAAAATTGTATTGTATAATTGAGTTATCAAATACAGGAGGACTAATGCTTATGAAAAGAAAAATCCTTATCACATTTCTTGTGACGGCACTTCTTGTTACAACCTTTGTTCCCTTTGCAGCTTTTGCCGGTGAAGGTGAAGCATCGGATGTAAGCCATGCAAAAGCCGTTCAGACACTTAAGCGTCTTGATATGCTCGGTGAAGAATTTTCCGGGGCAGAAAAAATCAAGTTTGGCGAATTTCTCGGTCTTGCAATGAAGCTTACGGGTATAACAGGTGTGCCTGCAAGCACTTCATCGCCATATAGCGATGTGACCGACAGTGAAAAATACTATAGTGAAGTTATTCATGCCACCAACATGGGAATTGTTTCCGGCTATGGAGACGGCACCCTTGGATATGCGGAAAATATCACTTCCGGAAGAGCATCAAAAATTCTTGTTTCCATTCTGGGCTATGAGCCCCATGCAATTGTAAAAGGCGGTTATCCTGCCGGCTACACCATTGTTGCAGGAAACATCGGCGTGTTTGATGAACTGGCGCTTGATGCAAATTCACCTCTCACATGGGATCAGGCGGCTCAGATGGTTTATAACTGTCTTGAAATCGAAATACTTCAGCCCGAAAGCTATCCCACCGAAAGCTATGTGACTGTTGACGGTGAAAATCCTCTCACAAAATGGATGAAGGTTTTAACGGTTGAAGGAACTGTTACCTCCAATGCCATCACAAATGTTATGGGTGGCGAAGGTGAGGAAGCAGGTTATGTTACAATCGACAATGTACGCTATCTTGAAAACGGATGCGGAGCATCAAAATATGTGGGTTGCAAAGTCAATGCCTATTATAAGGAAGAGTCATCTGCAAAACGTACACTTCTTATGGTAAGTCTTGACGAAAATTATAATGAATGGGAAATCCCATCCGAAGCTCTTGACGATTCCACCACAAAAGAAAAAGTATATTACTATGAAGACGGCAGTGACAAAGCAAAATATGTTACCGTGGAAGATGCGGCAAATATTTTTTATAACTTCAAAAAATATACATCTGCTCCCACAGACAACCTTTTCAAACCCGAAAACGGTGCTGTACGCCTTGTGGACTCCGACGGCAACAAAAAAGCAGATGCGGTTTATGTTACCGAAAGTGAAACATATGTTGTTGAAGAGGTCAGACCTGCAAACGGATTTGTCAAAGACCTCTACAACCGGGAAGATCTCCGTCTTGACACTGCCATCAATGATGAACTTGTATTTACGGTTCTGAAAGACGGCGTTGAAGTTAGTGTTTCGGATATTAAGGTTAACGATGTTCTCACGGTAACAAAGAGCGAAGACGGCAACTACATTTCCGTTGAAATCGGCTACAAAAGAGCAAGAGGCACTCTTGACGGAATGGGAGCCGATTACCTTGAAATCAAAGGCGAAAAATATAACATTGTTAAGCAGAATCAGGATAAATTCACATCAGACCTTCTCGGCAAAGAAATCACAATTCTTTTTGATAAATATCTGAATGCCGCAGGCTATCTGCTTTCGCAGACCTCCGGTCTTGACTACGGTTATCTTTGTCAGATAAAAGCATCGGGCAAGGGACTCAATGCAGGTCAGAATGCTCAGATTATGCTCTTTACTCCAAGCGGAGAATTCATCACGGTTCAGACAGCCGACAAGGTTTCGGTTAACGGAAGCTCAAAAAATGAATCGGGAGTTGCTTTTGACGGTACGAGTCTTGTTGAAAGCTTTATGACAACTTATGAAATAGACATAAGTGACGATCCCAAAAAGCCTGACATCAGAACCTTTACTGCTATCAAAAATCAGCTTATCAAATATAAGCTCAATGATGCAGGCGAAGTCACCGAAATAGAAACCGCAAGAAATAACTGCTATGACCACGGCGGTACAGGCATGGAAGAAGAAGGCTTCACCCTCGACCTCGACTATTGGGGCTATGGCAAAAATCCCGGCGGTGCAGAACACAACTTTATCTACAAAAATTCCGGTGTTCTCGGTAACGATTATGACTTAAAAGGCACAATCGGCATTCAGATTCCCAATCCAAAGCTTTGGGCAAGCTTCTATATGGGAATAAACTCATGGTCCGACCTTGAAAAAGCATTTGATATTTATACACCCACAACCGACTGGCCCAACGATAAGCGTTTTACCGATGGTGCCGGAGTTAAGCTCTATGACGTTGATGCACAAAAGGTGGCAAGCTTCATCATAACCGAAGGAGCCACAAGCTCGGTAAATCCTACACAACATCTGTTCTTGGTAGAGTCGGTTGGTCAGGCTCTCGATGATGACGGAATGCCGGGTACAAGACTTAGCGGTATGTACAAAGGCAAAGAGGCAAAGCTTTTCGTCAAAACCGATGCACAAGCATTTAAGGACGATCCCAAGCTTCTTGAAATCAAATCAGGCGACATCATAAGAATTGCCCAGGATGCAACAGGAATGATTGTAAACCTCTTTAAGGTCTACACTCTCTATCAGGATGCAGAATGGCTTGATGCACAATTCGGTAAGAATGCCGACAAACGTAACATTTCGTTTAAAAACACAGTAAGACCTAACCGTGAGTATCTCCTTGGAGGAGATGAATTTGCAGAATGGGTATTCTCCAATGGTGAAACCGGTGACCCGGGCACACTCAGAACCTATCCGTATTGCTTCTGGACAGGAAACGCATGCACAGTTATGCATGTGCGCACAGTGTATATGAGCGGTTCAAGACCAATGCTCAATCACGGTCCCCTTGAAGCTACCGGTGAATCTATTACCGAAAAGCTGGTTAACACTCCGGGTGTTATAAACGGAGGCTTCTACTTCTATGACGAAGCCAACGAAACAGTAAGACTTGCAACAAAAGACGATCTCATTGAAGATGACAGATATACATATGTTCTCCGTAGCCGTTACGGTTCTTTCGAAGATTTGATTGTAATTAAACACAAAGAACCTGTTCTTGGTTATTGGGAAGGTTACACAGAAGGAAAGTAAACGGCATGAAAATGCCGATGGTTTTTGAGAAAGGTTTCTCAAGCATTTCTTTTGAAAAATGTTCTCAAACACTTTTTCAAAGGAGGCTTCTACAGGCAGCCTCCTTTACCACCGCCCGTCGCTGTTGTTTTGCTCGGACAAATCCTGATTTTTAACGGTCAAATAACGAAATTGGCGTTATTCGACTCGTCAAAAAAACAGAATTTGTTTGCCGTGCAAAACATATGCGAATTTACGCACGGGTGTTAATGCGTACATAATTATATGTTATATAAAAATGTTAAAGGAGAGATTTTAATGAAAAAGTTTTTGATTTTTGTATTGGCAATTGCAATGATGGTTCCATGTTTTTCTGCTATGGCGGAAACAAACACAGACCTGACAATTGTAAAAGAAATCATTCCTGCAAACAGTGAAACTCCCGTTTACAGAGAAATGACATCCACAGAAGAAGGTAAAGCAGCTGCACAGGTTGTTGTTCCTGCAGCTGCGTTTGAAAATTCCGAGAGTATAAACCTATATTTTGCAAAATATGCTTCGGGCAATCAGCTTGAAGCTGTCAAAGTTGCAACCGTAACATCCGACAAGGCAGATACTCCGGTTATAACCGAAGCTTTTGACATAACAGAAGAAAGTGTGGTTAAGGCTTTTGCTTGGAACGGTACAACCATTACTCCTCTTTCAACATCTGTTGCACTTCCAAAGAAAACAACTCATATTGTTTATGATTTTGAAGATGACACAGAATATCCTCTTGATACAGCAATTACAAATAAGAATGCAGAAGTTATGCAGGCACGTAAAGACTGTAACAGAGTTACAATTGTAAATGATCCGTTGGGTCAGAATGGTAAGGTTGTAAAATTTGATGCAACAAAAGGCTCTACAGCTGCAAACTTTATTGAAGGAACAACCTACAGACCTTCAATCAACAAATTCCTTGACAAAACAAGTTCAACAGTGGAATTTGATTTCTATATGCCAAATGCTCTTTCAAGACGTGTTACTGCTACCGATGAAGAAGGTAATCCCACAACCTATGACAAAAGAGACCTGTATTTCAGATTGCAGTTTGGTTCAACATTTTATGCTCAGATTCAGATAAGAACTGCAGCAAATGGTTCACAGACAAACAGACACCAGCTTTGCACAAATTCCGGTTACGGTGCACTTTTGGCAAATAAATATACAAACACCGACTTCTTCGGCAAATGGCATCACTTCAAACTCACATATGCTCCCTGCGAAGGAAATGACGATGCGTGTGAATATTACTACTGGGTAGATGATGTTCTCCTTTACCACGGAATCGGTCTTGCAACAAAGGTTGCAGACAAAAACTATGTTCCGAGAAACCTTTATATTGGCACATATCAGGATGGTTCACATATGGGCGATGAAAACGCTGTGTTCTATATTGACAATGTTAAATTTTCTGCATAAGTAATATGATGAATTGGGATTTGTCGGGCTGATTAACACAAGGACAAAAGGCTCCCCTGCCTAAGGGGAGCTGGCAGTGAGCGTAGCGAAACTGACTGAGGGGTATTGCTGAAAGCGTTGATACTTTTGCGTTTCGTACCCCTCCGTCTTTGCCTAACGGCAAATCCACCTCCCCTTAGGCAGGGGCGGCTTTCGCTTTAGCCTCGTTTGCGAACACCCCTACAAACTCCAATTTATCACTCTAAACCCTATTCCCTAATCCCTTATCACTATGTGGAGGTCAAACATGAAAAACAAACTTTTATCTTTTCTTCTTTGCCTCACAATGGTTTTGTCACTCGTTCCCATGGTGCAGAGTGAAACCGTGGCAAAGGCTGCCAATGTGGACGAAATATCGGTCACATTCTGCGGTACACTTTTAAAATTTGACCAGCCCCCGGTTTTAAAAGAGGGCAGAACCCTTGTTCCCATGCGCGGAATTTTTGAAGCAATGGGAATGACTGTAAACTGGGACGAAGCTTCCCAAAAAGTAACTGCAACTTCTGCAGACAAAACAATTGAGCTTACCATTGGCTCCACCGAAGCCTTCGCTAACGGTGAAGCAATTGCCCTTGATGTTCCTGCCGAAATAATTTCGGGCAGAACAATGGTTCCCGTTCGTTTTGTTGCCGAAAGCTCCGGCTACAGAGTTCACTGGGACAACTACAGAAGATCAAGAGTTGTAATTATGCCCGATTATTCTCCCGAGGCTTATGCGGCAATTGAACGCTACAACAACGAATGTTATTCCGAAGACCTTATCGACTGGATTATCAATCTCTACGATCCCGAATCCGGCGGATTCTATTTTAAAAAGAGTGCAAAAGACACCGTGGGCTTTTTGCCAGACCGTGAAGCAACCGCAAACTGCATCGGTATGCTTTCCCGTCTTGAAATTATAGACCAATCCGATCCGGATTCCTTCCTCACCAAAGAAATGCAGGAAAAAATGATCGCATTTGCGCAAGCCGGTCAGTCTGACGAAGACGGCTACTGGTATGAAGAACCCTGGGGTCAGTATATAAACACAAGCAAAAGAGACTATCAGCAGTCCGGTGCATCATCAATTTTGAAGATGCTTGGTGCAAAACCTCTTTATAAAACTTCGGGTGAACGACTTGCAGAGCAAAAGGCAGGCAGTGAAACTGCGGCTGCCTCAGAGCTTTTTGACAACAAATATAATTCTCACAAGGATTTTGAAAAATGGTTCAACGAAGGTCTTGACTGGACAAATCCCTACGGTGCAGGCTCGGCGCTTCTTTCGGAGCTTGGAAGAGTAAGAAGTGCAGGTGAAGACTATTTTGACCTGACAGTAAAACTCATCGAATCACGCATCAGCCCCAACACCGGTCTCCTTATGCAGAAAGACCCGGTAAGCGGCGAATGGATTGAAGAAATTGACTTCGACTCTATGAGTGGTACCTATAAAATTTCCGGTTACTATGGCGAAAGCTATTGGCCAAGTATGAACGGTAAAGACCTTACCTATCCTTACTTTGACAAAGCTCTTGATTCAACAATCAAGACCATGCTTTCCGACGAAGAAGTCTATCATGCCTGTGACATAGTTAACCCCTGGGCGCTTATCTGCAACATTTTATATTCACAAAAGGATGTTATGAATGTTCCCGAATATAAGGCGGCATATGAGAGATATCTCAAAAAGCTTCCGGAAATCATCAACATGACAACCGAGAGGATTTTAACTCTCAAAACTTCCGACGGATCATACACCTACTACGCAGGAAAAGGTGCTTCGGGTAACAAGGGGTCAAACCACGGACTTTGTATTGTTGACGGTGAAATGAGTGGTGCATCAATGATTGTTGCCCTCAGACAGACCATTTTCAACGCACTCTTTATGGACTCACAGCCCATTTACGCAGGTCGCTTTGATGCCGCAGACATCAAAGAAAAGCTTATGGCTGTTGAACCCACCAAGAAAGTACAGCCCCTTTCAGAGGCAAACTTCATCTTTGACGATATGCCCGTAGGCTATGTTGATAAATCTGTCGGAATTCGTTCAAGCCTTGATGTTCAAGTTGTGGACGATCCCGTGTATATTGGCGAAAAATCACTTCGCATTCACTCCCCCGGCGGAGAGAGACCGGTTTGCTATTTTGATGTGGGCACAACAAACGGCAAAGGCTTTACACTCGAATATGACATCAAATTTGATGTTGACAAAGCTACCTCTGCTCTTATGGTAAGTGAAATCGGTTCCGTGTTCTTCCCTGTGAATATGGGCTTCAGAAAGAACAACGGCAACTACATTCTCACAAGAACCACCGATAAATCTGCTCAACTCAAAAGCACTGCAAAATGGGAAGATTATCACACAGTTAAGGTTGTGTACACTCCCACCGATGACGGCAGTGCAGTGAGTGAGTTCTATGTTGACGGCACTCTTGTTAACACTTCCGATTATTACAGAAGCGGTTACACAGAGAGACCTGCCGACAAGAACATTTCGTATGTGGGATTCAGAGCAGACCACGAAGGTGCATTTACTGCATACATCGATAACTTTAAATTCACCGAACATAAATAATTTGCCTGACACTTTTTTCATAAACTTTTCCGATGATTTGGGCAGGTTAGCCTGCCTGGGTCCATCGGAAACAAAACGAAAAACAATTTGTATAATAAAACCGTCAAACGGTGTTTTCTCTCTTAAGAATACTGCCGTTTGACGGGTTTTTGTTACCATACGGATAATATTGAGTTTGTAGTCGAGCTGTTTGAAAAACAAAAAACAGCATTTTGTGTATAACACAAAAATTATTTGGTTGTTAATAATCAAAATATAATTGACTTATATTTGCATCGGTGGTATAATTTCTAAAACAAATATTATTAGCGAAGGTGATATATAATGAATATTCCCGAAATCAAGTTTGGAGACATCATATACAAGTCCCACGAGGGTCAGGGAGTGTATGTACATAACTACGAAAAGGTTTACGGCTGTGAGTTTGAAAGCTACATTGCTGATCTCAAAGACGTCGGCTTTGAAGTTGTTAAGGCATATAAGCTTGCGTCAAACAGCTTCTATACTCTCAAAAACGGCAATGATCTTGTTTTTGCCGCATATTATCCCGGTGTGAGGGAAATGCGTATTGTTGAAGAACCAAACTCAAATTGGTTAGAATTTAAAGATAACGGTGGTATGCCGAAGGTGCAAAGCACTGTTACGCAAATTGACCTCGAGGATTTTGGTCTTTCTTATGTTATAAGGCTCTGCGACAACCGTTTCATCGTGTTTGACGGTGGCTGGGAATTTGAACCCGATGCCGACAAGCTCATGAAATGTCTCTCCGAGCAAACAACCGAGGGCAAACCCGTGATTGCGGCATGGATTATGACACATCCGCATCTTGACCACTACAGATGCTATTTTGAGTTCATCAGAAAATATGCAGATGATGTGACCGTTGAGTGCCTCATGTACAATTTCCCCGATGCAAAAGAAAGCGAGCTCGAAGCAATTCCTGCTCTTAAAACCGATGACGAAATTGAACATCTTCCCCGTTTCTACAAAGCTGTTGAAGCCCAGGGAACTCCCGTATACAGAATTCACACCGGTCAGGTTTTTGACATTGCAAATGCTCACATGGAGGTCCTTGCATCGCCCGATGATACAATGACACAGCCTCTTATCTGCTTCAACAAAACTTCGCTTGTTTTCAAAATGACAATTGACGGTCAGGTGATACTTTGGACAGGCGATTCGAACTTTGTTGAGACAAAGCTTGCCCGGCGTTGGGGCAGCTATCTCAAAGCCGACATTTTCCAGATTCCTCACCACGGATTTAACGGCGGACGTATTGAAGAATTTGACCTCATTGACCCGGTAACCGTGTTTGCTCCTGTTGAAGATGTGGACTGTTTCCGTACAATCGACTATTACTATGACTTCAACTATCATCTTATGTATAATATGAATGTTGAAGAAATTTACACAGGAAGCATAGGCTCCGTAACATTAAAACTCCCCCACAAGCCATGCGCTAACGCAAAGAAAATGCTTCTGGATAAAATTGAATACCACAGAAAAGCTCTCGGGCTTAAAACATGGCTCTTTGAAGGCGTTACAACCGAGGACTGCACATTCACATTTATCAATTCAACAAGAGGTGCCGTAGTTTTTGCAAATCTCATTTTTGAAGACGGCAAAAAGAATGTTGCAAAAATCAAAATTGACGTTCCCGGCGGATGCGTGAGTCACAAAAACATTCTCAATCCCAACGATGCCGATGGTGACGCACTTTTCTTTAACCGAGCATCTCTCAAAATCAAAGGGGTTGAACCGGGAAGTCGTTTCGCGGTGAGGTTCTCAAGCAGTGAACCCATTGTTATAAAATGGAAAAATCCGGCAGATTATTGCTGTTGATTGAAGGTTTTATCATGAAAAAAGTCAGTTGTTTCCACAAAGTAAAATATTATGAAACCGACAAAATGGGCATTGTACATCATTCCAACTACATTCGTTGGATGGAAGAGGCAAGGCTTGAGTTTTTGTGCGAAAATGGTCTTGCATACAAAACTCTTGAAGAAAACGGTGTTATTTCTCCGGTTGTGTCAGTCTCATGTCGTTACAAAACTCCCTGCGGATATGACGATAACATTCAAATTGACGTAAGTATCAAAGAATACAGCGGTGTAAAGCTTGTTTTCGGATATGAAATGACAAACACCGAAAGCGGAAAATGCGTAGCCACAGCCGAGTCGGAACATTGTTTTGTGTCAGATAAGGGAACGGTTATAATATTTGCAAAAGTTTATCCCAAATATGATGAAATTTTGAAAAAACTCGTTTGACAAAGTTTTTTCAAAAAAAGTCTTGTGTTTGGGAGAGATTTGTGGTATATTAAAGTATATGACTTTTCAAAATACAAAAGGAAGGCGAAAAAGAAATGAAAAAAATATCCAAAATATTTGCAACACTTTTAGCTGTTGCTCTTATGGCATCTTCGTTTGCGGCATGCAGACTGATTAGAGATGCTGATGAAGTGAAAAAGATTAGGGAAGAAGCCAAACAGCAAGAAGCTGATAGACTTGCAGCTGCCGAACTCAAGGAAATGATGGGTGAAACTGCAATCACAATAAATGATGATATTACTGTTGATGGTGCATATTATGCATATTTCTATTCCACACACTACAGTATGCAGTATAGCGAGCTTTCAGCGGCACAAACTCAGTCCTCTGCAACTGATGCAGTTGAAACTTCGGATGTTTCAGCATCTTCCGAAGCGGCGGAAGCATCAAGCGAATCGTCTGCCGCAAGTGCAGAAATCGTTGTGGACAAGGCGGCTGTTAAAAAAGCGGCTATAGATGAAATTGTTGAACTTAAAACTGCACATGCAAAAGCATTGGCATCAGGTATTGAACTTACAGATGCAGATAATGAAAACATTGCATCTCAGGTGGAGGCAATGAAGTCTCAGGCATCTTCTCAGGGACTTTCATATAACGGAATGCTTTCCATGATGGGAACAGATGAAGAAACCGTTGAGCAGATTATAAAAGAACAGTTCATCGTTGATCGCTACTATGCATCTCTCGTGGCAGACAAATATGTGACTGCAAAACACATCCTTGTTATGTCAACCGTTGAAGCTTCAGGTGAAGGTGAAACAGCAACACCGGCGCGCTCAGCAGAAGAATCAAAAGCTTTGGTAGATTCTATTAAAGCTCAGCTTGACGGCGGCGCAGATTTTGATACCATCATGAATGAAAAGAGCGAAGACAATCCTACAGTTAACACTCACTACACATTTGCTAAAAATGAAATGGATCCTGCGTTTGAAGCAGCGGCATATGAACTTAAACCCAATGAAGTAAGCGGTATTGTTGAATCTTCTTATGGTTATCACATCATCAAACGAATGGATACAAAAGTTGATGAAATTATGGGCGTTTACGCAAATTCTGCAGACCCGGATGTAACTGCTGTTGTTACAGCTGAAAAAGAAGCTATCAAAGCTTCAGCTAAATATACAGAAAATGCAAAGGTAACTGCATATTTCGATACTCTTTATAAATAAGAATGTAAAGGGACTGTAAATTAATTCAGCAAATTAATTTACAGTCCCTCTTATTATTGTTGAAATCATTTGCTTATTTTGAATATTCAATGAGTTGTTTTCGCGAGGAAACGCCGAGCTTGCTGTATATGTTTTTGTTGTGATATTTCAAGGTGTTTTCTGATATGTTGAGCTTTGCCATAATGTCTTTGGTACCCTTTCCCTCAAGGTAAAAATCATATATAATGCGTTCTGTTGCTGTCAAAGATGAAATGTGCTCTTTTAAAAATCGGCAATGCTCAGGTATTTCTTTTGCATCATTTTTTTTCGGCAGATTGGAGACGGTGTTTTCTTTTGCTTTAAGACTTTCAATTTGTGATTGCAAAGTCATGATTTGTTTTTCTTGGTTTTGAATCATCATATAAAGCCCCAAAAGGAACATTTCGCTTATGATGTAGGAAATTGACAAAAATTCAAAATCAACTTTGACAAATTGTTCCAGAAGCCACACACCAATGTTTGATGTGACTGCAATTATGAGCACGACACCGTGAATGGCAGACGATATTTTCTTTTTCTGAATTGCACGAACTGCCGTGAAAACCATGACTGCAAAATACGAGAGCAAATAAACCAGATATAAAACATGCCACTTGCCATATTCCTTGACAAGCATTGCTACTCCGTTGACTTTTTCAAAGCTGACGGATTTATAATATATGCTTGAATACCCCGGGCTTGCGGCAACAAGAAAAACAAGAGCCGAAACAACAATCAATATCGGAGGAAGCCAATTTTTTATCGAAACTCCCGAAACTTTTGATATTATCATAAACATTGCCGTTGGCAAAAAGACCGAACCGAGATATGCAATTCGGTTTGCAAGCAAAGCTTCTTCAAGATTGTTTGAAGATGCTAAGGCGAAATATCCGATATTAACAACAACCACAGATGCAAACAACAAAAGAAACCATGCATCTCTTTTTTTAATGAGGCAACAGTAGCCGAGCATTGTCAAAAAAGAAAGTATGGTTGTGATTGCATATATTACGGATGCACTTGCACTTTTGCTTCCAAGGCTTGCGCAACCCGAAAGAGCACAGCACATCAGTGCTGTAATGACTACAATTAAATTTGATTTTTTCATATGCCCGTCTCCGAACTCATATTATTCGTAAAACATACCTTTAGATAACAATCCCACACTTTTTCCCACACTTTTTGAGGTTAAACTGCGTTTTTAATGTTGATTTTTTAAAAAAGTGTGGGGCTTTTTTTTGTGATTTGTATTATTATAAATATGTGATATTATAATTTTATCACAATTCGCCCGCTTAGTCAACGGCATATAATCGGACGAATCATCAAAATGTTTTATGGAGGGAACAAACATGAAAAGACTATTATCAATCACCCTTGCAATTTGCATGATCTTTGGACTTGCAACTGCTGCCAATGCATCCGAATCGGTTTATGAACATGAGCCCGTTAATCCTTTTGCGGATGTGGCAGAAGATGCATGGTATCATGATGAAGTTGTGGATGCCGCAAGCACAGGCATCATAAACGGAAAAACTCAAACGGAATTCAAACCCGAGGATCTTCTTACATATGCCGAAGCCATAAAGCTTGCGGCATGTATGAATCAAGTGCACAAAGACGGCAAGGTAACCCTTTCTAACGGCAATCCGTGGTATGCACCATATGTGGAATATTGTAAAGAAAACAAAATCATAGGCGTTGAGTATAACTACAGCGAAAATGCCACAAGAGCCGGATATATGGAAATTTTTGCAAATGCGCTTCCCGATGAAGCATTTGCCGACATCAACAATATCCGTGACGGAAGCATTCTGGATGTGAAGGATAATTCTCCCTATGCAATTTATGTATATAAGCTATACCGTGCAGGCATTGTAACCGGTGTAGACGAAAAGCATAATTGCAACCCCGATGCAAACATCAGAAGATGTGAGGTTGCAACAATTATTTCCCGTATGATGAACGCAGAAAAAAGAGTCAAATTTGATATGCCTAACTCTTCGGACATCACAATTTCAGACGGTGATGTTGATATTGTCGAAAAACCCGCTGTTGAAGTAAACACCGAGCCTTCGGGCGAAGTCATTGCCGGAACCGATGTTGAAATTAGTGGACATGAGTCAATAGTTGTCACCCCGGGCACAGATAACCAAATTGTTGTTGAGGATGGTCCCACCACAGAAGGCACACAGATGGGCGATACAACAGTTGTTGTTGTTCCCAAAGTCGATTATGATGTAAATAATCCGCCGCTTATCATTGATGACACCAAAACTCCGGTTGAAATCATAAAGCATCCCGAAAGCATTGAAGTGGACGGATATATGTCTTCTGGTACACTGACCGTTGAGGCTGTGGGAGGCTCGGGAAGATACACCTATCAGTGGAAATATCGCAGTGGCAGAGAAACCTTTGACGCTGTTGATTCATTTAACGTTAAGGGTTCACAGACAAACGAGATTACAATCTCGGCAAATCCCAACGACCCTTACACCGGTGCCGCACTTTACTGCACCGTTACCGATGCAAACGGCACAAGTGCAAATTCGCACTCTGCTTCGGTGTTCGGACCCTTCAGCATGAAAATAGAAAGCCGCACCATAGAAGGCGAGAAGCTCTATCTTGTCACCGGAAGAATTGCCGATGGACTTTTAAAAGCCGGAGATTTGCTTTCCGTTGAAAGAATTGACAAGGTTATTGCATTTGGAACTGTAGAAAAAATCGAAATGTTCGGCAAATCGCTTGATGTGGCACAAAAAGGAGATAATGTTGGCATATATATCAAAATAACAGAGGGTTACACACCTGCAGTCGGCGATGTTCTCATAAGATGGAAAGATTTTCATGTTGTTGACGGCAGTGACATTGTAAACTAAAAAAGAGAAAGGTTGGTGAGTTTTATGTTAAAAAGATTTATGGCAATTGTTCTTACGCTTTGCATCTTTTCGTGCGGATTGGCTTTAGCCGATGAGGACTATATTGAATCGGAATTTGAATATACCGCTGACGGAAATGTTGTGAAATATTATGGCGGAGAATATGTTTATGTTCCGTCCGTGCTTTACGGAACAACTCTTCTTCGAATTGCCGACAATGCATTTATGGACCTTGGAATAACAGGAGTTTCCATTGAAGAAGGTTTAGTCGAAATTGGTAAAGAGGCTTTTTCGGGAAGCAACATTACCAATATTTCAATTCCCTCAACAATGGAAAATATAAAAGACGGTGCATTTGCATATTGTGCTGAGCTTAAAGATGTGTTCATTTTCGGAAATAAAGGCATGCAATTTGGTGAAAATGTTTTTGCCGGTACAGGTAAAATTACATTTTATATAGCCTGTGAATGCGACAACGGAGCATTTTGGGAAAGATTAAAAATTGCAAAGGGTGATGATAACTACGAAATTGAAGTTATCCATCCCAACATGAGTGCAACCGATGAAACGGATCTCTTTGGTGCAACAATGGGCAAATGTGATGATTGCGGCATCACCATAAGTCAATATGACTTTGATATTTATGAGCCCTTTAATGATGTGTCCGAGGATTCATGGTATTACAAATATGTTGTATTCGCCTACGGTATGGGCATTGTCAACGGAAAAAGCGAAACAGTTTTTGACCCCGAAGGCACAATGACCTGCGCCGAAGCCGCAAAAATTGCAGCTTCAATCAGAGCATCTCAAACCACCGGCGAGCAGATTGTGCCAATGGGCGCCAAGTGGTATGATGCTTATGTGGACTATTGCTATGAAATGGGAATTATTGAAGATTACATCACCTTTGACTGGGAAAAACCCATAACAAGGGGCGAAATGGCATATCTTTTCTCAAGATGCGATTTTTATCCGTATTACATAAACGAAGTACCGCTTACCGATATTCCCGATGTTTATGACACAACCCCTTATGCCTATGAGATTTTGGATCTCTACGACAAAGGCGTTGCAACCGGAGATGTTGATTTTAGTTTTCATCCCGATGCTAATGTGAAACGCTCCGAGGCGGCGGCATTTATTTCAAGAATCATAGGCTACGAAATGAGAATAGAGCTTCCGAAGGGTTGATAAATCATGAAAAAATTTATAAGTGTTTTTCTCGGCTTGATACTTGCATTTTCAGCACTCGTGTTTTCTACGGAATCACAAACGGTGTTTGCCGGGGCGGAATATGTTGAAGTTGCAAGCGCCGAGGACTTCAAAGATGCACTGGAAAGCAACGGCGATAAGAGTATTCTTGTAACAGATGATATTGTATTAACCTGCACCACCAAAGAAATCGGAACCTACTGGATAACTGTCGGCAGTGGTGAAAAAACATTGAATTTAAATGGAAAATCCGTTGAACTCAATGCCGAAACAGGCGCAGAAACCACCATGATAAGAGTGCCAATCGGTGCATCTCTCGTTATTAACGATGCAAGCGGATATAATTCCGGAAATCTGTGGTGTTACGGCAGAATGGAATCTCCGAGAGGCGATAGTGGTCCGGGATATTTCAACGACAAAGTAAAACACAGAAATGTCATAGAAGTTGATGGCGGCGCTGTGACTGTAAACGGTGGCACTCTCGAAGCCGGACGTTCCAAAAAACAGTGGATATATGACGGCAGAGATGTGTATGATTTAAGACACATGTTGGATTATGCCATTCAGTTCGGTGTTCTCGGTCTTGCAATCGGTGCAAGATATGACGGATATGCATGGCAACAGGTAAACGGTGACTGCATTACGGTAAACAGCGGAAGTCTTATGGTAAATGACGGCATTTTGCTTGGCAGAGGTTTTTCGAATCTTGAAACATTTATCAAAGAAGGCGACAATGATGTTGATGTTGCATTCAGCCGTTCGGCATGCGTGAGGCTCCTTGGCGGCACTACAGTTATTAATGGCGGCACATTTTGGGGCAAAGGAAATGCCGATGTTGTTGCAAGCACAAAAAATGCCAAGATAACCGTAAACAGCGGAACCTTCAGCACAAATCATCTCCGTGTTTTGCTTGTTCCCACCATTAATGTTACCCTGACCGGTTATTGGGAGCCCTATGTTATAGGTCATGCCCAAAGATATGGATATAAATATCATCCCGCAACCGAACCGGGCAGCGTTAGACTCACCTCCGACATGCTTGATCCTCAACGAAATTCAGCAGAGCTTAACGGTGAAGCCTTGCCTGTCAGCGAATGGACAAAGCTAAACGCCACGGGAAATGACGGTTCGGGTACGGTTGTTATCTCCCATCATATGTCAAATACCGACAGAAGAAACTTCATGTCGGGCAGAGGCACAAAAAAAGAAATATCAAGACTTAATATAGACGGCACAAATGCCCACGGCATGATGCTTTCTCCCGATGTGCTTTCCTGCAATGCCGATGGTGTGAGAGATATTTCGGTGGAATGGTACCACAATGATGAACCGGCAGGCGACGAAGAATATATGATTGCAGGAAAATATCAGGCAAAGGTATCGGTGCGACTTGATACAAACTACGCTTTTTCCGATTCACCAAGCTTCACAATTATGGGCGACAGAGTAAGTGACTATGAAATTTCTTCTTCAAAAAGAATTGCCGTGCTTTGGTCAAAGGTTTACAATTTAGAGTGTAATCATTCCTACAACGAGAATGAACATTTCCAATTTGACAACAACAAGCATTTTCTTCAGTGCTCCGTGTGCGACAAAATTCTTTTAAGCGAAGAACATTACTTTGATGACGGTGAATCGGATGGCAGCTCCATAATCTACAAATGTTCCGGATGTGATTTTGCATATGGTGAGCTTGATGACGGCAAAATCAGGATAAGTCATATTAATGTTTCACTTCCCAAACCGAATACAGGTTACTTTCCCGAATATTACGGTGTAATCTCCGGTGAGGGCGTTACCTTTGCCGATGGTGGTGATGAATTTACCAAAAACGGTATTCGATGGGGGCTTTATGTAAATGATTTCGGCGTTGCAGAAGATGTTCCATTCGCAAGCGGCATGGGCTACCGTGCAACAATATATTTGAAAGCAGATGACGGCTACACATTCCACAAAGACCAAAACGGACAATGTGATGCAATTGTGGTTGTAAACGGCAAAGAAGCAAAATATGAGACCGACGACGACCTCATGAAGGTAACATATGAAGTAAACGCACCTGAAATTGAGGTGTCATACATAAATATGTCGGGCATTGATTTCCCCGAAATCGGAAAAACTGCCGACCGTGAGCCCGAATCCGACGAACCCATCTATTATGAATGCGACAGCATCACATGGTACGAAGACGGAGAATATATGGACCATGAAGACAGATTTAAGTCGGGCAAGGAATATAAGGTTGTAATTTATGTGGATACAGTCCGTTCAGGTTGGGATTACACTGCAAAATTTGCACAAAATCTGATTGGTGCATCGGTTGACGGCTTTGCTGTTAACGAAGCGGACATTGAAAGATTTCATGATACTTCGGTTTCCATTTCCTACACATTCCCCATTCTTGAGGAAGAAAAGCCAACCGAACCCGAAAAGCCAACTGAGCCTGAAAAACCTACCGAACCACAAAAGCCTTCAGACAGCAATAAAGCAGAAGACGAGAATAAACTATTCTTTGTTGATGTGGAAAAAGATCAGTATTACTATGATCCTGTTATGTGGGCAGTTAATGAAGGAATCACCTCGGGAACAGGTGCAAACACCTTCTCTCCAAACTCCGTTTGCACAAGAGCCCAGGTTGTAACCTTCCTCCACAGAATGCTCGCTTCACCCGAACCTGCGGCAATAAACATGCCCTTTGCGGATGTGAAAGATTCTGATTTCTTCTACAAGCCTGTTAAATGGGCATTGGGAAGCAAGATTACAGGAGGAACAAGCGAAACCACATTCTCTCCCGACTCTTCCTGCACAAGAGCCCAGGTGGTCACATTCCTCTGGAGAACATCGGGTCAGCCGAAAGCCAAACTGATTAACAACCCCTTTACAGATGTTAAAGAAGATGCATACTATTATGATGCTGTGCTGTGGGCAGTTGAAAACGGTATTACCGGAGGAACAAGCGAGACCACATTCTCTCCCGACTCCCCCTGCACAAGAGCACAGGTGGTTACATTCCTTTATCGTCACATAAACTGATAAAAAGTATTAATTGTATTATATAACGGTGATACTCCCCTTTGGGGTTATCATAAATAAAAAATTTGGAGGTAAAAACAATGAAAAGAAAAATCATGAAACTTACAGGACTTATTTTGTGCCTGACACTTGCTATGTTCGCATTTGCGGCATGCAGTAAAGACAGCGACAAAGCAGACAGAGCGTTTGTGGCATCAGAAGAGGAAAAAGCTCCGATTGTAGGTGAATGGGGCTATGAAACAAATTCAGAGTGGAAGTATGTATTTGAAGCAGATGGAACAGGTTCATATATTTTTGGCGGGGAGCCACTCACCTTCACATATGAAGATGATGGTGAGATACTTAAAATCAAATATGACAATGCCGACAATGTGAACGAATTCAAATATACCATCGACAAAGATACTCTTTCAATAGAAGACAGTTTCGGAAGCATTAACAAATATATCAAACAATAAATCATAAAAACAAATCGGACTCAGCACAAAGCTGAGTCCAATTTGTTTTATAATCATATTATTTTCATGTAAATTTGTATTTTCAGATGTCAAAGATTTCAAGTTCTCCTGCATCCTCGGCAAGCTTTCTGAAATTTTTCACCCTGTCAAAGGTCTGATAGTTTGAATCGTGGAAGCCGTGAGGGTTATTGAGAGCCGTGCGGCAAATGAAAATGATGTCTTCTCCTTCAAATTCAAAATCCACATACTGAAAACCTGCCGCTTGCGCATCGAGATGGCGGTAGTCATAAATATCCTTTAAAACGCACCAGTCTGTTGCATTGTCCGAAACCATGAGCGTGAGCAGGTTTCGTGCGCTGATTTCGGGCTGAGTAATTCTTGTGGCAAAGGAAAAATATTTTTTGCTGATTTCGTCATACTTTATGGTAAATTTCGAACGGTTACCGGGAAATTTGATTACACGGATGAATTTAAGCGGTGCTTCGGGGTTTTCGGTGTCAACCTCAAATGCCATGATAAGTCCATATTGCGGAGTATTTGCAGGTCCAATTCCGTAACGCATAATGTTGAACAGCTTGCCGTCAATAACAGTAAGGCTTCCTTCTATGTTGCCGTCGGTTTTGCCTTTGGCAACGCCCTCCCAGGTTGGGTCATAGTCTATTGGCTCGGAGTAGCTCCAACTGTCGGCGTTTGTGAGGTCGGCATCAACGGGAGCAGACATAACCATGGGTGCATGAACTCCCGACGGTGCAAAAGCCCACTCCAGCGTTGCCCAAAGTCTACCGCCAAATTTCGCAACGGGTAGAGGGTTTTTGTGAACACCGGATGTGTATTTGGGGCTCGGACAACCTCTGAGCAAAACCGTGGGCTCTGTCCATGTGCTTCCGCCATCGGAGGATTTGCCTATTAGCAAATCGCCATATTCCGTTGAGCATGCAAGCATATAAACCTCGCCCTTGTGGATAAACATTTTTCCCCAGAAGCAGGGATAAAGCTCGCAAACATAGTGCCAGCTTTTGCCGTCATCATCGGAGCGAAAAATAAGAGTCAGGCACTGACGGGCATCATAGTCAAAAAGATCCATTGACGAAAGCAGATGTCCCTCGGGATGACGCACCATAGACGGTGAACAAAGGTACTGCCCCGAAAAGCTGTAGGCTTTGTCGTCGGGGTGGAGATAGTTTACAATCTCTCCCACGGCATCTCCTGTTCGGGCAAGTCTTACAAGGCTTTTTTTGCTCTGTGATGCAACATAAAACTCAAAGTCAAGCTCTGCTTCAAGATTCTCTATGGTAAATGAGGTCTCTTTTGTGCTTCCCGCTTTTTTAAATTCGCCCTCTCCGAGGACTCTGCAAAAGATTTCATACTCTGTATTTTCAGCCATGGGCAACCATTCAAAATAAATTGATGCCGATGAAGGAACAAGACGTGTTATGTATATATCGCCGATGTCAACAAACACCGGTTTATAGGGAGCATAGCTCCATCCGTTGTGCTTCTTCATTTTAAGCCCTCCAATAAAAAAATATTAAAAATCAATCAAGGTGCAGGTTTTCATGCCTGCACCTTGATTTTATCAAAGCATACGTTTGCATTCAATACTTTTTGAAGACAAATTTTTATATTTTTGGGACATTACTTAAGAAAAATGCCGTTTTCAAGAAATGCATACTCGGGAATCCATTTTCTGACGGATGCCCAATTTTCACCAAAGATTTTGGATTTATGAAAAAATGCGGAAGGGGTAACAAGATAATCGTCACATCCCAAATGCAACGGTCCCAAGAGATTTCTGAAATTGCTTGTGAGTTCAATTTCAATTTTATTTTCTCCCTCCGAAAGAAGATTCGACAGGTCAAATTGATATGGTGCCCAAAGCATTGTATCGCATTGTTTTCCGTTTACCGAAAGCTTGGTGATTACTGCGCCCATGCGGTCAAAGTCAATTGAGCGATTTTCGGTTTCACCTTTTTGGAGATTTATGGTTTTTGAGAGTGTGATTTTTCCTGTGAAGAAAGGATATCCTTCTTCCACGAGGCTGTCACAATTAACGTTTTTTGCGGATTCTGTCAACACAAATCCACCCTTTGTTACGAGGGTACGGTTTTCGCCCTCTGTATAAGGTGCTTTGGACTTCACCCCAAAATCGCCGAGAAGATAAATCTCTTCAATTTCGCGGTCATACCAAAGCATGTTTTTAACTGCTTCAAATTCGCCTGCATCTTTTATCATATCATAGACTTCCCGTGGCTGAACAAAATCGGTAATCATTGTGATTTTGTTTGTGCCTTTTTTAATCAGCCCCGAAACATCAAGCTTTATAAAACTCTTGTCTCTGAAATAACCGTCCGTTTTCTGTTCATATTTTTCACCGTTTATCAAAATCTCAAAATGTTGAGGTTCCTCTACAACAAGGTATGTCTTGCCCGAAAGGTCTGTTTCGCTTTCAATGGTGAAATCAAGACGTATGTTTACTTCTCTTTCGTAGTTGTTGGCAAGATCCTGAATATCCAAAACGGGAATGTTTTCGTGTTTTTCTTTTCCGTCTAAGCACACATCACAAAAATCTAAGTTGATGGCGTTTTGTTCGGATTTTTCAACCGTCCATTTGCCCGAAAGCAGGCTGTTTATGCTGAAAAGATTTTTCTCATTTTCGCTGTATGGAGCAAAGCTTTCATCGTCATATACAAAAAATATAATTGAGCCTTTGGCTTCGAGAGTGATTTTTGCACTCACCTTTTCGTTATTTTTTGCAAAGGGGTATTTTTTGATTTCACCGGTCATGTAGTCAAACATGGCAAGGCTTTTTCCCGGAGCTTCAAAGGTGGCTGTTTCCTTTTCGGAATAGGTGTTTACAAGATAATACATTGTACAGCCTTCAAATTTTCTTTCGGTATACTGCACATCACATACATCTTTGCCTTCGGATTTAAGGGAAATAAACTTTTGTTCATTTGGGATGAATGACACAATTTGTTCACTTGACTCTGTATGAATGTCTGCAAGAGCTCTCACACTGTCATCCTTTTCGCCGCTGACATATGACGGAATTTCACCGCAGAAAATGAGCTTTCCGCCGTTTTGCTTGAATTCCTTTAAAAGCGCAAGGGTGTTTTTGTCGATGTTTTTGCTTGGGGGAACAATGATAACCTTGTAGGTCATTTCGCCGATTATCAGACTGTCGCCCTCAACTCTCGCCATCTTTTCCATGATGCTTTCGTCACCCAGATGACTCAAAATCTGATTTTTATCAAGTTCGGTAATGATGTCAACCAGTTTATATGAATAGTTTTTGTTAACCTCGCTCTGCCAATGGTGATCGTCACATCTGTCAATCCATGCAGAGGCAATGGTATGCAAAACAAGGACCTCACATCTTATTTCGCCTTCTGCAAGGAGCATGCCGACTCTCGATGCAAAATCGTTAAACATCTTATAATCATCCCACCATGGGTTTTGATAAAAATGTCCTGCCGGGTAGTCACGTTTTCTTATGCCTGCAAGTGAATATCCCGAAAGATGTTGACAAAGGAGGTTTGCTCCTTTAACCATTTGCCATTCAAGTATCCATTTCAGCTCTTCGAAGCTCACATCCCATCCGCAAAGGGCAAAGCTTTCGGTGAGCACCTGTTTTTTGCCTGTTTGAGCACACACGCTTGCAAGCTGTGGCATAAGAAGGTCTCTCGACACCGAGCGACCGAGCTTGTCCACACCGGGAATATGCATATACATGTAGCTTGGCATGCAGGCAGCGTTTGAATCAAGCTGTCCGGAAAAGGTTTCTTCCAAAACCAGGTGACCGGTGAGCATAGCGTCATTTTCGTTGCACCAGTCATATATTTTTTTCATAAAGTTTTCCGAAAACAGCTTTGCCACAAGTTTCCAGAAATTATGTCTTGTTTTGTGGCAATTATCGCTTGTGATAAAAAGATGGTGGAGATTTTTCAAAAGATCCTCGCCATATGCTTTTTTATATTCATCGGGCAAAACAAGCGACCAGGGGATGGACTTATTCTTTCTCGAAAGCTGAGGCTCATCGGTGAAAAAGCCCGACATTTTTTTGAAATCGTCTCCAAGTGCTTCTTTGTATTTTTTGTGAGTTGAAGCAATGAATGCTTCGGTAACATTGCTGTCCATTGCATCTATGTAAAACCTATTGGTTTCATAGTAGAAGTGCATGTTCTTTCCGTCTTCAGCTTTGATGTTGGTCACGGTAAATTCTCTTTGAACCGGAGCGTCTGTTATCTCCATGTAAATGTATTTTTGATGATATTTTGAACCGAGACCTGTCACAGCTCCCGAGCCAAAACCGCTTGGCCAACCATTCTCATCATAGCCCCATGGCTCCATGCCTCTTTCTTTGGCATCGTTTACCGAGGCTCGCACATTGTCCATCCATTCATCTGACATATATTTTGTTTTCAGTCCGCCTCTTGCATGCATGAAAAAGCCGCCGAGACCAACTTTGTCCATTTCCTTTATTTGAAAAAGAGTTTCATCAACATCCAGTTTTGCATTCCATGACCAAAACGGAAGAGGTCTGTATTTTTTGGGAGGGTTTAAAAGATGATCATTTGTAATTTTCATGATAATTCTCCTTGGAACATTTTTTGGTTTAATTTGTGTTACATTATATCAAATAGTTTTATAAATTGCAATAGGCGTACCAAAAATGATAAAACTTAAATTCACAAAAAGTTAACAATGACTTCATAACTGGTCCATAACTCTTTGATAATATATAGACACAGACAAAGAGTGAACGCTTTTTGCTGTACCAATCTCCATAAACTTATAATCCTTAAACGGGAAAACAGAGTCGTGCATCCCCCCTGCAGGCTCTGTTTTTCGTTATGGTGAAGGTTATTCAATTAAACTTTTTAATCAAGTGTTTTCTGCATTTTATACCCATGACTGAAATCAATTTGTTATTTTATATACACAAATTTGCTGTCGTCTTTACGAAGTGCAATGATTGTGTTTTTGATTAAAAATGCCTTGGGATCACCAAGCGGCGAAATGCCGGTGCATTTAACTTCGGTTTCCGGTGTAAAGCCAAGATCTAAAAGTCTTCTTTTCATGCTTGATTTTTCATCAATGTCGTAAATACGGGCGCTTTCGCCGGGCTTAAGCACGTTAAGTGTGCGAGACATACAAATTCACCTCAAAATCGATTTATATTCTATTATATTTGGGTTTTGGGTGATATGTGAAAAAATCAGACAAAAAGCCCCACGATATATGCTACCGCGCAGGATGCTCCCGCAACGGGAAGGAGCGAAAAGCGGCAGTATGCCATGATAAATGCCACAAAAAATCCCGCAATTGATGCATACACACTTCCGCCTGCATAAAAAATGTAGGGAATTGTCATTGCTCCGAGAACCGAATAGGGAACATAATACAAAAAGTCACGGATAAATTTGGAATTGATTTTTGAGCGAAAAAACGCAAATGGTATCATTCTCACAAGATAGGTTGTAAGAGCCATGCTGACAAGAAGTATGACAAAACTTTTATCCATTTGAATCCTCCTCCGGTCTTTCTTCAACGGGTCTCAGCCATGCCATGAGAGCCGATGCAACAACTGCGCATATGATTACGGAAAAACCGCTTGAAATGTGAGATGCAAGCCACGGTACATAATAGATGATACTGCTCATTGCCGAAGCTATGATAATTGCATACATAACAGGTCTCGAGTCCCTTGCGGGAGGTACAATGATTGCAACAAACATGGAATATATGGCAAGCCCGAGAGCTGCGCGCACACCTGCGGGCAAAAGCTCTCCCGAAAAAGCGCCGAGAGCCGTTCCCAGTGTCCACCCCAAAATAGGCAGGGTAATCAGACCGTACATATATGACGGAGTTATTTTTTCTTTTTCCGATGCCGCCATAACAAAATTTTCGTCGGTTATGGCAAAAGCCACAGTAAAGCGGTGAATGTTTGAAAAGCTTTTGTCAAGACGCTGAGTGAGAGCAATGCCCATGAGCGAATAGCGCAGATTTATTATAAATTGTGCAACAATCATTTCGAGCACTCCGCCGAGTGCAATCATCACATCGACTCCTGCTACCTGGCCTGCCGAGGTGAGATTTGTGAGAGATATGAGAATCGCCTGAATGGGTGAAAGTCCTTTTTCAACTGCCGAGATACCAAATCCGAAGGCGACCGACAAATAGCCCAGCGCTATGGGCAGACCACGCCTCAAACCGTAAGAATAGTTCATTTTCATATGTTTCTCCAATTGTGTTATAATGAAATAATTATACATCAAACACAAAAATAAGTCAACACAGGGATTAGGGAATAGCAAATAGAGATGTACATAAATTACTTGCATTATCCGGTGTATTCTGTTATAATATAAAAAAACTCAAGGAGGGTTATTATTATGAACGAAAACAAACAATTTCCCATGGATGATGAAAGCTATGTAGCGGTGGAACTCACTCTTGATGACGGTTCAACTCTTGAATGTGCTGTTCTCACAGTATACAAAGCAGACGACAAGGACTACATTGCACTTTTGCCTATGGCAGAGGCCGAAGGTGTTGAAGATGATGAAGTTTTCCTCTATCGTTATAGTGAAGCCGAAGACGGTGCGCCCGTTCTTGATGACATCGAAGATGATGCAGAATATGATGTGGCTGCGGATGCTTTTGAAGCATGGCTTGCCGAACAGGATTTTGAGGATTAATAATTACCTAAAACAAACGGTAAAAAAAGACATTTTTATATAAAAAGTATACTTGACAAATTACTTTTTATATATTATAATGATAAGGCTGATTTTAAGGTCGATTTATCAGTAGCTCTGAAAATTCAGAGTTCCTTGCTCCGATATTCGGGGCCATAGTCCACAAGGAGGTGAAACATTATGACAAATGTTATCAACAATTACGAAACTATTTTTGTTATCGATGCGTCTTTACCGGAAGATCAGATCACAGCTATTTCCGAAAAGTTCCAGGCTATGATCACCGCTAACGGTACAGTTGAATCCGTTGACGTATGGGGCAAAAGACGTCTTGCTTATGAAATTGATTACAAAACAGAAGGTTATTATGTTTTGGTTAACTTTGCAAGCGAGGCTGAATTTGTTGCCGAACTCGAAAGAGTTTATAACATCACCGATGGTATTCTCAGAACAATAGTTATCAGAAAGTAATTTGAGAGGTGAATTGTTATGAATAAGGCAATACTCGTGGGACGACTCACAAGAGATCCCGAACTCAGAACAACTGCAAACGGCGTTAGCGTTTGTAGCTTTTCAATCGCTGTCAACAGAAGATTCAGAAATGCCGAAGGCAATTATGATGCAGATTTCATTAACTGCGTAGCATGGAGACAGCAGGCTGACTTTTTGGCAAAATATTTTGCTAAAGGACGCATGGTAGGTATTGTAGGCAGTATTCAGACCAGAAACTATGATAATAAAGACGGTCAAAAGGTTTATGTTACAGAAGTTGCTTGTGATGAAGTTCATTTCGTGGACAGCAAAGCATCTTCAGGCGATTCCTTCCAACCCTCTGCAAACACTTCTGCTCCGAGTGCCGCACCGGCTATGCCCTCATTTGACGAAAATGACGGTTTCATGCCTATGCCGGCAGCTGACGACGACCTGCCCTTCTAATTATTAAAAGGAGGTAATAAAAATGGCTGAAGAAAAGACTTTCCGCAGAAAACCCAAAAGAAAAGTTTGTGCTTTCTGTGCAGATAAAATTCAGGAAATTGATTATAAGGATATAGCAAAACTCAGAAGATATGTTTCTGAAAGAGCTAAGATTCTCCCCAGAAGAATCAGCGGTAACTGTGCTAAACACCAGAGACAGCTTACAATTGCTATTAAGAGAGCAAGACACATCGCTCTTCTTCCTTTCACAGCTGAATAATAAAATTCACATTATAAGAGTCCGAAAATTTATCGGGCTCTTTTGTTTTACATAAACGTCCCTTATCGGGCATAAGTATTTTGCAAAGGGGCGTATGAAATGAGACGGTTTCTTATTCAAAAAGCAATATCTTTTATTTTTGTTATTATGCTTATTATGTTGCAAATGAAAACATCAAACGAAATTCCGGCGTCGGCACCTGTGAGCGAAACAAAGCTGGCAGTACTCATGTATCATGGATTCACCGATGGCGGCAAGGAGTCGGAATATGTGATTGATGTGAGAGAGTTTGAAAAAGACATTGTGTGGCTGAAAGAAAACGGATATGAATTTGTGAGTGTTTCGGATTTGATTGGTCATTTTGAAACAGGAAAAAAACTGCCGGAAAAAGGTGTAATGATAACCTTTGATGACGGTTATTTAAATAATTATCTCTATGCTTTTCCCATCATCAAAAAATACGCTGTCAAGGTTTTGATATCACCAATTGCATATTGGTCGGACTATCAGACAAAAAATCCCGATCCCAATCCTGCTTATGCCAACATGACGTGGTCGCAGATTAAAGAAATGACAGATTCTCGTCTTGTGGAGATTGGCAATCATTCGTATAATATGCACTCTCTTTCCGATGGAAGAATGGGAAGCGACAAAGCAGACGGTGAAAACAGTGAAGAATATCGCAGGGTCTTTTTTGAGGATATGAAAAATGCTCATCTGGCAATAAAAAATGCCACCGGAATATCTCCGGTAGCATATGCCTATCCCTTTGGGAGTATCAGCGAAGAAAGTGTATCGGTTTTAAAATGCTTTGGTTACAGGGTTACATTCAGTTGCAGAGAGGGAATTAACACCATAAGCTCCGATCCGTCGTGTCTTTTTCACCTCAAAAGGTTTAATCGCAACAACAACGTGAGCGCTTTTGACATTCTCGGCTCAGTCGACAATTGATTTTAAAAATTCTGCAGGAGTAACCCCGCAAAAATGCTTGAATACCTTTGTGAAATAAGATGCGTTTTCAAATCCACATTCATCCTGAACCTCATAAACACGGTAGCTCCCCGAAGAGAGCATTTTTCTTGCTTTTGCGCATCGGAGAATGTTTATGTAGTTTACGGTTGTCATGCCCACATTCTTCTTGAATTCTCTTGCAAAGTGAAATTTTGAAAGACCGGTTTGCATTGCAATGTCATCAAGGGTCAGTTTTTCGGTGAGATGAGATTTTATGTAGAGAGTTGCAATTTTTATGCTTTCTGCGGTGCTCTTGCGGATATGCTTATCAAACAGGGTATTTTTATCAAGGTAATTCCTGGAAAGATAAAGCAAAAAATTTAAAACCGAAGAACGTATTGCTGTAACTCTAAAATCACTTTCGGTGTGAATTTCATGTACGATGGAGTCATATTTACGGACGAGGGCTTCGTCGTGAATATAGGGCGTGAAAGCAATCTTGTCGGTGTCAACGCCGTTTTCCTGACAAAAATCGGCATCAATAATCAGACACTGATACACAACTCCCGTGTCCGAATGTATTGCGTGCATGCAATTGGAGTTGGCAACAAAAATATCCCCCTCGCCGACAGTGAAGGATTCACCGTCGCATATGACCCTGCCTTCTCCCGAAAAAAACCGTAAAAATTCCACATTGCGGTGCCAGTTTGGAATCATTTTTGAACCGGTAACTTTTATTTTGTCGTGATAAAGGTAAGGTGTTCGGGCATCGGGGAGTATGTGTGGCTCATATGTATAATTTAAAGATTTCATGAAAATCACCTCAAAATGTAAAATTGAGACAGCTAAATAGCAATATAATGCTAATTAAACGCAAAAAATATACTTGAAATTTCCCTGATAAAATTATACAATATAACAGAAGATATTTCAAGACTGAATTTTCATAGATACGCAAGGAATGATTTAAATGTATAATGTGGTTCTTATAGGATGCGGACTCATGGGTGAAAGACACCTCCAGGATATATACACCATGGAAAATGTATGTGTGTACGGAGTGTGTGATCTTGACATCGAAAAAGCCCGTATTATCGCAAGAAAATACAATGCAAAAAGTTTTTCGGATTCTTACATAGAGTATATGCAGGATGAAAATACTGACATCATAATCTGTGCTACATATCCTTCGTCTCATCTTACCTTTTTGAAAGAGTGTGTTAAATACGGTAAGCATCTTTTGTGCGAAAAACCAATCACAGCCACCGAAGAAGAAGCTCGTGAATTTGTATCCATTGTCAAATCGGCTTCCATAAAGGTGCAGATTGGTTACATTCTTCGTTTTAACGAAAGCTACAAAAAAATTGCTCAAATGATTACAGACGGTGCCATAGGACATCCCATTGTTCTTCGAATGAATCAGAACCATCATGTTATGGACTGGAAAAAGTACAAAGCAATTTTAAAGGATTCAACCCCTGTGGTAGATTGCGGTGTTCACTATGTGGATGTGTGTCGTTGGTTTACGGGCAGTGAAGTCAAAGAAATTGACGGCATAGCTTCGAGAATAGGCGACGAGACACCCGAGGATTCATTTAACTACGGTCTCATGACAATCCGCATGGAAGACGGCAGTGTTGCATATTATGAAGCAGGCTGGGCAAACACAATTTCTGCAGATAACAAAAAAGAGTTTTTTGGTCCCAAAGGAAGAATCACTCTCACAGAGGCAGGCAGACGATTTACCTGTCAGGAGGAAGGCGACCTTATTGAATATTACAAATACCCCGAAAAGGAATATATAACAATAAATTGCGACTGTCAGAGAAGACCCACCGGTGCAGAGCTTAAACATCTCATAAAGATGATTGAAGAGGATGCTCCGGCAATTCCCGAGATAGATGATGTATACAAAGGTTTTATGTGTGTTATGAATGCAGACAAAAAAATGAAAGAAAAACTTTATAATAAATGAGGAGAGATTCGAAATGTCAAAAAAAATCAAAGTCGGCGTTATAGGTTGCGGAAGAATTGCAAATCATGCACATCTTCCTTCATACAAAAACAATCCCGATGCTGAAATTGTTTATGTTTGCGACCTTATTGAAGAAAAAGCGATTAAAGCAAGCAATGAATATGGCGGAAAAGCAATTACAGACTACAAAATTATCTTAAACGATCCCGAAATTGATGCAATTTCAATCTGCACACCAAACTATTGTCATGCTTCAATCACCTTTGAAGCTCTCCGTGCAGGTAAAAATGTTCTTTGCGAAAAACCTGCCGCAAGAACTCTTGATGAAGCAATTGAAATGCAAAAAGTTAAAAATGAAACCGGAAAAATTTTGAATATTGGTGTTGTTAATCGTTTTAATGACGCCGTTAACAAGATTAAAGAGCTTGTATCTCAGGGTGAACTTGGCAACATTCATCACGTATACATGAGCTTCAGATCCCACCGTAATATTCCCGGTATCGGTGGTGATTTCACCAACAAGACTGTTGCAGGCGGTGGTGTCCTCATCGACTGGGGTGTTCACTATCTTGACCTTGTTATGTATGTTTGCGGTGACCCCAAAGCTAAAACCGTAAGCAGTGAAATGTTCACAGTGCTTGGCAAAAACATCAATGATTATGTATACACCGGCATGTGGGCAGAAGATACCGCAAAATTTGGCGGTGACGGAGTCTGTGATGTTGAAGAAAGCATCACCGGTCTCATCAGAACCGACGGTCCCGTTATCTCCTTTAATGGTGCATGGGCTCAGAATATCGGCGAAGAAGATACCTTCATCGACTTTATGGGTGACAAAGCCGGCATCAGACTTAAATACGGCGGAAACTTCACTCTCTATTCAACTAAAAACAACATGCTTACCAAAACAACCTTTGAATATAAAACCGGAAACATGTTCCAGAATGAAATTGATGCTTATATAAAAGCTATTCAGGAAAACAATGATAAGCTTCCCTCAAGTATTAATGTTAACATTCTCACTCAGGAAATCATGGAAGCAATTTACAAATCTGCAACAGAGCACAAAGAAGTAACCCTTTGATAAGGAGGAAGTAAAATGTATAAATTTCCTATAGGTGTTATTCTCGAGTCTTTTAAACTTGGACGTTCGGAAGCAATAAAAAAGGCGTCAGAGCTTGGTGCAAAAGGCATTCAAATGTATGCGACAAAGGGTGAAAACGCACCTGAAAATCTCTCAGGCAGTGCCAGACGAGCTCTCCTTGACGAGGTCAAGTCAAACGGTCTTGTTTTTTCTGCTCTTTGCGGTGATCTTGGTATGGGCTTTGGTCACAAAGAAAAAAATGCCGAGCTTATTGAAAAATCAAAAAGAATTGTTGACCTTGCAAAAGATCTTGAAACAGACATTGTCACCACTCACATTGGTGTTGTTCCTTCCGATCCAAATCACGATCGCTATAAAATCATGCAGGAGGCTTGTTTTGAACTGGCAAACTATGCAGACAGTATGAACGCTCATTTTGCAATCGAAACAGGTCCTGAAACAGCAGATGTTTTAAAAGGTTTTCTTGATTCTCTCGGCTCAACGGGTGTTGCGGTTAACCTTGACCCTGCAAACTTTAAAATGGTAACAGGTGATGACCCGGTAAAAGCGGTGCACACTCTCAAAAAATATATTGTTCACACTCACGCCAAAGACGGCATTAAGCTCAATGACGGTAACCCGGAGTATATCTATCAGGTTGTACATCCTGTTCCCGAGGGCTTTGGTGACATAAAATATTTTGAGGAAGTTCCTCTCGGTACAGGAAGTGTTGATTTCCCCAATTATCTCAAAGCACTTGAAGAAATTGGTTATAATGGATTTTTGACAATTGAAAGAGAAGTGGGAGACAACCCCGCTGCAGACATTAAAACAGCCTTTGATTTCCTTGAGAAAACCATTTCTGAAAATTGATAATAACTTGCGGATTTTTGATGTGTATGACCATATTGGCAGAATTGCAAATAACACCATCCGGATTTGGAAGGACGGAAAGACCGAAAAAATCGGCAATTATACCGGAATGTTAAGAGTCTTTACAAATCATGATAATACCACTGTGTATTATATAGCTCATTACAGATACATTGGAAGCAACATATATAACGAAGAAGGCGATTTATATAAAATCCCTCTGATCGGAGAAAATAAGGGCGAGATTGGCTTGGTTGCTAATAATGTTTATTTGGTTGTCAGTCCGATTATTATTGAAGACGGCTCTGTGGTATATCCCGTATGGAATGAAGAAGATTATACATCTGCTTTCCATCTTTTTGCAAACGGTAAGGATACCGTCATTGGTAAAGGTGATAATCGTCAGTACAGCTACGGCGGTTATAGTAATGATGCTAAGGTGTTTTACTATGTGAGTGATTCGTCACTTTACATGATAAATGACGGTGAAACAAAGCTTATAGCTGACGATGTATATTCGGTTGCAGCAATGAGTTTGTATAGATAAACTTCCAAAGAATATAAAATAAAAAAGCATGCAGTGCATGCAGCCAATTTGCGGGCGTGGATTCGTTAACATCACATCTCGCGAACGAAATTAAGTGTAAACTTTTTAAAGGTTTTTATGAAATATGACGTGCCGGTATAACCGAGCCAATCGCTCACTTCTTCCACGCTGAGGTCATCTCTCAGCAAGCTTTTGGCTTTTGTTATTAGTCAATTGTAAAGTGAAATGCAATACTTGTTTGTTTGATTTATATTTTTAAGTGTATAAATTATAGATACAGGCAGGTGTTGCATTTTGTTTTGCAAAGAAATTATTGAGTAAAAATTAAAGCCTCCAAGGAGAGTCAATCTTAGAGGCTCATTCTTTTTTATTCAATTATCGCAATAATCTGTGTGATGAACTT
>JAFQHQ010000096.1 GCA_017397885.1 Clostridia bacterium | reverse complement strand
TTGGAGTTTTAAAATAATAAATTTTGTCTCAGTCAAGGCAAAAACGCAGGAAATATGGTTATATTTCCGAGTATTTTAACGACGAGTGAGGCGAAATTTATATTTTAAAACCGCCTTTAGTGTCGGTCGTTAAGGCTAGCCTCAGCACCCAATTCTATAGACGTCTTAAATGACTATTTTTTGGCTTGTTTTCTTGCTTGAATGTTATAGTTTATTTTTGTGAGTAATTTTTCGGGGACAAATTTTGAAATAAACACAAGCATTTTGTTGGAGAATCCCGGAATAATAATTCTTTTACCCTTTAGGAATTTTTTTATTGCATATTTTGCAACAGAATCACTGTTTGCACCGTTAAAGCTCGAGCCAACACCGGCAGATTTGTCGAATGCGGTTTTAACAGGCCCCGGGCAGAGCACACAGACACAAATATTTTTATTTTTTCTTCTTACTTCTTCATCAACAGCCTCGCTAAGTCTCAGAACATACGATTTTGAGGCATAATATGACGAAAAATTCGGCCCGGGCATAAACCCCGCCGTAGATGCGACATTAAGAATTTTACCTTTTCCATCATTTAGAAATTTTTTGATAAACAGTTTTGTAAAAATGTGAACAGCTTTGATGTTAACATCAATCATTTCAAGTTCTCGTTCATAATCTGTACTGTCAAATTTTCCGTAAACGCCAAAGCCTGCGTTGTTAATAAAAATATCTATATCTTCATTTTTCAGCTTTTCAAATACTTCTAAACAAATTTCTTTTTTGCTCACATCAGCAACAATGATTTCGCAGTCGGATGAAATTTCTTTTTTGAGCTCTTCAAGTGTTTTGGGATTTCGGGCAATTGCAACAATGTCATATCCCATGTTTGCAAGTTCTATTGCAAGACTTTTCCCTATTCCGCTGTTTGCTCCTGTTATAACTGCTTTCATATTTATATCACTCCGTAATTATGTTGACAATATTGTAACATATAGTTTATATAAAAGCAATATAAATTGGAGTTTATCTCTCATTATTATTCTTCAAAATCTGCTTACCTGTATGATCAATTGTATAGTTGTCTTTATGTATGATATCAGACACAGGTACGACTTTGTAATTGTTTTCTTTCATATACCCCAAAATTTTCGGTAAAGCATCGGGAGTGTTTTTTGCGGCGTTGTGAAACAGCACAATTGCGCCGGGGTGAATTTTTTCTGTAACTCTTGTGCAAATTTCATCTGCCGTAAGATCTTTCCAGTCAAGACTGTCAACAGACCACTGCACCGTGTAGTGCCCGCATTCGGCAAGTGTTTCAATAACTTTTGAGTTATAATCTCCATATGGAGGTCTGAATAAAAAAGGTTTTTCGCCTGTGATACTCTCTATTTTCGTATCGCATTTTTCTATTTCGGTTTTCATTGCATCGGCTGATATTTTGGTCATGTGAGGATGTGTGTCCGAGTGATTCATAATTTCGTGTCCGGCATCATGGAGAGCTTTCACTGATTCAGGATATTTGTCAACCCAACTTCCGACAACAAAAAATGTTGTTTTTACATCATATTCATCTAAAATTTCAATAAGCTTTTCGGTGTCCTCATTTCCCCACGCCGCATCAAAGCTTATGGCACAAATTTTTTCTTCACCTTTATCTACGCAATATATCGGTAAATCGTTTAGTTCTGAATTGTTATTAAACACAAAATCAGCTTCTTTTCTGTTCACAAATACAATGGTTAGAGCAACTGCAAACAGTATGACATAAAAAATTATACTGTTTTTTCTCATTACAAATATTTTCATACATAACACCTCGCATAATCAATATATTTGTAATTTAATATGGTTATTCACAAAAATAGAGCAGTAAAAAACATTTCGCTTTCTACTGCTCCGGTAATATCGTATTATTGTCAGATTTTATAAGTTTTTCAAATTCTTTGATAAAATACCAACCGATACGGAAACACCGATGGAAAGCGCTGTTCCCACTGAACTTTGCGTAATTGCGCCGTTTGTAATTTCGCTTACCTGTCTTTGATTTAAAAACTATTTTGAAAAGCTGAATTTTGTTGCTCCGTCTTCGTTGTAATATTCAAGGTTAAACTTGAAACCGCATTCGTCTGCAATTGCCTTATAGAGCGTACGTGTCTGTTCTATGTAATATTTTCCGGGTTTTTGATTGAGAGTGTGCATGAACTCAATAACAGGGCTCTTGTCAATGGTAACAGTGAGTACATCGCCCGAAAGCTCTGTGTGAAGAACATCTGAAGCCTCTTCAACTTCATAAATGTTTTCAATCCATTCCTTAAGTCGAACAAGACCTTTTTCGTGAATTTCTGCAATCTGAGGTGCATAGAAGTTTTTGACATATGATGTTAAAAATCCGATGACAGCCTCATCACCATATTTCATTCCGCAGTAGGAGAGGGCGTTGTCTCCGAGAAGATGGAAATCGCGGTGAAGGTATTTTTTGCCCTCTCTCTTGCATTCCGTAACCTTGGCACCGGGTTCGTTTGCCATTCTCTCCAGGTCTTCATCGGTAAGATTGTGAATGTCAAAATCGGGCGGGTTATCTGCACGGTACAGCACTGATGAGCATCTCGCGTTTGCAACCTCCGACTGATTTCTTTCATACACAATTCCGTATTTTTCAAGAACTCGTGAATAAATGATTTTGCAGTGCTCGCAATAGTCGTAGTAGGGTTCAATGTGCTTTAATGAATTAAGCATCCCTCTTGAAGGACAGTATCTCATAATCGAAAATCTGTAGCCTTTTTCATTATTGGTAATTCCGTATGTATCGCAGGCTTCTTCTGTTGTTGTGTGACTCCAGTATTTGGCTGAACCGTCATATCCACCGAGTCTGTCGCAGTGATAAGCCATTGAATTTGGATTTGTTTTGTCGCCGATGCTGGTGTCTGAAATGTGATACCAATATTCAAGCACTGCATCGTGACCTTCTCTTTCTTCAAGATATTTGAAAAATTCGCTGTAAAGCGGTATAAACTCTGTGCATGTTATCATTCTGACAACCCCTTTTGTTTGATAAGATGCCTTAATTATATCACGCAATCATCAGGTATGCAACAATAAAAATGTTTAAAAAAAGGACAGATTTTAAAGGGGCTGTCTTGATGTGACCCCAAAAAGTTAGACTTTTTATAGCGTAGTAGTTTAAATGACTGCTACGCTATTTTTATGCAGCCAAGGTGTTAAGTCGATATTGTACCGGACTCATCCACCCAAGTTTCTCTTTAATTCTTTTCTCGTTATAATATTTTATGTACTTTTCAATAGCTTCTTTAAGATCTTCAAAACTGTAATATGTAGTTCCGTAATACATTTCCTGCTTTAATATTCCAAAGAAATTTTCCATTACAGAGTTATCATAGCAATTACCCTTGCGAGACATACTTTGAAAGATTTTGTTTTCTTTAAGTGCAAATGAATATGAACCCATTTGATATGCCCACCCTCTATCAGAATGAAATGTTCTTCTATATGGGCAATCAGATGTTATTTCTATTGCTTGACTTTGGGCAGATAATATACCGATAGCTGATGGTGTTTGTGATATACTGTAACTTAAAATTTCACCATTAAACAGATCAAGGAATGGATCTAAATACAATTTCTTAATCACCATTCTGCCTTTGCTGTCTATCTCATAATACTTAAATTCGGAAGTGTCTGTAGTTATCTTTTGATGCGGGATGCTTGTATTAAATCGTCTGTTAATTCTATTAGGAGCAATTTTACCAACTTTTCCTTTGTATGAACTATATTTACGACTTTTGCGAGTAAATGTAGTTACTTGAAGATTAAGCTTTTTCATTATTTTTTGAACTCGTTTTTTGTTAGCTTTAATTCCTTGACTTATTAATTCTCCACAAACTCTGCGATAACCAAAATCCTTATGTTCCTTACGAATTTTCATAATCTTATCTTCAAGTTCTTTATTTGGGCTTTCTCTATCTAACCGCTTTTGCCAATACATATATGTTGCCTTTGGAAAACCTATCACTGCGAGAATGTCTTTTAATTTGAACTGTCCTCGGAGACTGTGGACGATTCTCGCTGTTTTTTCAGAAGAGTTTCCTCCTCTAAACGCAGTCTCCTCAATTCTTTTAAATATGCGTTCTCTATTCTAAGTTTAAGCAATTCATCCTCAAGTTCTTTAATGTGTTCAGCACTTGTGTCCACAGGCTTTTCTTCGTTAGACGTAGAAGGTTTTCTTAATTCTATTATATCCAATGTTTTCTTACGACCTTTCTTTTTAGGTCTCAAAGCATCAGGTCCGGTAATTCTGAAATCATTAACCCACTTAGCTATTATTGATGGATTATTTATACCTTGTGACAAAGCCAATTCCTGATATGAGACTTCAGTTGATAGATACAATTCTACCACAGAAAGCTTAAACTGAAAAGAGTAATTTTTATTTCGCCTTGAACGCATTATCCCTTCCTTGCCGAATTCCTTGTATGATGCAACCCATTCTTTGAACTTGCTACATGCAGATATATTGTATTTTTTTTGCAAGATAGTCATAACTGCCTTCTCCGTTCAGATATGCCTGAACAGCTTTTAATTTAAATTCATAACTATATTTTGCCATGAAAAAACCGACCTCCTAATCGTTAGATTTTTGGTCTAACTTTCGGGGGTCGGTTCATCTGCATAATTCATTTGTTTATTCGTTAATCAATGTATTTTTACATTCTGCTTTTTCTTTTTGTTTTAAAATCATTTTGTCTGTTTCCCATTTCATTGGTAAAATATATTTGTCACATATTCTCATTATTTCATCATATTCAATTCCATATCTTGCAAGATCATTGCATACTATTTCCAGACAATCAAAAATTTCGAGTACATCAATAGTTCGTGGCTTTGGTATAACACGCTCATAGAATTTTAGCATAACTTCTTTCTCCCACATAATATATTTCTCCTCAAATCAAAAAATGCGCCGGACAAAGCCGACGCATGAAAAACGCAAACTTTGTGACCGTCGCCAAACAAGTCATCGCAACAGGTTATTGTTATGATTAAAAACAATTCAACTATCAGATTTCAAAATTTGCGTTTTTACCAATTATTAATCTGATAATTGATTTGAAAATTATTCATAACAAAATAAGGGGTATAAAAATACACCTGTTGCTAAAATATTTATAACTTGTTTGGCTTATTCATTATATCACATAAAAACACAAATGTAAAGATGGCGACAAAAAGATTTAGATATGACAATAATCCAAAAAAGTGGTAATATATTCACATTTTCCCAAATGACAATTGACTTTTATTTTCTCCAAAGGTATAATAATCTAAAATACAAATAGCAAAGGAGAATTCCAATGTCAAGCTACAAACTCAAAAAAACAGACGGTGACACTTCATGGTTTGTCAATGACCGTTTCGGAATGTTCATTCACTTCGGTCTCTATTCCATGCCTGCCCGTCACGAATGGATAAAATCCCTCGAAGAAATTCCCGAAGAAAAATATGAAAAATATTTCAAATATTTTAATCCCGATCTTTTTGATGCAAAGGAATGGGCAAAAAAAGCCAAAGAAGCAGGCATGAAATATGCCGTGCTCACCGCAAAGCATCACGAAGGTTTTTGCCTTTTTGACTCAAAATACACCGACTACAAATCCACTAACACTCCCTTTGGCAGAGACATTGTCAAAGAATATGTTGAAGCTTTCCGTGCGGAAGGCTTAAAAGTCGGACTTTATTATTCTCTCATCGACTGGCATCATCCCGACTATCAGATTGACCTTTTCCACCCACGCCGTGCCGATGAAGATGCCTTTGAACAAAATCAAGGCAGAGACATGGCAAAATACAGAGAATATCTCCACAATCAGGTGAGAGAAATTCTCACAAACTACGGCAAAATCGACATTTTGTGGTTCGATTTTTCCTATCCTTCAAAAGAAAAAATCAGTGATAACTGGGTTAACCGTCTTGCACTTTCCCGTTACAAGGAGTGGATGGGCTGGACAGATAAAAACACTTGGGATGCAGAAAACCTTATCAAAATGATAAGAGAAATCAATCCCGATATCATCATCAATAACCGTGCAAATATCGATCAGGACATTTTCACTCCCGAACAGACTCTCACCACCGAATGGATGAAATATCCCGGCACAGATGAGCTTGCAGTGTGGGAATCATGCCACACCTTCTCGGGTTCGTGGGGATATTTCCGTGATGAAATGAGCTGGAAAACCCCCGAAATGATGATTCGCACACTTTTAGACAGTGTTTCACGTGGCGGAAACCTCATCATGAATGTGGGCCCCACCTCAAGAGGAAACTTTGACTACAGAGCAAATGATGCTCTCGATGTTTTCGGCGAATGGATGAAGGTTAACGGCAGAAGTATCTACGGTTGCACCAAGGCAGAACCCGAGTTTACCGCACCCAACGGATGCCTTCTCACTCAGTCCGAAGACGGCAAACGCCTTTATGTTCACATGATTGACTATCCCTATTCCGAGCTCATCATGGAAAACATTGCCGACAAGCTCGACTATGCACAGCTTCTTCACGACGGTTCCGAAATTATTACTCACCAAAGAGGCAACAACCGTCTTGCTTTTGATGTTCCCGGCATTAAACCCAAAACAACAATCTGCACTCTTGAACTTTTCCTTAAATAAATATGCAAAAATCGGACATTTCTTTTTTCTTGTGTCGCATAAGGTGATTGAAAAACAGAAAAATGTGTAGTATAATAAACAAAATCCGAAAGAGAGGTTTTGACCATGAGTTTAACACTTAACAATCCCGAAAAATTTGCAAAACCGGCAAATATTTCAAAAGAGAAATTGGACAAAGCAATAAAAGCTGCCTGCGACCGCCTTGCAAAGCTTATTCCCGCATTCGAACAGGCTTTCCCCGGTACCTGCAGTCAGGATTTTAAATATGTTCCCGGTGAAAACAGAAACTGGGAATGCGGTATGTTCACAGGCTGTTTCTGGCTTGCATACCTTCTTTCCGGTGACGAAAAATTCAAAAAAGTTGCCGAAAAGCATCTCGATACATACAAATGGAGACTTGACGAAAAAATCGGTCTCAACGACCATGATGTTGGTTTTGTGTTCACTCCCTCCTGTGTTGGCGGATGGAAAGCCTGCGGCAATGAATATGCAAAAGAGCTTGCCATCAAAGGTGCCGAAGAAATGTTTGCTCACTACACACCCGTTGGCAAATACATTCTTCACACAGGCTATCCCGGTGGTCTCACAAGCTGGCGTATTATTGTTGACACAATGATGAACGCTCCCATTCTTTTCTGGGCAGGCAAAGAGCTTGGCAGAGAAGAATACACAAAAGCCGCCGTTGACCACTGCTACAAAACCATCGAAAACATTGTTCGTGAAGACGGTTCAACATGGCATCACTTCCAGTTTGAAGCAGAAACCTTCAAGCCTCTTCATCCCTATTCAGGTCAGGGCTATTCTCTTGAAGGTTGCTGGTCAAGAGGTAATTCATGGGGTGTATACGGTTTCCCTATTGCCTATTCCTACACCAAAAACGAAGATTTCAAAAACGTTCACGAAAAGATTTCAAGCTACTATCTTAACCACCTTCCCGAAGATTATGTTCCTTATTGGGATTTCTTCTTCACCGACGGAAGCGGCGAAGAAAGAGACGCCAGTGCGGGTGCGATTGCTGTTTGCGGTTTCAACGAAATGGCAAAACACATTGAAGATGGTGAAACCAAAACTGTATATGAAAATGCTGCAACCCTCATTCTCAACTCACTCATCGAAAAGTATGCAAACTATGATAACGACAATGCCGATGGTGTTCTTTTGGAAGTTACTCACACTAAACCCGGCAAACAGGGCGTTGGCGAATGTGCAGTTTACGGTGACTATTTCTACTTTGAAGCTCTTGCAAGATATGCTCTCAAAGATTTTAAAATGTTCTGGTAATCATCACAAAAATATATTCAATCAAAAAAGCAGAGGCGGTAGCTTCTGCTTTTTTGTAAAACACTGAACTGTAAATTGGGGTTTAGCGGGCTGACAACAAACTGAGCTAAATCGAAAGCCGGTCTCATCTTCGATTCGGTCGGCGATAAACGCTTGCCACCGGCAAGCATCGCCCCTGCCTAAGGGGAGGTGGATTTGCTGTAAGGCAAAGACGGAGGGGTACGAAACGCAGGAATATCAATGGTTTCAATAATACCCCTCAGTCAGTTTCGCTATGCTCACTGCCAGCTCCCCTTAGGCAGAGGAGCCTTTCGTCCTTGTGTTAAACTCACGGCTAAACTCAAATTTATCGATTTGATTTCCTCAAACAAAAATCTTGCATTTCTGAATTTTTGTGATATAATTATTGTACAGAAAACAAACCTTATGAAATGAGGTGTAAGCATGGAATTTGATAATGAATTGGTATATCCCGAAGTATTTTCAAATGAATTTGTTTCAAATATTGAAAATGTAAAAATGACTCTCATCACTCAGGAAACAAATGTTCACAACTACAAAAGACCAACACATGTTGTTATGCACTTTCATTCCGGATATGAGCTTTTTCTTTGTAAAAAAGGGTGCCTTTATGTAATGGTTTGTGACGAAAAAATTTCTCTCAATGAGGGTGAAATGCTTGTTATTTCTCCCTCTGTTTCTCATGCAATGTTAGGTTCCGAATCCGATTCGCTAACAAATACCATGTACTTTAACATTGAACAAAACGGCAAAAAAGGAACTCTTGATTTATACAAAATCATTTCCAAAATCATTGACGGAAACTATGTTAAAATTCCGGGTCTCATTGAACTTAGTGATATACTCACCAATATCCGTGAAAAATGCGAAGAAAAAGACATATTTGCTCTTTCGACATTGTGTCATCAGTTCTTGATGGGACTTGTAAGGCTTACCGGTGCCGCTCATCACATCTACAACGGCGCAACTTCAGACAATTCTAATTTGCGTATTCACAAAATTCACACTCTTTTACATTCGAGATTTCGTGAGGATATCACCATTTCCGATCTTGCAGACAATCTTCATTTATCGTCAAGGCAGGTCAGCCGCATCATAAAAGAAAAATTCGGATGCACCTTCAAAGAACTGCTAACCAAAATTCGCATGCAAATGGCAGGGGAAATGCTTCTTCGTTCCGATGACAATGTTTCAAAGATTGCAAGTCAGGTTGGCTATAGCTCCGTAAGGGGTTTTTATTCGGCTTTCAGAAGCCATTTCGGATGTTTGCCGAAAGAGTATAAAAAGAAAGCGAAGTAGGCTTTTTGAGAATGGGGGATGAATTGTGAACAAAATGATATACAGTGAATTGTTAATGAAAGATACTTCGTTTAGAGAACATGTTTATAACATCGAAAATATAAAAATAACCATGGTAACACGGGATGCTATGCCGTCTTCCGGTCAGAAGAAAGATTATTCTCCCATGCATACCCATTCATGCTACGAATTAATCGGTGGGGGAGATTGTGATTATAATCTTGTGTTTGAGGATGAAATACTCAATTTGAATATTGGTGATTTGGTTGTTGTTTCACCAAATATCATGCATAAATGCGAAGATGTGTCCAAAGCAGGAATAGGGTTGCAGTTTGATATTGCACCAAACGGTGTTTCGGGAGGTCCCGATCTCTACGGCATGCTGACCGAAATAATCAAGAAGGACCATACTTACATCCCCAAATGTCCGGATGTTGGCAAATTAATGCTGGATATTGATGCCAAAGAAGAAAGCGGAGACTGGCTTTCAATCGGATTGCTATTTTATGAAATAATAATCAGATTAATTTCTGCAACAATAGGCATGCCCAATGCCAAATCAATAAATCAGCCCGACAGTGACAGCCTTCGCAAATATAAAATTCAAACCCTCATTCACCACAACTTCATGCGTGATGTTTCGCTCGAAGAAATTGCCGATGCACTTCATTTGTCGCCACGTCAGGCCAGCCGTCTTGTGAAAGATTATTTTGGATGCACTTTCAAGGATCTTATCGTTAAAATGCGCATGGAAAAAACTGCACATATGCTTCTTAATTCCGACTGGAGCGTGTTCAAAATTGCACAAAGCGTGGGCTATAGCTCCGTACGAGGGTTTTATTCCGCATTCAAAAACTATTATGGCTGCTTACCGGCAGAATATAAAAATAAGGCAAAAGAGTAATTTGTTGATTGGAGTTTATGGGGAAGATGAGATTGGGCTGAGGCGTTGCCTTCGCCTCATGGAGAAGGGGGACCGCGTGAGCGGTGGATGAGGTGTAGGCTTCGTCCGGAAACCTTTTTTCGTTGACGAAGCCGTTAGATAAATAACTGTAAAATGTGAATTATAAATTAGCTCTAATATGCTTTATTACGTTGTTTTAACGTTGCTACTTACCAATCGCTATTGCACTTGTGCTCTGCTCTCGGAGTAGCAACTACACCTCAACCACCACCTAACGGTGGTCCCCCTTCTCCCTGAGGAGAATGCAACGCTATTTCCCTCACCGTTTCACGGTGTTTTTTTTATACAAAAAATTACGCTTTTTTTGGTTGTGAAAAATACACAAAAAAACTGTTAAAAATTTGTTAAATTGAAAGCCTCAAAAAATGCCGGAAACTGCTCTGTAAGGACATGGCAAAATCAGGATGTCCTTTGACAGTATTACATTATTTTTTTAAAAATGTTATAATGTCTATAATAAAATTCTGTATGATGTCTTTGTTGGACTTCTCGCAGAATATTGACATAAAATATAGTGCTGTTAACAATATTTTCAAGAAAGGAAGATCACACATGAAATTAATGAAAAAAGCACTTTCACTGGTTGTTGTTATAACCATTCTTGCTTCGCTTTTTGCATTTCCGGCGATTTCGGCAAACGCTGCCGAGGAAAAGCCTGTGCAGACAACGGCATATAAATGGTTATATTCCGACGACTTCAACAGCTACACCATAGGAGAGATGCCTCCGACATCTTCAATCTCTTCCTATACCGCAAAGACTCACCATTCAGGAATTGCTCCTGTTCCCTCTGAGCGTGACAGAAGTATTCTTATGCAGGCAAGACCCAGCGAAAGTGCATCTGCCGACTTTATGTTCCACACCAAATCCTTCAAAGAGGGCGTAAGAGGCAAGTTTATTGTTCAGTTTGATGTCCGCATCGATAACCCCGCAGGTGTTCCCACTAAAAACCTCACAGTGTACAACGCGGTTGAAGGTTCCACCACCTCTCAGACAACATGGGGTCTCGGCGGCTTCACAACAGCCAACCACGTAACCTGTGCCGGCAAGGATTCGGGCTACACTCTTCCCGAGGGTAAGTTTACAACCGTTTCCTATGCTGTTGACCTTGACAACAAAAAGGTTGACCTCTACATAAACTATAAGCTTCGTGTTTCCGATGCTCCTCTTTCAGACAATGCAAAATCCATGGACTTTATCAGAGTTCACTTCACAGGTATCGGCAAATCTGCCACAACCGAAGGCTACTTTGATAACATGAAAATCTATGAGGGTGATGTTCCTCTCACCCCTGCACAGATTGCAGCTTACGACTGGGATATCGGTGAAGGAGCCGGTAAAGAGCTTATGGATGTTTACATGGCAAACAAGCTCGGATTCTTTGTTGACAGTTCCAATTACTACATAGACGGCGAAGTTCAGAAAATGGATGAAGGTAAGGTTACCGCCATCGAAAAAGACGGTGAAACCTATATCCCCGTTAAATACGGTGCCGAAGCCTTTGGCGGAAAAGTGGCATGGGATGCAAACACCAAAACAACATCTATGACTGTTAACGACAAAGAAGTCAAAATTGCAACCGCATCGGGCGAAGTTACCGTTGACGGCGAAAAGAGAGACGGCGACCATGTTGTTTTCATCGAAAACGGCAGAACCTATGTTGCATCAAAGCTTTTCTCCGAACTCTCCGGCAAAAACCTCTGGGAAGAAACCGGAATCATTCTTTTCTCCGATATTGAGGTTGACTATAACTGGTATGATGATAAACAAATCATTCAGGAGCTTATGGCTTCAATGTGCTATGACCGTCCCGACGGTGAACAGATTGAACAGGACCTCAGAGCAAAATTTGCTGTAGGCGAGCATCCTCGTATTTGGGCAACTGCAGATGATTTCGAAAGAATCAAGCACGAGGTTGCAACCAGCGAAATCAAAAAAGACTGGTTCGAAAAGATTAAAACCCACACCGAAAACTACATCATGAAAATCGAACTCCCCGAATACGGCACCACCGACGGTATCCGAATGAGAGTTCACTGTGACAGAATCCGACTTGTTCTCGGATGGACGGGCTTCATGTGGCGTATGACAGGTGATGAAAAATATGCAGAGCACGCATGGACATGGATGGAAAAAATGGGCGTAGGCTCATATCCCGACTGGAACCATGCAAAGCACTGGCTCGACACAGGAACCTTTATGATTGCCTATGCCAACGGCTATGACTGGTTCTATGACTGGATGAACGAAGACCAGAGAAAACTCGTGAGAGACACAATCGTCAAATTCGGTCTTGAAGAATACAGAAAATCCCGTTTCTGGGGTTCAAAAGGTTATGATAACTGGAACTCCGTTATCAATGCCGGTGTTATTATGTGCTCCATAGCCATCATGGATGAAGAACCCGAAATTTGTAAACAGGTTATCGGCTCTTCAATCGAAAGCTTTGAAGGCACAATTAAGGGTCTTGCTCCCGACGGCGGATGTTTGGAAGGTCCTTCCTACTGGCAGCTCGTTATTGAATCCTGCGTCGAAGGCTGCTGGGCACTTCAGATGATTAACCCCACAGCCTATGGTCTCATCAATTCTCCCGGCTTTGCCGAAGCCGGCTGGTTCCCCTTTGCCCTTGCAGGTAAGGCTACTCTTAACTACGGTAACGCAGGTGCACTTGATGTTGCAACTCTCGACTCCAAAGACCTTTTCTGGCTTGCTAACATCAACGACGACCAGGATCTCAGAAACTACCGCTATAAGCTCATGCTTGACAACAACATAGACCCCGACTTCCGTGAAATGATTGCCTGCGTTGGCGATCCTTCAACAGAATACTCGGCTCTCTCACTTGACAAGTACTACCGCATGGTTGAAACTGCGGCAATCAGAAGCAGCTGGAATGCCGAAACAATGCTCTTCGGCGGTCTTCATGCAGGTCAGACAACAATAGCCAACGGTGACCTTGATACCGGTAACTTCTACATCGACTCCTTCGGTGACCGTTTCGTTTGTGACTTGCCCATAGAAAACTATAACCTTCCCGGTTATAACAATGCGAAATACCGTGAACGTGGTGAAGGTCACAACCTTCTCATCTTCAACCCCGATGACCGCCCCGATGATATTTTGCTTGACGGTTATGCAAAGATTGAAAGATTTGAATCAAACGAAGTAAGTGCAATAATGACCACCGACATCACCTGTAACTATGCCGACGTTACTGAAAGTGTTATCCGTGGTATGAGATTTGTTAACGGAAGAACTTCAATTGTTCTTCAGGACGAAGTTAAGAGTGACCGCAAGAACGAAGTTTACTGGTTCATGCACACTCAGGCTCTCAACCCCACAATTTCCGAAGACGGCAAAACCGCAATTCTTGATATGGGCGGTAACCGTATGGAAGTAAAACTTCTCTCAGATGTTGGTAAGTTCGGAGTTATGGAAGCAAAACAGCTTCCCACCTCGCCTCAGATTGCAGGTCAGTCAAGCAATGCCGCATATTGCAAGCTCTACATCCACTTGGAGGATGTTGAAGACTTTACAATCAGTGTATGCTTCACACCTCTTGTATACACACCTGTTGGCGGAAGCATAAAATATCCCGAAGTTACTCCCATCGACACATGGGAACTTGAAGATCCCGAAAAGGTATCTGTAGGTGTTCTTCCCAAACTCGACACCCTCAAGCTTGACGGCAAAGAAATCCTCGGCTTCAACCCTGACAGAAACTTCTATATTCAGGCTCTCAAACTTGCAACATCACCCATACCCGAAATTGAAGCAACCGGTGACGGCGAAGTTGAAGTTATCTATCCTGACGAGTGGCCCGGAAATATTGAAATCAAAATCAATAACGGTGTCTATGAAAACGTATACGGTATCCGCTTCAATGTTCCGCCTCAGTCCCTTGCCGACCAGGGCTACACCGAGCTTGACATTGCAGAAGTAACCGCATCGTCAATTCCTCAGCCTGAAAATCCGCCCGAGAGTGCATTCGACAATGACTTCGGCACCAGATTCTCGGTTGAACAGCCCGGTTGGATTTGCGTAGACCTTGGAGAGGCAAAACCCATCCACTATTTGTCACTTGCGTTCTACCTGGGTGACCAGAGACAAAATGAGTTTTTCATCGAAATTTCCGAAGATGGAACAGCATGGACAAAGGTATGGCAGGGAAGAGATGGCGGTACAACTCTCGAACTTCAGAACTTTGACCTTGCAGGTGTAAGCGCCCGTTACATCAGAGTAACCGGCACAGGCATTGTAAATCCGGGAAGTGACGCAGCAAAACAAGGCTGGTTCAGTCCCACAGAGCTCAAGGTTTATACAAAATAATTTGATTTTTGTTAAAACGTTTGTGCAAAACAAATTTCAATAATTACAACTGATACATTTTTTCATAAATCATCTTAAGCATTGCTTAAGTATCCGTACTGCTTAAAATTTTAAGGCAGTACGGATACACGGCAGGCTTAAAGCTTCTCTTCAAATAAATGCTGATTAGTTTTTAATTATATAATGTATGTTAGTCGGTATTTACTTGCAGAGAAATAATCCTACCCGCTAATAGACGTGGAATCAACTTAGTTATATTTGAAGATATCTCGAAGATTCTGATAACTAACTAATAATCAGATAAATTGGTTTTCTTTTAGTTGAAAATTGGTCGGTGCGTTGCCCTCCTTGCCTAAAGGAGGGGGGACCGCGTGAGCGGTGGGAGGATATAGGAGGAATTTTCAGTGGAAAGAAAACATAACAGGAATTTAACTCCCTATGCAAGGCAACTTCGAAAAAATATGACAAAAGAAGAGAAACATCTTTGGTATGACTTTTTGAGCAATTATCCGGTGCGTTTTCTAAAACAAAAGGTCATTGATAATTATATTGCAGATTTTTATTGCAGCAAAGCTAAATTGATTGTTGAATTGGATGGCTCTCAGCATTATAATCCGGAAGGATTATTAAAGGATAAAATACGCACATCTAAATTAAATGACAGAGATTTAACGGTAATACGAATACCCAATTGTGAAATAAATAGAAATTTTAAAGAGGTATGCGAATTTATTGATAACTATATAAAAAAAGCTATGGCTTTGTAAGTGTTATTGATGTTGTTGTATCCTCCCACCAAGCCATGCTTGGGTCTTGCTTTCTTCAGATAAACATTACTGTCAATTAAGTAACCAATAAACAGTTTATCATTTTCCGGAAGATAAGAATGGGTAGAAGCAAAAGCCCTCCTTGCCTAAAGGAGGGGGGACCGCTTAAGCGGTGGGAGGATACGTGTACCGGATTAAAATATTTGAAAATATTGTGATTAGGTATTTTCTATATCCCACCACCAAGCAAAGCTTGGTCCCCCTCCCTTTAGGCAAGGGAGGCTCACGCTCCGATGCAAAATTCATCTTGGAGAAGCCCTAAAAATAAAATTCTTAAAAGACGGTTTGAAACTAATATACATAGAAAGCAGGTGAGAACAAAATGAAAAACAGAATATTATCATTACTTCTGGCAATGACAATGATTATATCACTCATTTCATTTGTTCCGCTTCAGTCAAAAGCAGACTACATTGCTTTAGAAGCCGAAGTGAAATCAGCCTTGTCGGAAAGCGGTGCCTTTTATCCCGGCTCATCCAAAGCGGTTTCAGATTTCGGAATTATAAATATGCCCGGCAAAGCTTTCATGGAAAACGGCACACTCTACATTCCCCTCGACAGTGCAGATTACATTTTCCTCACAATGCACGAAAGCATTTCGGGAAAAACCTTTATAAACGGTAAGGATGTTACCTCATGGGTAAAGAAACTAAATGGAGTTGACTTCATTGAAATAAATGCCTATGCAAACGTGGCAGGTCTCAAGGTTTTCGATGACGAATTAACCGATCTTTACATAATGAGCAAGAACACGGTTTCCTACAACTGGCGAACAAATCGAAAAATTCTTTCGGGAATTATCGGTCAGATGCTTTTCGAATTTCCCACAGCCGAAAAAATAGTTTCCGACATTTCGGCAAGGTTTGAATCGGGAGAACACCCCCGAATCATGGCAACCGAAGCAACCTTTGACAGAATAAAAAAAGAAACGGGAATTATCGCAGACGCAAGCTATGAACCCGTAAAAGCCGAATGGCTGAATACCATCAGATCCAAGGCAAACAATTATGCAAATGTAGCCCCCGTAACCTACGGCCCCACCGACCACATCCGTATGAGAGAACAGTCCGCTCAGGTTTGGGCAGTTGGCGGCTACAATGCATTTATGTATAAGCTCACCGGCGAAGAAAAATATGCCGAGCGTGCATGGCTTGAAGTAAGCACGATTTGTGCCGACACCTTCCCCGACTGGAACCCGGTTCATCTTCTTGACTGCGGTCAGATGATGAACGGTATGGCAATAACCTATGACTGGCTCTATGACTGGATGACTCCAGAGCAACGTGCTCTTATGAGACGCAACATAGTGGACAAAGGTCTCACCGTTATGTGTGATATCTTCGACGGAAAACCTGTTTACAGCTCATGGAGAAAAGAGGGAAGAAGCTATGACTTCCACTCCGGCGTAAGCAACTGGAACTTTGTGTGCTGTGGCGGTGCACTTATGTCAGCCCTTGCAATCTTTGATGAATGCGAAGGCGAAGACAGAGCAAAGTGTGAAAGAGTTCTTGAGGAATGCACAAAAATTATTTACTATTCCGCAACACGTTTTTCACCCTCCGGTGACTGGTACGAAGGTCCTGCCTATGCAAGACTTTCCTGCGAAACAATGACCGAAGCCTGTGCTGCTCTTGCCTCATGTGCAGGAACAGATTATGGCATCATGGATGCTCCCGGCGTTTCAAAAACCTCCGAAGCACCTCTTGCACTTACCGGTGAATATTCCTTCAATATTTCAAATGCAGAGGCATCAAAACCCGGCGACCTTCCAAACACAAGAGAGTTTTTCTACCACGCAACACGCTTTAACAGAGACGATTTTGCAAAGGCACAGTTTATGCTTATGGATGAATATGGTGTTGAACCCGATTTCAGAGACCTTATTTATTGTAACCATCGTTTTGAAAGCGCCGACATGGAGCTTGAAACCGACTACTATCTCAAAGATTCCGAAATCGTCACAATGCGCAATGCCGATGTTGACGAAGGGCTGATTTTTGCAGGTCTCCACGGCGGTGAGAATCAGCCTGCCCAGGGACACCTCGACATCGGACAGTTTGTAATTGATTCTTTCGGTGACCGTTTTGCAGAGGATCTCGGCAGTGAAAACTATAACCTTCTTGTTGATTATTACACCAAATATCGCAACCGTGCCGAGGGTCACAACACAATCGTAATCAACCCCGATTCAAGGGTTTACGATCAGACTCTCGATGCCGTTGGTGTTATGACAAGAGTTGAACATAACGAAGCTTCATCAATTGCAGTTCTCGATATGACAAGCGCTTACGAAGGCTATGCATCATCTGCCACAAGAGCAATGAAGTTTATCAATGACCGCACTTCCATTCTTCTGAAGGATGAAATCAGAGGCATTGCAAAAAAATCAAGCGGCGACAACGAGCTCTATTGGTTTATGCACACCAAAGCAAACATAACCCTTCTTGATAACAACAAGGTTGCAGAGCTCGATATCGACGGCAACAAGATGTATGTTACCCTTCTCACTGACGGGGAATTTGGCACAATGGGCGCAGTTCCTCTTCCAAACTCGCCAAATCCCGCAGGTCAGAATGCAAACGCCGGTTACTCAAAGCTCTTTGTGCATCTCACAAATCTTACCGACGCGGACATTGCGGTTTGCTTCACACCCGGAATGTATTATGAAGATGTAACTCTCCCCGAACTTACTCCCATTGCCAATTGGACACTTGATAACGTCGAGGCAGAAACCGACGGTCCAAAGCTTTCATCCATATCGGTCAATGGCGAAGCAATTTCAGATTTTGCCTCCGATGTATATCACTATGAATACAAAACCGCTTCTTCATCAGTACCAACGATTGAAGCAGTGGGGGACGGCAGTGTGAATGTTGAATATCCGGGTTCGCTTCCGGGAACAGCAAAAATCACATTGACAAAATCGGGAACAAAGTCAATTTACACTGTATATATAATAGAAGAAAAAAATAAATTTGAAAAAGCAAGCTACAAAAAGCTCAATGTAACAGGAGTGTACTCGAGCCTTGATAATGCCGCAAACACAACAGATAACAACTCCGAAACTTCTCTCATTTTAAATACGGATGATTCGGTTATTTTCGAGCTTAGCGAAAAATCACTTGCAAACTATGTTTCGCTGACAGGCTCAAAGGCAGATTTCAAGCTGTACTATTCAAATGACGGCACAGAATTTGTCGGGGTTGCAACCCTTTCGGGAACCGACCTTACCTATAGCTTCACTCCCGATAAGTATGCAAAATTTATAAAGCTTGTTTCACAGTCTGATAATTGTGAAATTAAAGAGTTTTCAGCCTATGGCTTTGACGGGTTTGAATATGAAAGCGAAATTCCCTCCGGCACTACTCTCGATTTCATAACAGCACTCTATGAAGTTGGCAAATATCAGTCGGAAAGACCCCTGACCTTTGAAGGATTCCAAATTCCCGAAGGCACAAACGCAATGCCCGAAGGACTTGGCGGCAAATGGGTTTATGGTTATACAAGCGGTTCACAGCTTCCCATTGTTGCCATTGAGCCAACCGGCAAAAACGGCAGTGCCCTGAGGTTTATGGCACCGCAAAAAATTGATACCGACACCAATGGCGACGGCAAAATTGATAACAATGACAGCCCCAAAGAAGGCTTCGAAAGCATTGCAAACAACGATTGTCAGTATCCGAGATTAAAATTTTATCCCCAATTCGTAACAAGCGAAAAATATGAAATTTCTTTCTCGGTTAATCTGAAGAACGCCCATGTATTTCAGCTTCTTCCGTCGGTGGGTTCAACACCTCTTTTCTACAGCTACAACGGCACTGTAAAATGTCTCGGTCAGAGCTTTGACATTTCAACCAAAGACGTTAAAAACGCATGGTATGATTTTAAACTGGTTATGGACACCGCATCCGGTGAATATGAAGCAACCTTTGCAAAATCAGGTGACAGCTCGGTTACTTCAACCATTTCAGGCACATCAACGGTTGTTCAGAACTTCTTTAAAGAATCGGGGGCATATTTCTACTTCCAGCAAAACAGCTATGCTTATGCATATCACGAGGTTTTGCTTGACGATTTGTACTTTGGCAAATTTCCCATCGAGCAGATAAATCAAAAGGATGCTCCGGTCTTAAAATATGTCAGAGTTCAGACACTCAATCTGAATGACAATGTTACTTTGCACGATATGATAAACATTCCCGATGACGGCACGATGTATAAAGCTTCTGTGTTCCTTTGGGTAGGCGGAAATATCGTACCCGTGATTAAAATGGGATTTGTTGAGTAGCCTGACGGTTGATTTTAAAATTTAATAAATTGGAGTTTGTAGGGGAGATGGAATTGGGCTAATGCGTTGCCCTCCTTGCCTAAAGGAGGGGGGACCGCGTTAGCGGTGGGAGGATATATACACAAGCTTAGAATACTTGAAAATACAGTATTTGAGCGTTTTCTGTATCCCACCACCAAGCAAGGCTTGGTCCCCCTCCCTTTAGGCAAGGGAGGCAACGCTCCGGTGCCAATTCCATCTTCAATCACCCCCTACAACCCCCAATTTATGTCTTAGATTAATGAGTTAACGCATAATGAATGCCAAATAAACTCCCCGTTCCGTATTATTTGGCATTCACTATCCGTTAACAAGGATAGGTGAATGAATATCCTGTAAGGATTATTATTCAAAAAAATAAAAAGGAAGGAAAAGTATTATGAAAAAAGTATTTTCACTTGTGCTTGCACTTACAATGATTGCATCGCTTTTTGCAGGGCTTGCCGTTGTAAATGTATCTGCACATCAAAACTACTCCATGGAAACAATCACCTTTGATGAAACAGATTCAAACAATTCCACCGGCTATAAATATGGCACAGGCAACATCGATGTTGCCGAAGGTGGCACCTACAAAAATATATCCTCACTAAACTATGGTGCAGGAACCTTCAGCGGAGGTCTTTCAAGCACAAAATACACCTACGTAGATGTTAAAACCGCTCCCGATGACCGCTATGGCAAGAGCCTTTACTACTACGAATGGTATGAAGACGGTGCAAACAAGCCCTATGTTCAGGCTCCCGTTGTCGCAAACGTTGTAAAAGACAGCACCGATACCGGTCTCACCGGCACAGTTAAAATGACCGCTTCTCTCTACACCGAGAAAAATACAGCAGACATCTACTGCCAGAGAGCTATTAAACTCAGAACAACAACTCAAAACGGTTACAAAGAATCTTTCCCCGTTTTGTTCAGCCACGAAGCAAGCAAAGGAATTTCCGTTTTCGGAAAGGCTTCCGGCAAATCCTTCAAAGCTGACACATGGTATGATATGGACATCACCTACAACACAGAAAACAGTCAGTATCATGTTATAGTTTTTGAAGATGGCGAAGAATACATTAATATGATGGGAACATCAGCAACTCCTCTCAAAAACATCGGCACAATGTATCTCTATCATTCAACTCAGGATGCTTCCAGAAACCACCTCAAAATATATTGGGATAACGTAAGCATCAACTCTGCCGACAAGTTTGAAATTTCCGAAGACGACGCATATCCTGTTATGGACTTTGAAAACCTCAAAGATCAGGAAGCCGGAAAAGCATCGGCTGAAGGTCTTCCCTCAACCTATAGCTACAGCTTCGGTTATCAGGGTAACCCCGAGCTCACCGTTTTCAAAGCTCTTGAAACCGACAAAGGCACAAGTGCCTGCGTGTTCGGTCCTGCATATCCCGGTGCTGACAATACAACCATAGTAGCCAACAGATACCGCTATGCTCAGATGTCCTTCAGACCCTCGGCACTTCCTCAGTTCCACCTCAAAACCTCGGTTAAGTTTAAAAATACCTTCCTTTCAGGTATCTATCTCAACGACCAGGGTGCTTCGGAAATTATGTTCTATGGCGGAATAAAAGCCTTTGGTCAGACACTTTTCTCAAGCTATGACACAACCGGCAATGTCTGGTATGACATCGACCTTATCATGGATACCGAAACAGGCTACTATGACCTCACCGTTGTTAAAACCGATGACAACACCACAAAACGCATCACAGGCTTCCAGACAAAATATACCACTCCCATAACCGCAGTTAAATTCGGTCACGACCGTGGCGGTGAAACTGCGGCAACAATGGTTAATGAATCCTTCTTCTGGATTGACAATCTCTATCTTGGCAACTATGGCGTTGATGATGTTGACTCCGACTACACTGTAGATTTTGAAGACGGTATCTATTCTTCAAACTACAGCCTCAAATACACCGGCATCCCCATGGAAAACCTCACTGCAACAACAGGTGAGCTTGGCGATGTAAACATCGACTTTGACACAGCAGACACCTCAGCAGAAGGCTTTAATCCCGATGCGGTAGACAGCTTTGCAATTCCCTTCATCAGCGACAGACCCGGCTACACCATCACTGCAAAATTCACACTTGAAGACCTCAATTCCAATAAAGTGGTATATTTCGGAAATCTCCCGATTTTTGAAATTCTTCCCACAGGTCAGGTTAAGTGTAATCAGTCAGCAAGACCTGCAACCGAAGGTTATCTTATTGTCGGCAATGAATACACCATTACCCACACAATGCAGCCCGGATGCGCAAACTCATCAACGTATGTAAGCGGTGTGATGAATGTAAACGGTACAGAAAAAGAATCCAGAGCAGGCTACGGTCAGGGCAGACCCACAAGCTCCTTCGGCACTTTTAAAATTGTTGTTAAACCCACGGGTGCTGCCGACACGCTCAGCACACTTACACTTTCCGACATTCTTGTTGATGTGAAATATGCTACCGCAAATTCCAAAAACTTCAAAATTGAATCTTTGGAAAATGCACAGCCCGAAACTTCAATCTTCCTTCCTCACGATAAGGCAGGATCCGGTTATCTCTACACTGCAGACCTTGTTCTGAGTGACCTTAACACCGACCGTGAAATCAAAATAGGGGATAACGTGATTGCAACAATCGATCAGACCGGTGCTCTCACCCTTGGTGATGAAATGGCTACTCTGGAAGAAGGCGTAACCTACAAGTTTTCAATCGATGCAACTCACGGCGAAACATCAACTGCCGTTGTAACACTCGGCGGAGTGACAGCTACAGTTGCCGCTTCTCCCTACATTTCATTCACACAGACCAAGGGCACATCTCTTATGACTCTTGACAATGTTCACTATGTTGCAAAGATTCCATTTGTAATTACAAGCAGTGAAGTTATAAACGACCATAACATCGATGAAGATGTACAGGTTAGTTTCTCAACTGCACTTGCAGACACAGTTACAAAGGAAAACATCAAGATATATAAGCCCGCAGGTCTTTTGAACGACAGTGTTCTTGTTGCAGATTATGATGTAACCTTTGCAGAGGACAGAAAATCAATCGCAATAAGCTTTGACAAAGAAAAATCCGCACACTATCACATTGCAATTGAAGCAACCGACATTTTCGGTGCAACCCTTTCCGATTATGTTGAAGTAAACACCGAGCTTCTCACTCAGATTGCAGACCCAATCAAATTCACCGATGCTCAGGGCACCGTTCTCACAACCCTTGCAAGCGGTGAAATCACAGCATCAACCAAAATCTCCTCCGGTGACGGAGAAGCCTATGATGCAAATATGTGGGTTGCTCTTTATGACCAAAACAAAAATCTTAAACAAATCAAACTCACTCCCGTTGAATTTGGTGCAACCGAAACAGAAGTTGAAGCATCTGTAAATGTTCCCGATGATGGCAAAGCATACTTTGTAAAAGCCGGAATTGTAATGCCCAACCTCAGACCCATAGTGTTTGGCAAAATCCATACTCAGGTTATTATCCTGAGACTTGACGACCTTAAGGTTGGCACAATGGAAGAATATGTTGCACTTACTCAGTGGGCGGCAGAAAATGACGTTGACCTTTCAATCGGTATGGTTTGTAACTCAATCGATGAAGAAAATGATGCCTACATTCAGGCAGTTAAAGACATGGTGAACACAGGCAACGTTGAAATCTGGTGCCACGGTTATGACCACTCCTATCACGAAGGAACCGGTGCCACAGCAGAGTTCTACCAGCAGACACCCGAATATCAGGCGGCAATTCTTGAAAAATGTTATGACCACGTGTATGAAAAAACCGACGGTGTTGTAAAACTTTCCTGCCTCGGAACTCCTTCCGGTGCAATGGATGAAGACACCTTCAGAGCTCTCGAAATGGTTCCCGAGTATGTGGTAAACTTCGGAAGTGCTTCCGTTCCCTATGACGGCAACGGATTTATGAATTTAACCAATTCTCTCTGGATGGAACCTTCAACCGGAAAACTCAATACCCTCGATACTCTCAAAGGCTTCTATGATAACCGCACCGTTGGCAAAGAGTATATGATTTTTGGTTGTCACGCAGGTTACTTTGATGACGAATCAACTCAAATTTTAAAAGATTTTGTTGAATATCTCAAAACAAAAGACCTTGTATTCATGACTCCCACCGAGTACTACTATTTTGCGAACTAAGATTCCTTATGCTCCGCTAAAGGCTTCCCCGATATGGGGAAGCCGGCGGTGTGAACAATAATTACCTTGTTTTTCAAATAGTGTATAAATAACTGTTTATTTTCATCGGAATGAACGAAGCTAAAACGAAAGCCTCCCATGCATAAGGGGCAAAGTCGTCAGCTTAAGAGATAAATTGGGGTTTATCGGTGAGTTTAACACAAGTGCGTGAGCCTTCCCCCTGGTGGGGAAGGTGGCAAGCTTGCTTGACGGATGAGGGGATAGTGACACTCCAAGAAAAGAGCACTTGTGCGAATTTGATTGGTTAGTGGAGCGTTAGAAAGCAGTATTTTCAGTAGTTTGAACTATTTTCAAATT
>JAFQHQ010000095.1 GCA_017397885.1 Clostridia bacterium | reverse complement strand
TTATCATTTGTTACGATGTGCGTTTTCCCGAACTGACCCGTAGTCTTGCTTTGCAAGGATTAGATATGCTCTTCGTTGTATCACAGTGGCCAAAGGAACGTATCTTCCATCTGCGCACTCTTACCACTGCCAGAGCGATTGAAAATCAGATGTTTGTGATATGTTGTAATTCCTGCGGAACAGCCGATAAAACCGTATATGGCGGCCATTCAGCCATCATAGAACCATTTGGAAAAACACTTGCACTTGCCGGAGAAAATGAAGAAATCATAACCGCAGCCTGTGATATGCAGATTCTTTCTGATATTCGCGGCAGCATACCTGTGTTCCGTGACAGACGACCGGAACTGTATTTTTGAAATTAAACTTGTTGTTGCATTTTAAATGTCAACTTATATGAAGGGGGAACAAAGATGTGTGGATTTGTAGGCTTTACAAACACCATAGGTGCAATTAATTGCGAATCCATTCTTGACAAAATGATGAACCGCATCATTCATCGCGGACCGGACTCATCGGGGAAATTTCTGAATAAAGATATTGCCATTGGATTTCGAAGACTTAGCATTATTGATATTTCCGAAGGCAATCAACCGATGTTTAATGAAAATAACTCTTTGGTTTTAGTATTTAACGGAGAAATATATAATTACAAATATTTACGAGCCGAGTTGTCTTCTTGCGGTCATATATTCAAAACGGATTCCGACAGCGAAACCTTACTGCACGGTTATGAACAATGGAAGGAACACTTGGTTGACCATCTTCGCGGGATGTATTCCTTTGTCATATACGACATTGAGAATAAATCATTATATGCAGCAAGGGATATTTTTGGTATTAAGCCCTTCTACTATACCGAAATGGAAGATAGCTTTATTTTTGGTTCAGAAATCAAAGCTTTCCTTGAACATCCAAAATTCAAAAAAGAATTGAATGAAGAAGCGTTAGGACATTATCTGTCATTTCAGTATTCACCATGTGAAGAGACGTTCTTTAAAAATGTGTATAAACTGCCTCCCGCACACTACTTAATACTGAAAGAAAGAAAATTGACCAAGGTGTGTTATTGGAAACCAAATTTTGACTCAACACAATATGATGCAGACAGTCATTCAATACTAATCGAAAATGTAATGCAGGAATCAGTGAAGGCTCATAAGATTGCAGATGTTGAAGTGGGCTCGTATCTTTCCGGTGGTATTGATTCAAGTTACATTGCAAAACTCGCAAATGTAAAGAAAACATTTACTGTTGGTTTTGATACTCCTTATGGCATAAAATATAACGAAATTGGTTATGCCAAAGAGTTTGCAAAAGCAATAGGTGTTGAAAACATATCAAAGACCATCACATCGGAGGAGTTTTGGAATAGTTTGCCAAAGATCCAATATCATATGGATGAACCGTTGGCGGATCCTTCAGCAGTTGCTCTTTATTTTGTAAGCCGGTTAGCAAGTGAATCGGTGAAAGTAGTTATGTCCGGAGAAGGAGCAGACGAGTTGTTCGGCGGTTATCGCATTTACCAGGAGCCACTTACATTAACCATCTATGATAAGTTGCCGTTCCCGTTCCGTAGAACGGTGTCCGCTATATGCAACTTTCTACCAAAAAAACGCGGAATTAATTACTTTATTCGACGTGGACAGACAATAGAGGAGCGATACATTGGAAATGCAAATATTTTTTCATATAAAGAAAGAAGAAAACTTTTAAAATCTCCATATGCAAAAAATGTATGCAAGCCGCAAGTTGTTTGCTCTAAGTATTATGCGGATGTTAAGAACGAAGACACCGTAACAAAGATGCAATATTTGGATGTTAATATGTGGCTGGTGGGTGACATCCTGTTAAAGGCAGACAAAATGAGTATGGCAAACTCCTTAGAATTGCGTGTTCCGTTTTTGGATAGAAAGGTTATGGAAATAGCAGCACAGATTCCGACAAAGAACAAAGTAACCCCATATGCCACAAAAATCGCTTTGAGAACAGTGGCTAAAAAGAGTTACCTTATGAAATAGCCAGTAGAGACAAGCTGGGATTCCCAATTCCAATAAGAGTATGGCTCAAAGAAGAACCGTATTACAACAAAGTATATGAATCTTTTCAAACGGATATTGCTAAAAGACTTTTCAATAGCAAGAAACTGATAAAGCTTTTGGTAAACCACAAAGACGGGAAAGCAGATAATAGCCGAAAAATATGGACTATATACACTTTCATCATTTGGCACCAACAGTATTTTGAATAAAAAGATAAAAAATTGATTTAAGTATGTATTTAATAACAGTGGAGGTTTTTATGCGTGATTATAAGGTTGAATTTGAAAAGAGAGTTAATTTTATAAAGTCCATTCTTGCTGAGAGCGGAGTAAAAGGTATTGTTTACGGCAACAGTGGAGGCAAGGATTCCGCTTTGGTCGGGATTCTCTGCAAAGCAGCTTGTGAGAACACAGTGGGTATTATCTTGCCGTGTACATCTAAAAGAAACTACGATGAAGATGCTGCCGATGCCAAGGTGGTTGCCGAAAAATATAATATTGAAACCCGAACTGTTGATTTGACTCCTGTAAAGGAAGCAGAACTAAAAGCCCTTGACGGTGTTGCTACCTTAAATGCGGCGGCACTTGCTAATATTGCGCCTCGACTTCGTATGCTGACTTTGTATGCGTTTGCTGCAGCGGAAAACCGTCTTGTTGCCGGTACGGGTAACAGAAGTGAAGCATACGTAGGTTACTTTACCAAGTGGGGCGACGGTGCACACGACTTTAATCCTATTGCAGATTTGACCGTTACCGAGATATATGAATTTTTGCGTTATCTTGATGCTCCGAAGTGCGTTATAGAAAAAGCTCCATCCGCAGCACTTTTTGACGGACAGACCGATGAAACGGAAATGGGTGTAACCTACGCCGAGCTTGAC
>JAFQHQ010000094.1 GCA_017397885.1 Clostridia bacterium | reverse complement strand
TGATCTTGAGGTACTAATGTCTCTAAATCTACGATAATTGCTTCGCTTCTTGCGTCTTTTCTCCATTGTTCCATAATTACACCCCCGTTTCCTTTATTATACCAGAAACGGGGGCTTATTGGAAGTTTTTTGACAGACTGAGAAAACACCACCCGGTGGGTGGTGTTTTCTTTGGCAAGTTGCACCGACAAAGATATCGGCTGATTTTGTGACATTTATAGCTCAACCACAAGAGGCACGTTTGGAACCAATTTGTAGTTTTTATTTTTCCACACAAGCGTTCCGCCCTCTTTTGTTGCAATAACAGAAAGTTGGTTTTTATTCCACTCAACTGTAACCGTGGCATCGTTTATTGGTACAGTTCCGCAAAAATCAGTAAGCCCACCGATATTAGGCTTTACAGTAAATGTTTCGTATCCCCGAGATGTCGGATATACGCCGAGATAATATCTGCCAAATAAATAAATTGGAGTTGCTCCCCATGCGTGGCAAAGAGATTTTTCGTATTTTCCACCGTACATAGCATAATGTTGGACACCTTGCATTGTAGGATCAAATTCTTCCCATATTGTTTGTGCCCCAAGTTCCAACATACCACCCCAATACGACTTAAGCATATCTTCAACTTGTGAAAACATACCCAATTTGGCAAGAACGTCCAGTTCATATCCTTCGAAGTATGGTGTAGTGATTTTTTCGATACAATCATTCAGCAACACATTTTTCACAATTTTTTCTACTTGCTCTTCTGTTGCTATATCATACATGATTGCAAAAATATTTGCATGGCGTGTAACATTCATTTTTCCGGATTCATAACTATCAATAAATGCGCCTTTATCTTCGTTCCAATAGTATTTATTAACCTTTGCTTTTAGTTCCTCGCTTTTATGATATAGCTCATCAGGATTTCCAACACCTAGTTCCTGTGAAAAATATGCCATTGCCGTATATGTTTGAATAAGAAGCATTTGTTCGGCACATACCGCTCCAAACTTATCCATTTTTGTCCAGTCGATAAACGTCCAATCATTGTCAATACCTTCTATGAACCCATCCTTATTTATGCGACTTTCGCAAAAATGCAAAAGCTCATTAGCCATAGGAAATATGCGTTTAAGAAAACGTTTATCACCATATGTAATGTAGTGTTCGTAAAGTGAAATAATCCAAAAAAGGCTATAGTCCACTATGGTATTTATGTGTTGTTCTATGGGCAATCTTCCTATTAATCCAATTAAGGTGCGTTGGTCAATTTCTTTGTCCGCAAACAAATATCGATTAATTCGTGCGCTTTGATAGGCATCGCCCGACCAAATCCAACGATCCCTTTTTATACCATCCAGATAAGCTTCTCGGCAATTGAGATGAAAAGTTTCTTTTGCAACATCGTATAGTTTGTTAAAAAGTGGATTGCTGCATTTAAAACTGCCCTTATTGTGTAGAGGTAAGTATTCAAAATCAGCACTAATCTGCGCTTTAGCGGAGAGCCCCTTTAAATAAACGTAACGGAACGCCCTTTGGCGAAGTCGGTAATCTTTCTGACCCGAAATACAGTCGGAAATATAACTGTAATCACTATCTAAAGCTTCTTCGCGGCTTTCACCATAAAACACTTTTATTTCCCGATTTTCATCCACACCGCTGATATTTAAAAATCCAAACAGTTCTCTCCCAAAATCGTATAAAATTCCATTCTCATAATCTTCTTTGCTGATAGGGTACATCCTTTTATATTCAAATGGAAAAATTTCAGGTTTTTTATCTATACTGTCAAAATACTCATTGTACGAAACCGGCTCAAGTTTGCCTGCAAAGTGATTGCAAGTCCAGCTTTCATCGCTGGGGCATACATCGCTTTCTATAAAAACGGCCGGTATACCACCATAATTGGAAACAAAAACCTCTACAACATGCCTGCCCGGAGTAAGTTCTATATGTGTGTTTTCACGATACCGAATACTATCAACAGCTACGTGGCCACTTCCGTTTATATGACAAATCATATATCCGCCGTTGGAGTCGATTTGTTTGCGGAATTTTACCGATGCATAAGGTGTATGAATTTTCCAAAAGGGCGGTCTGTGATACCCTTGCTCCTCTCTACGCAATTGAACTTGCATAGCATGAAAAATCTCAAAGTCACCAAAATGCCAAATCCAATAATTTGTTTTGTTCATAAACCCCCTACTTTCTAAGATATGATAGTAATGCACTAATTATATTGTATAATAAATTTTATTTCAAGTCCTCCCGGGAGAGTTTTAGGGGAAATGATATCTTTTGAATTCCACCTTGAAAAAAAGCACGAAAAAACCCAGAAACCGTTGTGGTTTCGGGGTTTTTCGAGCCGATATCTTTTTCGGTTCGCATTGTTGGTTGCGGAGGCAGGACTCTGTAGCCTGACTTGATAGGTTGTCTGTTGCCGGTTCTGCAGCCCGGGTTGCGGTGCCCGGTGTGCGCCTTGCCGACGGCGCGGCTGCGTTGCACACCGACCGCTGCACACTCCTGAGCCTTGCTGCATCTGCCACCGGCAGCGCAAGGCTCAGGAGGCCCAACGAGCTACGCTC
>JAFQHQ010000009.1 GCA_017397885.1 Clostridia bacterium | reverse complement strand
TGCGAGTGGTGAGATTTGGCAAGAGCAAAAAGGCATATAATTGAAGAAAAACATCTTGAAACAGATGTTTTTCAACATTTGTAGTAATTTCAAATGATTTATAGGCTAATTAATACTCTGTATTGCTTATTATTTCTGCCTTTTTGCGGTCTGGAGTTTTTTTACATTCCCTTTAACTACCGTTTTTTTGTGAGAGGGTATTGCAACATTAAAAGGAGAATTATTGTGAAAATACTTGCTATTGGTGATATTTTTGGAGAATGCGGCGTAGAACATGTGTCCATGGTTCTTCGCAGCCTAAAAATTGACGAAGACATAGATTTTTGTATTGCTAACGGTGAAAATACTTCGGGAACCGGCATGACAGTTTCCGATTATGATAAACTTTATGATGCCGGAGTAGATGCTTTTACAATGGGCAATCATACTTTTGGCAAAAAAGACATTTTTAAGATTTTGGAAAATGAAACAAACATTGTCAGACCTGCCAACTTCCCCGATGGTACTCCGGGTGTGGGTTCAAGAGTTTTGAAATGTAAAAACAAAAAAATAGGCATAATAAACATCATGGGCAGGGTGGACATTTCGATTTCTCTTGACTGTCCGTTTAGAACTATAGATCGAGAAATCGAGAAAATAAAACCGCTTTGTGACTTTATTGTTGTTGATTTTCATGCAGAGGCAACAAGCGAAAAAAAGGCAATGATGTTTTATCTTGATTCGAGAGTATCGGTTCTCTACGGAACCCACACGCATGTTCAGACCGCAGATGAAACCGTTACCAAATCGGGTATGGGATATATTACAGATCTTGGTATGACGGGTGCAGAGGACTCTGTTCTCGGTGTAAAAAAAGAAATTATTCTTAAAAGGTTTATAAATGCATTGCCTCAAAAGTTTGAATATGCCTATTCAAGGGCAGTTCTTTGCGGTGCTGTTTTCGAAATTGATGAAACAACACACAAATGTGTATGTGTAAAACGCATTTGTGTCAGATAATCAGTGTTTGGGAGATGACAATGATGAAAAAATTATTTTGCATTATATTGATGTTTTCCCTTTTGTTTTCAGGGTGTTCAAAAGATGAAAAACAGGAAGTTAAAGAAACCGCTGTTGTTGAAAGTGATGACTGGAAATATGGCGGAAGCATTCAACTTGCGTGTGTTCCCGTTGATACACTCAATCCGCTTATTACCAAACATGCTTCTGTAAGTGATTTTTTGTCACTTATCTATGAGGGGCTTTTTGAGTGCAATGCCGACCACACAACAGTTCCGGTTCTGGCATCTTCATGCAGTGCATCCAAAAACAACACAGTCTACACCGTAAAACTTAAAAGCGGCATAAAATTTCATGACGGAAGCACTCTTACCTCAGATGATGTTGTTGCAACTCTTGACTATATATTTTTGTATGAAGGAAATTACAAATCGTTGAAAAACAACATTTTGCTCTATCATGCTACTTCTGAAGATACGGTTTCGATAACTTTAAAAAAACCCATTGCAGATTTTGCAAACTGCCTTGATTTCCCCATTCTTCCTGCAAAACTTACAGGCGATGATTTTCTGGAAGAAAACAGCAATTTCAGACCTGTTGGAACAGGGATGTACCGCTATGATCGCGCCGAGGATTATAAGAGTATTTATCTTAAACAGAATTCTTCGTGGCACAATGAAAAAAAACCATACATTAGTGAGGTTAATGTGCAAATTCTTTCCGATGCCGACACAATTATTGCGGCGTTTGATGCGGGAATAATTGATGTGGTTACCACTTCGTGGACAACTCCATCCGACATCAATCTTACATCATCAATTTACAATACTTTTAAAACAGAGCAAAACAGGTTCACATATGTAGGCATAAACTGTGCCTGTGCAGATTTTGACACCGTGGAAGAACGGCGCTATTTGTCTTCGGCAGTGGACGGTGCTCAAATTGCCGATGACATAATGCTTGATAATGCAGTTGTTGCAAAAGCACCTCTTCGTGATAGTGTATATTTCAACATTGAAGATGATTCACCGAAAAGCAGTGAAAAGATTTCAAAACCCAAATCCGATGAGGATGATTCCGAAGTTATTCTGCTTTATAACTCTGATTCGAAAACAAAAGAGAGACTGGCTCATACGCTTAAATATCAACTGGAGAACAAGGGTTATTCGGTATCTCTGGATGCAAAACCTTTTGATGAGTATGTTTTAAAGGTTTTGAAGTGTGAATATGATTTGTATGTGGGTGAAATCAACATAGACAACAGCGGCAATCTTGATTTTATGTTCGGAGAATCCCGAAGCGCTCAAAATATTTGTGCATATCGCAGTGAAGAACTGTACAATTTTATTTCAAATCTGAATTCTGCCACTTCAAAAGACAGTCGTGCCGTAGTTTGGAACAATTTCAAAAAGTATTACTCCGAAACTGTCTTTCAGATTCCACTGTATTTTTCCGACGGTTGTACCTATGTGAACAATCAGGTAAGCGGAGAATTGTCACCAAATCTTTCGAAATCATTTTCGGGATTTGAAAATTTATATGTGAATACGTCAAAAAATGTCAAATAAACAGTTTGTGAATATTGACGGATAGTCCGGAAAACATTTGTGCAATTTTCACGAAATTTTAAAAAAACGCCATTATTAAAGAAAATGGCGTTTTTTTTGTGCCAAAAACTATTGCAAAATTTGAAAAAATGGTTTATAATCAATAAAAAGTGGTGAAAAGTGGTTTCAAATGGTAAAAAGTGGTAATTTTCACCCCAAAAACACGGGAAAGGAAGTGAAAGAAGTGCTTAGTGGCGAATATCAACATACCCTGGATTCCAAAGGCAGAGTAATAATGCCCGTCAAACTCCGCGAAGAGCTTGGCGAAACTTTTGTTGTGACAAAGGGCCTTGATAAAAACCTTTTGGTTTTCAGTATGGAACAATGGGAAAAATTTTATGAAAAGCTGAGCACACTTCCTCTTGCAAACAAAAATTCCCGTGGTTTTTCAAGGCTGTTTCTTGCCGGTGCCATAGAATGTGAAACCGATAAACAGGGCAGAATACTTATTACCCAACCGCTTAAAGAGTATGCTTCTCTTGAAAAAGATGTTACAATAATCGGAAACGGCGACAAGGTCGAAATATGGAGCACTCACAATTGGAACGAATATATGAACAGCATAGATACAGATGAAATTGCCGAAAGCCTTTGTGAGCTCGGAATTATGATTTAATGCGGAGGTAAGCAAAGTGGAATTCAGGCACATATCCGTATTGTTGCGTGAGGCTGTAGACGGTCTATGCATTAAACCCGACGGAATATACGCGGACGGTACGCTGGGTGGCGGTGGACATAGCTTTGAAATTGCATCCGCCCTCGGAAAAAACGGGCATCTCATCGGAATAGACCGTGACACCGATGCAATTTGTGCGGCAAGAGAAAGACTGAAAAAATTCGAAAATGTTTCATATGTTCATTCCAATTACAATGAAATCAAGAATATTTTAAACAATTTGAACATAGATAAAATTGATGGGGCACTTATTGACCTGGGAGTATCGTCATATCAGCTTGATTGTGCCGAACGCGGGTTTTCATATATGGAAGATGCTCCCCTTGATATGAGAATGGATAAAGATGCGGATTTCAGTGCATACAATGTAATAAACGAATATTCGCAAGAAGAACTCACTAAAATTTTTTATGATTACGGCGAAGAAAAGTTTTCCAAACGAGTTGCGCAGTTGATTTGTGAAGCTCGGAAAACATCGCCAATAAAAACAACATTGGAACTTGTTGAACTTATTAAACGCTCAATTCCCGAAAAATTCAGGCAAAAGGGATCACATCCGGCAAAAAGGGTGTTTCAGGCAGTGAGGATAGAGGTTAACAGTGAACTTGAACCGCTCAAACAAGCTTTGGAGGATTTTTTTGATGTACTTGCTCCGGGAGGACGGTTATGTGTGATAACGTTTCATTCTCTTGAGGATCGCATTGTCAAACAGACCTTTGCTTCCTTTGCCAAAGGGTGCACATGCCCGAAGGATTTTCCCATATGTGTATGTAACAATAAACCCAGAGGGAAAATAATTACAAATAAACCCATCCTTCCGTCAGCGGAAGAACTTGAATTTAACAAGCGCTCAAAAAGTGCCAAGCTTAGAATATGTGAAAAACTTTAAATTCTGAAATGTGAAAGAAGGTGAGACCGATGGCATATAAATGGTATGACGGAACATCTGCATACAAAATTGAAGAATATTACGACTATACATCCGACAACAATAAAAAAGAAAAAGAAGAGAAAAAAATTGAGCAGGTAAAAACCAAAGTCATAAATCACAAAAAAGCCATAGCTGTTATCAGTCTCATATTTGTTATAGGAATTGCGTTTCTTTATGCTAATGCAGTGCTTATTCAGACATCGTCACAAAATGATGAGCTTAAAGAAGAACTTGAAGACATCAAAGGCAAAAACACACAGACTTCTTTTGAGATTACATCGGAAATTGACCTTAAAGCCGTGGAGGACAAAGCCATCAATGAGTTTGGAATGCAACAACCGGAAAACTATCAAAATGTTTATGTTGATGTTGTTCAAAGTGATTATACTCAAACCTACAACCACACAAAAAAAGTGAGCGCTGTTGAAAAAGTGGTTGACAGCCTGAAATCTTTTTTGGTATACATAGACTGATTACGACATACTTCTGAGAGAATACAACCAATTCGAAATGCCTTTTTGAGTTTTGACCCAAAAAGGCAGTTTTTCACTGTAATTGTAGAGATTAGTATGAAAGGAATATTAAAATATGTCAAGCCAAGGAGCAAATCCCAAATCAAGACTATTTATAAGTTTTGTTGTGATAGCCGCAATGCTTGGTTTGCTTTTGGGGCGAGTTGGATGGATACAGGCAACCAAAGGCAGGCAATACAGCAAGGAGGCTGCACTTCAACAAACAAAAGATCTGGTAATTACTTCAAAGCGGGGTACAATATATGACAGAAACATGAATGCACTTGCAGAGAGTGCATCTGCCTATACAGTTACCGTAAATCCGCGGGAAGTTCAGAAAAGCAAAAAGATAAATGAGGTCTCGGTTCACTTGGCATCTGTTCTCGGACTAAACAAAGATGATGTGTATGCAATTCTTTCCAAGGACAGTACCTATGAAGTTATAAAGAGAAAAATCCCCAAAGAGCAGGAAGAAGCTATCGAAAAGAAGGAACTTCCGGGTGTTCAGCTTGTGGAAGATTTCAAACGTTACTATCCGGGCGGAAGTCTTGCTTCTCATATAATAGGTTTTGTCGGCAATGATAATCAGGGCCTTGCCGGGATAGAAATGATATACGACAGTTATCTCAAGGGTGTTCCCGGAAGAATTATCACGGCAAAAAATGCCGCCGGTGTTAACATGCCTTATAAATATGAAAAATACATTGACCCCGAAAACGGAGTGAATGTTATCCTTACTATAGATGAATCTATTCAGCGTAAAGCTGAAGAAGCTTTGAAAAAAGCCGTTGAGGATTATCAGGTTGAAAATGGTGCGGCGTGCATAATAATGGGCGCAAAAACCGGCGAAATACTTGCCATGGCAACCTATCCAACCTTTAATCTGAACGAACCCTTCACAATTATGGACAAAGAACTCAACGAGGAAATTTCCAAAATTCCGGATGAGAAAACACGTACCGAAGCAAAAAACAATGCACTCTACAAACAATGGAGAAACAAAGCTGTTGTTGATGCATATGAACCCGGCTCAACATTCAAAGCCATGGTGGCAGCTATGGCACTCGAAGAAAACCTGGTTTCTTTGGACGAAAATTTTGTGTGCAACGGTTCAGTGAGGGTTGCAAATTATGATATCGGATGTTGGAATACCGGCGGGCACGGAACCGAAAGTTTTGTGCAAGGTGTGTACAATTCATGTAATCCCGTGTTTATGTCAATCGGAAATCGTCTCGGAACAGATAAGTTTTATAAATATTACAAATCCTTTGGTTTTGGTGCGACAACAGGGTTCGATCTTCCCGGTGAGGCTGAAGGTGAATTTCACAAGCTTGAAAAGTTTAACGAAGTTGAACTTGCTACAGCATCTTTCGGTCAGGGATTTACGGTTACTCCGCTTCAATTGGTTACTGCCTATTCTGCAATAACCAATTCGGGGAAAATGGTAAAACCCAGACTCATAAAGTCTTTCATAGATGATGAGGGCAAGGTGATAAAAGAGTTTGAGCCCGAAATCATAAGACAGGTTGTGAGTGTTGATACAGCTCAAACCGTCAGCAGAATTCTTGAAGGCGTTGCTTCCGACGGAACAAGCAGAAATGCATATATTGAAGGCTACCACATTGCCGGCAAAACAGGCACAAGTGAAAAAATTCCCAGAGGCAACGGCAAATATGTTGCGTCGTTTGTTGGCTTTGCTCCTGCCGATGACCCCGAATTCATATGTCTTGTAATGCTTGACGAACCAATGGGATCTTCTCACATGGGCGGTGCAACTGCCGCGCCTGTTTTCAAAGAAATAATGAACGATGTATTGGTATATATGCAGATAGAGAGTGACGTAACACAGGAATTCAAATTTGTTCCGAATGTAATTGGAATGAGTATTGAAGAAGCCAAAACAGCTGTAACAGAAGCCGGACTTGAATATTCGATTATCGGTGACGGAGAATCAGTGGTTTCGCAAAATCCTGCAGCTTCAACCGCGCTTACAGATAACGCTGTAGTTATACTATATACCAAAGAAACTGAAGAAGATTTGGTTGAAGTTCCCGATTTATACGGGGTAATTGCGACCGACGCAAATCAAAGACTTGTTAATGCAGGGCTGAACATTAAAGTCAGGGGCTCAAGTTCCATAACATCTTCAGTTCTTGTGGGGACACAGGTCCCCGCGGCAGGTACCATGGTTCCGAGAGGAAGCATGGTCACCGTAGAATATAACTATACCTCAACAGATAATATTCATTGATGATTGTTTACGTAAAGCTTTTTGAAGAACAGTATTCGGTTCGATCGGATTGTGGTAATGTTTTAAATTCCGAGCTTTTCGCATATTGCAATCGAAACAAAAGGAGGGTATTTTTCACATGAAATTAATAGAAATTGTCGAAGCGCTTCCCGGAGCAAAACTCTATGGCGACAATGATATACAAATCACTTCGATAACAAACAACTCACGTGAGTGCAGTGAGGGAAGCTTATTTGTTGCCGTGCGCGGATTTCAGACCGACGGTCACAAATATATCGCTTCTGCAGTAGATAGCGGAGCCTCCGCAGTGATTTGCGAAGAATATAATCCAAATGTTCAATGCCCGCAAATAGTTGTTGAAAACAGCAGAAGATGCGAAGCTTTGGCTGCGGCAAAATTCTATGGTTATCCTTCAAAAAAGTTTAAACTGATTGGCGTTACAGGTACAAACGGAAAAACAACTGTAACATATCTTGTTAAACATATTCTTGACTCGTGCGGATTTAAAACTGCCGTAATCGGTACAAATCAGAACATAATCGGTGACGAAATTATTGAAACAGGCAGAACTACGCCTCATTCAATAGAACTTCAGGGTTTGTTTTCAAAAATGGCAGATGCAGCAGTGGACTTTTGCATAATGGAGGTTTCATCACATGCACTGGAACTTGACAGAGTGTATGGATGCAGATACAGTGTGGGAGCTTTTACAAACCTTACACAGGATCATCTTGATTTTCACAAAACCATGGAAAATTACATGAAGGCAAAAGCGCGTCTTATGGAAATTTCCGATGTTGCAATAATAAACACAGATGATGCATACGGCAAACAAATTGCTCTTTCAAGTCCGTGCAAAACATTTTGCTATTCGACGGTTGGCGATTCCGATTATAAAGCACAAAACATAAAACTATCGTCCGACGGCGTAAGCTTTTCTCTTGCAACTCAAAATTACGTTCTCGGGATTCCCGGGGAGTTTTCGGTCTACAATGCCCTTTGTGCAATCGGAATTGCAAAGGCTGTGGGTGTTGAAGACGGCAAAATTTCTGCAGCTCTTGCCACGGCATCCGGTGTTAAGGGCAGAGCGGAAATAGTCCCTGTCAATACAGATTATACTGTTCTCATAGACTATGCCCACACTCCCGACGGAATAGAAAATATTTTGTCTGCGGTAAAGGGATTTTGTGACGGACGTGTAATAATTGTTTTTGGTTGCGGTGGCGATCGCGACAGCAGCAAACGAAGCATAATGGGGGAAATAGCCGCAAACATGGCGGATTTTTGCGTTGTAACAAGTGACAACCCCCGTACGGAAAATCCTAAAAAAATAATCGAAATGATTGAAGAAGGCGTCAAAAAAGGTTCTGCAGAATATGTTGTAATTGAAAACCGACGCGACGCCATCGAATATGCATTAAAAACAGCTCGAAAAAATGACTGTGTTGTTTTGGCAGGAAAAGGCCACGAAACATATCAGATTTTGAATTCCGGAACAATTCATTTTGATGAAAGAGAAGTTGTTAAGGAAATTTTATCAAGATAAGAAGGAATATACATGATATATAAAACAGAAAACATGACTGCCGGTGAAATTGCAACGGCAGTTGGCGGAGAACTTGTGTGTGGCAGTTCTTCTGATGTTATATGCGGCATAAGCACAGATAGTCGAACAACCGACAACACTTCGCTTTTCATACCGCTCAAAGGAGAAAAATTTGATGCCCATTCTTTTTTAAATGAAGTATGCAAAAACGGAATCGGCGGATATTTGTGCGAAACAGATTTTGTGCCGAAAGAGCCATGCTTTGGTATTCGTGTAAAAGATACAGGCAAGGCTTTGCTTGATTTGGCAAGTCATTACAGAAAAAAATTCGACATAAAAGTTGTTGCGCTTACCGGAAGCGTCGGGAAAACAACAACTAAAGAAATGCTGGCTTCGGTAATATCACAAAAATATAATGTTCATGCTACTTCCGGCAATTTCAATAATAATATAGGTGTTCCTCTGACTCTGTTCGGGCTTTGCTCAAAGCACGAAGTGGCGGTTGTTGAAATGGGAATGAGCAATTTCGGAGAGATAGAGGTCCTTACAAGGTGTGCACTCCCTGATATTGCCATCATAACAAACATAGGGACATCTCACATTGAATTTCTTGGTTCTCAGGAGGGCATTCTTAGAGCCAAAAGTGAAATTTTTGAAGGTTTGGCAAGTGACGGAAGAGCTGTTCTGAACGGTGATGATGCCTACCTTGTTACTTTGAAAGAAAAGTTAAACCTTACGGAGTTAAACTTTGTCGGTATAAAAAACAACGATTGTGAATATATTGCATATGATGTAGTTTCTTCGGAAGACGGTTGTGATTTTTTGTGCAAAGGTCAAAAGTATCACATCAATCTTCCCGGGATACACAATGTCTACAATGCTCTCTGCGCAATAGCGGTGGGTGAAATGCTTGACATGACATATAATCAGATTAGCTCAGGTCTTGCTTCTTATGTTTCAAGCGGTATTAGACAAAATATTATAAGCGTAAATGACTACAAGGTTATTAACGACTGTTACAATGCAAGTCCTCAGTCGGATATTGCCGCTCTCGGCGTTTTGGCTGCAGTTTCGGCAAAACGTCGTATTGCGGTTTTTGGAGATATAGGTGAACTTGGATTAATGGGCGAAAAACTCCACAGAAGTGTTGGCGAAGCGTTTGAAAAATCCGATTGTGATGTGCTTATAACCTGCGGTGAACTTTCAAAATATATGGCTCAGGAAGTTGTTTCCAAAGAGAAATACTGCTTTGACGACACGAAATCTGTTATTGATTTCTTGAAAACATTTGTTAAAAAGGATGATGCAATACTTGTTAAAGCATCAAGGTTTATGAAATTCGAAACGATTTCCGAAGCTCTCATAAACCAATAATATACAATGAGGTGAAACTTAAAATGGTAATGACAGAAGAACTTTTAATATCCGGGATAATAGCTTTTGTGATAGCTGCTGTTTGCGGTCCCATTCTTATTCCTTTGTTTCGCAGACTTAAATTCGGTCAGCAAATAAGAGAAGAGGGCCCAAGCTGGCATCAGAAAAAAAGCGGAACACCTCCCATGGGCGGTTTCATTTTCATGATACCCATTCTTGTTTGTACACTTCTGTTTGCGCGGACAACTCTCACGGTGTGCCTGGTGCTTTTTGCTATGAGTTTTGGGCTTGTGGGATTTATTGATGACTATATAAAGGTTGTAAAAAAACGAAATCTCGGTCTCAGTGCAAAGCATAAATTTCTGTTGCAGTTTTTATTTTCGGCAGTATTTATTGCAGTAAGTATCTACGCTTTCGAACTTATCGACACAAAGATATTCATTCCCTTTGCAAAAACAGAAATCAATGCAGGTTATCTATACATACCGCTTGCTTTGTTTGTTTTGCTTGGCACGACAAACAGCGTCAACCTTACCGATGGTGTGGACGGACTTGCGGCATCAATAACCTTTGTTGTATGTGTATTCTTCGCAGTGTTATCCTATAATATGGAAATGTATGACGTGACTGTTGTTAACGGGATTTCAGCGGCTTCACTTCTTGGATTTTTGCTTTTTAACCATCATCCTGCAAAAGTGTTTATGGGTGATACAGGTTCGCTGTTTTTGGGCGGACTTGTTTGTTCAAATGCGCTTCTTTTGAAAAATCCTCTTGTACTCATCATTGTCGGAGGCGTATATGTTCTTGAAACAATATCTGTAATTTTGCAGGTTATGTATTTCAAAAAGACAGGAAAAAGACTCTTTAAAATGAGCCCCATCCACCATCATTTTGAAATGTGCGGATGGAGTGAGGTGAAAATTGTGATTGTGGCAGTTCTTGTAACAGCCATTCTTGCGGGTGTTGCATTTGTTGCATGTGTCAACATTTGAAAATTGCAGATATTTAAAAATGGAGGAAAAGAAATTGGCAGATAAGCATAAAACAGCAAGTCTTGGTAAAGTCAAAAAGATGGACTATTCTTTTTTGATTATTGTGTTCATGCTTCTTTGCTACGGACTGATAATGGTTTTCAGTGCAAGCAGTGCGGCGGCTCATTACCAATATAACGATGCTTATTATTTCATAAAAAGACAGTTTGCCTGGTCTCTTATCGGAATAGGCATCATGCTTGTTGTGTCCAGAATTTCTTACAAAACCATATACAAATATTCTCTCCATCTTATGGTAATCAGCATAGTCCTCCTTATTCTCGTGCCGCTTATAGGCGTGGAGGTTAAGGGTGCCAAAAGATGGATAGGCTTTGGAGCTTTCAGCTTTCAACCATCGGAGCTTGCAAAATTTGCCATAATTGTATTCCTTGCCCGCAGTGTGACAGCTAATCACGAAGCTTTAAAAACATTCGGGAAAGGTTTTTTGCCCTATGTTTTTATCATTGGTCTCCTTGCCCTTTTGGTATTTATTGAACCGCATCTGAGCGGAGCAATAGTAATTGTGTTGACAGGGTTCATTGTTTTGTGGGCGGCGGGAGCCAAAATTGCGCACTTTGCCGCCATTGGATTGCCGGCACTCGGGGCGGCGGTTGTGGCAATGATCAGTGCTCCGTACAGAATGGCAAGAGTAACGGCGTTTTTTGATCCTTTCAAAGACTCAAGCGGAACAGGGTTCCAGATTGTTCAATCGCTCTATGCCATAGGCAGTGGCGGATTTTTCGGGCTTGGGCTTGGTCAGAGCAGACAAAAACATTTGTTTTTGCCCGAACCTCAAAACGACTTCATCTTTTCTGTAATATGTGAAGAACTCGGGTTCATAGGAGCGGCACTTGTTGTTGTGCTGTTTGTTTTCCTGGTATGGAAGGGATTGAAAATAGCTTCAAATGCACCCGATGCTTTTTCGAGACTTCTTGTAATCGGTATAATCGGACTTATTGCTGTTCAGGTTATCATAAACATTGCCGTAGTAACATCTTCAATTCCTGCAACCGGAATGCCGCTCCCGTTTTTCAGCTACGGTGGGACATCACTTGTGTTCATTCTGGCTGAAATGGGTGTTGTTCTTTCTGTTTCGAGAGAGTGTGAAGTGTAATTTTTAATGTCTGGAGTGACCAAAATGAAAATTCTTCTTGCAGGTGGCGGTACAGCAGGTCACATTAATCCTGCTCTTGCAATTGCCGACTATGCATGTAAAAAAAATAAAGATACCGAAATTCTTTTTGTAGGCACAAAGAAAGGCTTGGAGAGCAGTCTTGTGCCCGAATCCGGGTATGATATAAAATATGTTAATGTTCAAGGGCTTTCCAAAAAAATAAGTATCGAAAATTTCAAAGCACTTTATCATATGATTACGGCCAAAAGAAAGTGCAAAAAAATCATAAGGGAATTTGCACCCGACATAGTTGTTGGTACGGGAGGGTATGTGTGTGCTCCTGCGGTTATGGCGGCAAACAGTATGGGCATTCCCACACTTATTCACGAACAAAACGTATTTCCCGGAAGTGCAATAAAGGTTTTGGCAAAAAAATCTTCCGTAACTGCTATCAGTTTTGAAGATAGTCGTAAATATCTTACCGATGCCAAGAAAATTCTTTTCAGCGGCAATCCCATACGACCCGAAATCCTTTCGTGTGAACGCAAAAAAGCAAGAGATTCTTTTGGATTAAAAAACGAAAAATTTGTTTTGATTTTTGGAGGTAGTCTCGGAGCAGGAGCAATCAATTCCGTTGCTCTTGAATATATGCAGACTCTCCATGAAAAAATGCACGTTAAAGTTTTGTTTGCTACCGGACAACGTAATTATGATGAAATCATGTCGGGCGCGGCGGCAAAAAAATGTTCTTCAAACAAAAATATCAGCATATTACCATATATACATAACATGGACGAAGCCATGAATGCGGCTGACGTTGTTGTATGCCGCTCGGGTGCAATCACGGTTTCAGAACTTTGCGCTCTTGGAAAACCTGCAATACTGATTCCTTCGCCGAATGTAACAAACAATCATCAGGAATACAACGCAAGAGCACTGTCCGATAACGGTGCGGCAATTACCATACTGGAAAAAGATTTTTCGCTTCGTACTCTTTCCGAAGCTTTGGATAGAATTTTGGACAATGATGAATATTCAACTGAAATGAGCAAAAAATCTTTTGCAATCAGCAATACAAATGCACTTGAAATAATATGCAATCAAATGGAAGAATTGATTAACAAGTGATGAGTTGCCGGGACACACGGTAAAACAAACATTTGACAATTATCCATGTAAGCTCCGCATCTCCTATTAACCGACATGCCTACCTCTGCGGAGCTTACAGTTTTTGTAACAAAAATCCTGCGTCTGCATAAGATAAAGCAATATTATCTGATGCGGAGGTGGGTCTGTGAAAGTATATAAAATTGAAGGCGGTGCTCCGCTTTACGGTGAAATTGATGTTCACGGATCAAAAAATGCAGTATTGCCGATTCTCGCGGCTACTGTTATTAACGGTGGAATAAGTGTAATACATAACTGTCCGAAATTGTCTGATGTAGACAGTATATTGAATATTTTAAAAATTCTCGGCTGTAGTGTTGTACGAAAAAAAAGTGACGTATATATAGATTCTCGGGAACTTCACTACTGTGATATTCCCATTGATGAGATGAACAAAACAAGAAGCTCGGCAATGTTTGCCGGAGCATTGCTTGCCCGTAGCCGTAAAGCGTTCATAGCGGGATGTGGAGGATGCAAAATCGGAAAACGTCCCATTGATATTCATCTGAAAGCATTTTGTGAACTCGGAGTGGACATTACCTGTGCATTAAACGGCATAGAATGCAGTGCACGTCATTTGCACCCCGGGAAAATCAGACTTGATTTTCCGTCGGTGGGAGCAACCGAAAACATTATGCTTCTCGCATCTTCGGTATCGGGAATAACCACGGTGGAAAATGCCGCGAAAGAACCTGAAATTTCAAATCTGGCAGATTATCTGCGTTCAATCGGAGTTGACATACGCGGTGACGGTACCGATTGCATAACAATCAAAGGCACATGTTTCCCCGGAAACGGTGAGGTAACCGTAATACCCGACAGAATTGTTGCATCAACGTATGCGTCTGCCGTGGCAACTGCCGGCGGTGAAATAAAAGTGCGCGGTATAAATCCGCGTCATTGTTCTTCGTTTCTTGCATATCTCAGAAAAACAGGCATGAAAATAGAATATGGTGAAGATTTTTTTGAAATAAAAAAACAATGCAGATGCAAAAACTTTCCTTACATCATTACCAATCCGTATCCCGGATTTCCGACCGACTGTCAGCCTCTTGCAATTGCATCCATGGCTGTTGCTGAAGGTCGTGGTGTCATTCGTGAAAAAATATTTGAAAACAGAGTTTCACATTGCAATCAGCTGAAAAAAATGGGTGCCAAAATATGTGTTATGGGAAGAAATCTTGTTGTTGACGGCGTTTCAACTCTTAAGGGTGCTCATCTTGAAGCCGGGGATCTTCGTTGCGGTGCTTCGCTTGTACTCGCCGCTCTCGGAGCGGATGGAAATTCGTATATATCGGGCATAGACTATATTGAAAGAGGATACGAAGATTTATGCAGAGATTTCTCATTTTTGGGAGCAAACATAGAGAGGATTGAATGAAATGAATCATGAAAATAACGATAGTCATAATAAAGAAGCAAAAAAATGTTGCGGATACAAGGCATCAATAAAGCGTTCAATGGTTGCAGGAGTGCTGTGTGCGCTTATCATTGCCGTGATTCTGATTTTGATGACTCCGATTTTTGAAGTCAAAACTTTTGAAATTAACGGTAATACGATAAACGCAGACAACACTATCATAAGTGCATCATCCATTAAAAAAGGAGAAAGCATTTTCTCTCTGGATACACAAAAAGCTGAGCAGGGTATTATGCAACTGAAAAATGTTGCTTCGGTTAAGGTGTCCAGGAGTCTTCCGTCAAAAGTGATTATTAGTGTCGAAGAAACCGTCGAGGTGGCTTATGTGCCTGTAGGAAGTCCCGTTTCCTCGGAAGGAAGCAGTGACGAATCCAAGGATAACAAAAAGAATTCAGATGGCAGTCCGGATTCTGAAAAGCACGGTCTGTCAGATCGGATTAGTGTTCAATGGGATAAATATGCCGGTATTGACGAAAATGCAAGGGTGATTTCCATTGTTGAAAAGCCGAGTTTTCTCATTCCGGTTATAACCGGAGTGGAAGTAACCGATGTTGAAAAAGGGCAGTTTTTAAGAATAAGCGATGAGGCTTATGCCAAAGAAAAAAGCGAACTGATTTACAGCATTTTAACTGAACTGAAAAAGCAGGATATCATTGCTAAAATAAAAGAAATAAACCTTTCCGATGTGAAAAACATCTACATGATACTTGACACAGACACATTGGTTAATTTTGGCGAAGACGGAGAAGAAGACGGAAACAATATAGAATACAAAATTGCTTTTCTGAAACCTATTCTTGCTGAACCGCGACAAAACGGAGGTGTTATTGAACTGTCAGACACAGATAATGTGACAGAAAGAGCCGACAGGTGAGTTTTTATAAGCCATTCATAATGCGTCAGAATGACTACTGCGTAATATTAAAATTGTTGAATTTGTACAAATTTATAAAAAGATTTAAAAAACTGTAGAAATATTAAAAAAACTATGATATAATTAATCATTACTATGGGTTAGAGGAGGAAAAACCATGTTAGAATTTGATAACGAAAGAGAAATAGTTGGAGCCAACATGAAGGTTGTCGGTGTTGGCGGTGGCGGAAATAACGCTATTGACCGCATGATTGACGATGGACTTTCAGGCGTTGAATTTATAGCAGTAAATACAGATAAACAAGTCCTTTTCGGAGAAAATGCTTCAAAGGCAAACGGTAAAATACAAATCGGTGAAAAACTTACCAGAGGTCTCGGTGCAGGTGCTAATCCTGAAATCGGTCAGAAAGCTGCCGAGGAAAGCCGCGACGAAATCAAGCAGGCTATTGCCGATGCAAACATGGTGTTTGTTACAGCCGGTATGGGTGGCGGAACCGGAACAGGTGCTGCTCCTACAGTTGCTTCAATTGCCAAAGAAATGGGCATCCTCACCGTTGGTGTTGTAACAAAGCCCTTTGCGTTTGAAGGAAAACAGAGAATGGAACGTGCCGAAAAGGGTATCGAAGTTCTCAAAGATTGCGTGGATGCTCTCGTTGTAATCCCCAACAACAAACTTCTTGACATTTGTGACAGAAAAACATCAATGAAAGATGCTTTCAAAATGGCTGACAAAATTCTCAGCCAGGGTGTTAAAGGTATATCCGACCTCATCACAAGCCCGGGTTACATCAACCTTGACTTTGCCGATATTTCATCTGTTATGAGAAATACCGGTGTAGCTCACATGGGTATTGGTCGTGCAAGTGGTGATAATAGAGCTGAAGAAGCAGTTAAAGATGCAATCTACAGTCCTTTGCTCGAAACCACAATTGACGGTGCTAAAAAGGTTGTTCTCAATGTTGCCGGCTCCAGCGACCTTGGTCTTATGGAAATTGAACAGGCCTCCGAACTTGTTCATCAGCTTGTTGATCCCGATGCAAACATTATATTTGGTACATCAATTGACGAATCTCTTGGTGAAGAAATTGTAATCACTGTAGTTGCAACCGGCTTTGAAGATGCAAAAGCTCCCAAGGCTGAGACTGCAGAAGTTCTTACCGACAGCTTTGCAGATGTCGGTGGTTTTGAAATACCTGATTTTCTCAACAGAAGATAATAGAGTTTTCAAATATGCTGTATGACTCATACAGCATATTTGTTTAGCCAAAGTAAATTTGTTGCACAAAACAAAGTTTTTTACTCTGGCTGATTTTACAACAATTGGAGGCTGGGTTATGAAATGTCCTTACTGTGAATATCTCGAAAGCAAAGTAATTGATTCGCGTCCCATAGATGACGGTTCATCCATAAGACGCAGACGTGAATGTCTCAAGTGCGAAAAAAGGTTCACAACATATGAACAAATTGAATCTGTTCCCCTTGTGATTATCAAAAAAGACGGTAAGCGTCAGGTATATAACAGACAAAAACTGTTGAATGGTCTTCTCAGAGCGTGCGAAAAAACACCTGTTAGCTTTGCGCAAATTGAGAACATGGTTCTTGAGATTGAAGGCGTTCTCAACAATTCTCTGGATCGAGAGGTAACTTCTACCGAAATTGGCGAACTTGTAATGGACAAGCTCAAAAAAATTAATGATATAGCATATGTTCGTTTTGCATCTGTATATCGTGAATTCAGAGACATAAATTCGTTTATGGACGAGCTCAGTTCACTCATACACTCAAAATAAATCAGCGTGGCAACTTTATTTTTGTTGTCACCTGCTAATAGATGTTTGACATATTAAGTAAGCAGACAAAGCAAAACGAGCTGGCATATTGTTATAATGTCAGCTCGTTTTTTAGCGTTATGCAGTTTTCGTTGGGATAAAATAATAAACTTTAAGGCGTGGTTTTTGAATAAATCCAAAAAAGTTGAGGAACATAATTACAAATGATAAAAATAGGAAATCTGACTCTCGAAAATAATGTTTTTCTTGCCCCCATGGCGGGTGTGACCGATCTGGCTTTTCGTCTTATCTGCAAAAAATGCGGAGCAGGTTTGGTGTATTCGGAAATGGTCAGTTCAAAAGCAATGCACTATAATGACAAAAAAACATTTTCACTGATGCAGACGGTTGCCGAGGAATTTCCTCTTGCGGTTCAGATATTCGGCAGTGACCCCCACATTATGGCGGAAGCCGCAAAACGAATCGAAGACATGGGAATCGTGCTTATTGATATAAACATGGGATGTCCCGCGCCAAAGGTTGCATCAAACGGTGACGGAAGTTCACTGCTTGCCGATTTTAAACTTATTGGTAAAATAGTAAAAGAAGTGACCTCTGCGGTTTCTGTTCCGGTCACATGCAAGGTGCGAAGCGGCATAAAAGAATGTGTCAACATGACAGAACTTTCAAAAACAATTGAAGATAACGGAGCTGCCGCAATTGCTGTTCACGGCAGAACAGCCGCAATGTACTACAGTGGAAAAGCCGACAGGTCAAAGGTTACCGAGGTTAAAAATGCAGTCTCTGTTCCCGTTATCGGTAATGGCGACATATATACAGCCGAGGATGCCCGGGATATGTTTGCTCAAACAGGCTGTGATGCAATTATGGTTGCGCGCGGTGCACAGGGGAATCCGTTTTTGTTCACACAGATAAATGAATACATGAACTGTTCCAAGGTAATTACAAACCCTTCGGAACTTGAAAAATTAAACATGATGAAAGAACACATTGCTCTTTTGGTAGAATTGAAAGGGGAACGTGTAGGAGTAAGAGAGGCGCGCAAGCACGTGGCATGGTATACAAAAGGAATGCGTTCGGGAGCAAACATCCGCAACGAAGTGTGCAAAACCGAGAGTTATGAAAAGCTTGTTGAGATTATTGACGAATTTTCATCACAATTTATTTAAGGAGATGTATCAAGTGAAAAAATCCACAAAAATTCTTGCAACATGTTTTTCGGTTGCGGCAATTGCTGCAGCTGCAGGAATTATATATCTCAACAATTCATCTGATGCTCTTTCCGGGAAATATGCGTGTATTTTTGAAAACGGAGAGCTTGTTCAGAGAATAGACCTCACAAGTATTGTTAAACCGCATAAGATAGAACTTGGCGGAAATGTTATACTTGTAGAAAACGGCAGAGTCTCCATGGTTGAGGCAGACTGTCCCGATAAGCTCTGTATAAAGCAGGGTGCCATAACAAATGGTGCAAGACCAATCGTATGTCTTCCCAATAATGTGGTTATTAAGATTACAGATGATATTACAGATGTTGACATCACTGTCGGAGCTTGATTATGAAAACAAAAAAAATGATTGTCATATCACTTTTTGTATGTATGTCGGTTGCAATATATGCCATAGAAAGCATGATCCCGACTCTTATACCCATACCGGGAGTAAAACCCGGACTTGCAAATATTATAACACTTGTTTCCATATATATTCTCGGGAAAAAAGAGGCGTTTTTGATTCTTATGTTGAGAATTGCGCTCACAACACTTCTTTTCGGTCAGGTTATGTCTATGTGGTTCAGCCTTGCGGGAGGCATTCTGAGTTTTGTTGTTATGTCTTGCCTTTCGCTTTTTATGGACGAAGACAACATATGGGCAATAAGTGTTTTTGGCGCTTTTGCGCATAATGTGGGGCAGATTGCCGTTGCCGTTATTGTGACGCGTCAGTTGGCAGTTACATATTATTTTTTGTTTTTAATAATCAGTTCAATTGTTACAGGTGTTTTTACGGGAATATGTTCAAAACTCTGTATCAAACAGGCAAAACGCATAAATATTTTAAACATAAGACACCGATAAATAGCAGTATTTTCAGTGTTTAAATATATTTTTTTCAAAAAGTTCACATTTTTTTAAAAATTTTGCAACCTTTTAGGTGATTAAAAAGTATTATATACAGAAGGGGGAAATTGACCCATGTCAAAAGCGGAAAGTCCGGACGTTTTTAAACGGGCTATGATTGAAAAGTATTTTGATATGGTTTACCGTCTTGCGCTTGCACGCACGAAGGATAAATCAGCAGCAGACGATGTGTGTCAGGATGTTTTTTTAAAGTACATAAAGTCTGATAAGGAGTTTGAATCTGAAGAACATATTAAAGCATGGCTTCTTAAAGTTACTGTAAATTGCAGTAAGAGTTTATTTACAAGTTCGTGGTTCAAGAAAACCGTTCCCCTATCAGAAGAACTTACATTTAACTCACCCGAAGTCAGCGACTTGTTTACGCAGGTACAAAAACTCCCCAAAAAATACGCTACAGTCATTCATCTTTTCTATTATGAAGATATGTCAATCGCACAGATTGCCAAGCTCTTTAATATGAATGAATCTACAGTAAAATCACATTTGTTCAGAGCCAGAAAAGAACTGAAAGAATTGTTGGGAGAGAGGTATGATTATGAATTTTAAAGACGCGTACAAATCAATGAACGATGATATTCACGGGGACAAAGCTCTCATGCACATGATTATGAATGGAGAAGCTCCGAAAAAAAAGAAAAGTTTATTTTTGAAATTTAAACCGATCTATTCGGTTGCACTTGCGGCAGTTTTTGCCGTTTGTGTCGTTACACTTTATCGTAGCACAGGATTTGAGGAATATTCTGCAACAACCGATAAATTTAATGATGTTATAGTTGATGGAGAAGCACCTTCAAAAGATACCAAAGCGGCAAATGATGAGCAAAAGATTGATATAGCTCCGGATCAATTGCCTGCGCAAGCAAGTGATGATGCTTCGGGCGAACAGACAGTTCAGACATCTCCTGTACCCTCTCCGGCACCGTCAGCCGATCGCCGTACAGTTGGCGCATCAAGTTACGGACAGAACGGATCGGCAACCGCTACGCCACATTCTTCACAAACCTCATCTGCACAGCAGTCAAGTGTCAGAACTACGCAAGCCGCATCAGAAGGTGCTGCTGAAAACAGTGTTTCTCAAGCATCTGCAAACGAATCGGATTCTCAAACAAGTGCCGAACCCGGAGATGCACCGAGGGCTTCCGGCGGCAGTGCTCAGGCAGACGGTTCTGTAGCTAATGATGCAAGTTCTACCAAACTTGGGTCAGGCGCAGGCAAAGGGTTGTTTGACTCTTCTGCTGCTGAACAGTCCATGGAAGACGATTTTGAATCTGCTTGTGAAAACATTCTTTCCGAGGTAACAGTTCCTTCGGATGTGACTCAGGTTGGGCAGACATTCAGCACATCGGCTGATTCCAATGCAAACAGTGTCAGTGTCAATTATGAAGGCAGTGACGGTCGCACTGTTAACATAGTTATTTCTGAAAGTCCCGCTTCTTCGGCTAATTCGGGATCGCATACAACACAATATGGTGATGTAACCGTAACGGTAAGTGCCGACGGACTCAGCGAAGACGAAGTATCAGCTATTGTGGAATCTGTTACAAAGAATTAATACAAATCTGTTTGTTGATTTTAATAAAAGCGATTTGTTCGACAATTTTTGTCGGATGAATCGCTTTTTGTACTAATTTCTCAATTATGTATTGATATATTTATCGATTTGTGATACAATAAAATAGATATATTCTATATTTTTACAAAATTATTAATACAATTTAGTTTGTCTCTGAGGCTGACATTAAAGAGGCGGTTTTGGAGACTACACAAGGAAGGATGTTTAAAATGAGTGAAGAATGTACACACAATTGTGAAACCTGCTCTGCAAATTGCAGTTCAAAAGAAAAGCAAAGCTTTATAGAGCAGCCAAATGCTATGAGCAAAATCGGAAAAGTAATAGGCATTGTCAGCGGTAAGGGCGGAGTTGGAAAATCAATGGTCACCTCAATGCTTTCCGTACTTTCAAAAAGAAAGAATTATAAAACAGCAATTCTTGATGCAGATATTACCGGTCCTTCAATACCCAAGGCTTTTGGTCTCAAAGAAAAAGCCAAAGGAAATGAATTCGGTATTTTGCCTGTTACCACAAAAACAGGAATAGATGTTATGAGTATCAACCTTCTTCTTGAAAATGATACTGATCCCGTTGTGTGGCGTGGTCCCGTTATTGCAGGAACCGTAAAACAGTTCTGGACAGATGTTATCTGGGATACCGACTATATGTTCATTGACATGCCTCCCGGAACAGGTGATGTTCCTCTCACAGTTTTTCAGTCAATTCCCGTTGACGGAATAGTTATTGTAACATCTCCCCAGGAACTCGTTTCCATGATTGTCGGCAAAGCTGTAAAAATGGCTCAGATGATGAATATTCCGATTTTGGGTATTGTGGAAAATATGTCATATTTTGAGTGTCCTGATTGCGGCAAAAAACACAGTGTATTTGGCGAAAGTCACATCGAAGATGTAGCAAAGGAATACGGAATTGAAACAATTTGCCGTCTTCCCATCAATTCAAAACTCGCAGGCGGAGCCGATGAAGGTCTCATTGAACTTTTTGACGGTCCGTGGCTTGACGAGCTTTCTGACATTATTGAAAATCTCGACTAAAAGGAAACCGATATGACAAAAACAAATGCCATGCGCATGCTGGATAAGGCGAAAATTGAATACACACCAATTGAATATACCGTGGATGAAAATGATTTGTCGGGTACAAGCATTGCCAAAAGTGTTGGTATGGAATATTCACAGGTTTTTAAAACACTTGTTGCAAAAGGTGATAAGACAGGCCCCATAGTAATGTGCATACCCGTAGACAAGGAAATAGACCTAAAAAAAGCTGCACAGGTTAGCGGTAATAAGAAAGTTGAAATGATTCATGTAAAGGATTTGCTTTCTCTCACCGGCTATATCCGCGGCGGTTGTTCTCCTGTGGGAATGAAAAAGAAATTTCCCACATACATTTGCGCTTCTTGTGAGAATCACGAAAAGATTACCGTCAGTGCAGGAATTAAAGGATGTCAATTGTTGATTTCGGTTTCCGAACTTGTTGGTTTTGTTGAAGCAACAAAATGTGATATTGTTAAATGATAAGAAAGTGAATATATGTTATGAAAATATTTAAATCTGTTTCCGAACTTGTTGGCAAAACTCCGCTTATGGAATTGTCAAACATTGAACGAGAGTTGGAACTAACTTCAAGAATTTTTGCAAAGCTTGAATTTTTAAACCCGGCAGGCTCGGTAAAGGACAGAGTAGCTCTTGAAATGATTGATGACGCCAAAAAAAAAGGCCTCATAAAAAACGGTTCTGTCATAATTGAACCCACATCAGGAAACACCGGGATAGGGCTTGCCTGCATTGCCGCATCAAGAGGTTATCGTGCAATAATTGTAATGCCCGATACCATGAGTAAAGAGCGGATTATGCTTATGAAAGCATATGGAGCTGAGGTTGTTCTTTCTGATGGTAGCGAAGGCATGGCAGGAGCAGTAGCCAAAGCACAACAAATTGCAGATTCTATTCCAAATGCTTTCATCGCAGGACAGTTCAGCAATCCGGCAAATCCCATGGCACACACAAAATCCACAGGTCCCGAAATATATGAAGATACCGACGGAAAAGTGGATATTTTTGTTGCAGGAGTGGGAACCGGCGGTACAATAAGCGGTGTTGGTGAATATCTCAAATCAAAAAATCCGCAAATTAAAATTGTCGCAGTGGAGCCACAGGATTCGCCTTTACTTTCAAAGGGGAAATATGGACCACACAAACTTCAGGGAATAGGGGCAAATTTCATTCCCAAATGTCTCAATACCGGGATTTATGATGAAATAATAACTGTTGGCACAGACGATGCATATAACTTTGCGCGTATGGCAAGTCAAAAAGAAGGGATTTTGGTTGGTATATCATCGGGAGCTGCATTGTATGCCTCGGTGCAGTTGGCAAAAAGAGCGGAAAACAGCAAAAAAAATATTGTTGTTTTGCTTCCCGATACCGGAGAACGTTATCTTTCAACAGGCTTGTTCGATTTGGAGGAAAAATGAGTAAAAAAGCACTAATAGCCATGAGTGGCGGTGTCGATTCATCTGTTGCCGCCTTTTTGACACAGAGTGAAGGATATGACTGTGCAGGCGCAATCATGAAACTTTTTGAAAAACATCAGGGCGAATCCAATGATATTGATGATGCCCGAAGTGTTTGCCAAAAGCTCGGAATTGATTTTTCGGTTTTGGACTTCTGCACGCAGTTTGAGGAAACTGTCATAAAGTCATTTGTGAAATCATATGAAGACGGATATACTCCAAATCCTTGCATAGAATGCAACAGGATATTTAAATTCGGTCGTTTTCTGGAAGAGGCGGAAAAACTCGGCATGGACTACATTGTCACGGGTCACTATGCACGAATTGAAAAAAACGGTAACAGATTCCTTTTGAAAAAGGGGATGGATGTAGCCAAAGATCAAAGCTATGTTCTTTATAACATGACTCAGCATCAGTTGGCACACACTCTTTTTCCGCTGGGCGAAATGACAAAACCGGAAATTCGCTCCATTGCAGAAAGACACAATCTTGTAAATGCCCGAAAAAAAGACAGTCAGGACATCTGTTTTGTGCCTGACGGTGATTATGTATCTGTAATAAAAAGCCGTACGGGAAAAGAATATCCTCAAGGTGATTTTGTCAGCAAAAAAGGCGAAATAATCGGAACCCACAGCGGCATTATCAATTACACCATTGGTCAAAGAAAAGGGCTTGGTTGTGCATTTGGCGAAAAAATGTACGTGTGCGATAAGGATGCCCGAGCCAACACGGTTATTCTCGGTAAAAATGATGATTTGTTTTCGAAAACCGTTAATGCCTGTGATGTAAACATGATAGCATCCGATGCTTTGCCTCAGACATTTAAGGCAAGTGCAAGAATACGTTACAATTCAAAAGAATCACCGGCAACCGTTTTTCAAACAGGGAAAGACACAATTACCGTGGAATTTGACACTCCACAGAGAGCGCCTGCAAAGGGGCAGTCACTTGTAATTTATGATGGTGACCTTGTAATCGGCGGTGGTGTCATTTGTTGATAGATTTTTAACAGCATAAAACTGTCAGACACTTGTTGAAAGTATAAAAAATATTCAGGAGGAACTACAGATGAAAAAGTTGTTCAAGGCAATATCATTAATACTTGCGGTATCAGTTTTCATGAGTGCTTGTTCGGTTGTGGACAAAATCACCGGAACAGACACCGCCAAAAAGGATGATACCGCATCAAAGATTGTATTTCAGGATAATCCCATAGACCGTGAAAACTTCGAATCTCAAACCGAAGATCCCGGAGTTGATAAGACAGATATTTTTGAGGCGGAAAAACCACTTACGCATTCTCAGGTTGTGACTGCGCTAGATTTCGTAATCGAACGCATTGATGCAAATCTCATGGATTTTACAAAAAAATATCCGTCTGCCAATACAACAGACTACGTTTACGAAGCCACCGAAAACAAAGGCTGGACAGAGGGCTTTTGGACAGGAATGCTCTGGATGGCATATCAGTATACCGAAGATCCGAAATATAAATCGGCGGCTGCTGCGCAGTGTGAAGATTTCAGAGCACGTCTCGAAAACAACGTAGCTCTTGAACATCATGACATAGGATTTCTGTATTATCTTTCATGTGTAAAAGGGTATGAAATAACCGGCATTGATTCCATGAAAGAAACTGCACTTCTTGCGGCAGATAAGCTTCTTGAAAGATACAATGAAAAAGGAAAATACATTCAGGCGTGGGGTGAATATGGCAAAGAAGATGAACAGCGACTCATAATTGATTCCATGATGAATCTCGAACTTCTTTACTGGGCATACACCGAAACCGAAGACGAAAAGTATTACAATGCTGCATACGAACATGCAAAAACCACAGCCATGGTAATAACCAGACCCGACGCTTCCACCTATCATACCTATTATATTAATCCGGAAACAGGTAATCCGTCTCATGGAGTTACAGCACAAGGCGTGTCCGATGATTCTGCATGGGCCCGTGGCCAAGCATGGGGAATATACGGATTTTTAAAGAGCCACATCTACACCGGTGATGAGCTGTTTATGCAGGAAGGCAAAAAGATTGCAAACTATTTCCTTAATAATCTTCCCGAAGACAATGTTTGTTATTGGGATCTCAGCTATACCGAAGGTGATGAACCTCGTGATACTTCAGCTGCTGCCATTGCGGCAAGCGCTCTGTTGACATGTGCTAAGCAATATGACGATCAATACAGTGACACATATACATTTGCTGCACATTCAATCATAAAATCTCTCATGAACAACTACACGACAGCAGACATTGAGGGCAGTAACTCAGTTCTTGCTCATGGTGTGTACTCCAAACCCGGAAATCTCGGCGTTGATGAGTCTCTTATCTGGGGTGATTACTACTATATGGAAGCTTTGATGAAGCTTCACGGAATTTAATTTAAAAGGGGTTTTGTGAATTTGTCAGATAATACAAAACTAAAATGGACGCTTGTTCAAACAGCTTGGTCACTTGGTGGAATTTCACTTTTGGCAGGAGCAGTCATGGCTATGATGACTCCCAATGAAGAGCTTGTTTCAATTGCGAACCGTCTTGGTTATCTTATGCTTTTTGCAGGAATCATCAATATTTTTGTTTATATGCAAAACAAAAACCCCCTCATGGGTGCTCACTGGATAATTGCTGATGGACTTTCAACTGCATTCCTTGCACTTTTTCCTTTAATCAATGGGGTTTCGCATTCGGTTTTAATACCATTTTTCTTTGGTGTCTGGGAACTTTTCTCAGGCGTTATCAAGATTGTTGAGTGCATCGAACTTCAAGACTACAAAATAAAAGGCTGGCAATGGTTTGCCGCCATTGGAAGTGTCGAGCTTTTTTCAGGCATCAGCTCAATGATAAAACCTGTTGATGATTTGATTGGTATTCATGTGGTTGTTGCAATTATAATGATAATTCAAAGTCTGGGCTTTGTGTTTAAAATAGTCGTATTCAGACATTTGATGCACAAAAGAAAAAAATAAAACAACATGTGAAAATGTTTTAATAATTGTTTGGCACAAAAAATTAATGCTTTGTGTAAAGGCTTTTCAGACATTCCCATGCGGGGATGTGTTTGGAAAGCTTTTGCATTTTAAAAACAATGGTTTCACATTAAAAAGCGATATATATGTATATCTGAGATGATTTTGCATATATATAAGTTGATTTTGCTTGACATTATCGGAATTTGTGTTATAATAAATAGATAATATTATTTTGCCGACATCTGTGCTTCTCATAGTAAATAATAAATAAATGTCAGAAAGGTTTAGGATTGAAATTATGGCAAAACCGGTAGTACTTACTCCCGACGGTCTCAAAAAACTTGAGGACGAACTTGAATACCTCAAGGTAACCGGAAGGGCAGAAATTGCAGAAAAAATCAAAATTGCAAGAGGCTTTGGCGATCTTTCGGAAAATGCGGAATATGATGCCGCAAAAGATGCTCAGGCAAACATGGAAGAAAGAATTGCAAAAATTGAAGAAATGCTTAAAAATGCACAGGTTGTTGACGTTGCCGATGTTGACACCGATTCAGTAAGCATTTTGTCAAAAGTAAAAGTATATGATGCAGATTTCGACGAAGAAGAAATCTACACAATTGTTGGTTCAACCGAAGCGGACCCCGATGAAAACAAGATTTCCGACGAATCTCCCATAGGCAGAGCGCTTATCGGCAGAAAAGTAGGGGATGTTGTTCCCGTTGAAACACCGGGTGGCACAATTGAACTCAAAATCGTAGAAATTTCAAAATAATTTTACCATACTGAAAAGCGGAGGGATATTCATCAATGAGTGAACAGACAAACAACACAAATATTCAGGAAACCGATCTCAGCGAAATTCTTCAAATTCGCAGAGACAAGCTTAAAGAGCTTCAGGATGCGGGGATGGACCCTTTTGAAATAACAAAATTTGACAGAACCCACACCGCCTCCGAAATAAAAGACAACTACACAGAGGAAGAACGTGAAATCATCAAACGAGGCAGTGACGAACCTGAAAAAATCATGGCAAAGGTTTCGGCACTTGATGGTCAGAAGGTGACTGTAGCAGGCAGAATCATGTCCAAACGTGGCATGGGTAAGGTTGGCTTTCTTCATGTGGCAGATATGTCGGGTCAGATTCAGCTTTTTGTAAAAAAAGATATTTTGGGTGAAGATGAATATAACCGTTTCAAAAAACTCGACATTGGTGATATCGTAGGCGGAACAGGTGAAGTTTTCACCACACAGACAGGCGAAATTTCCATCAGAGTGGAAAATGTGATTCTTCTATCAAAATCACTTCAGCCCCTGCCCGAAAAGTTTCACGGCATGACAAACACCGACCTTCGTTACCGTCAGAGATATGTAGATCTCATCATGAATGCCGATGTTAAAGATACATTTATCAAGCGTTCAAAAATCATTTCTTCAATCAGAAGCTATCTCAATGCTCAGGATTTTCTTGAGGTTGAAACCCCCATGCTTGTATCCAATGCGGGCGGTGCGGCGGCAAGACCCTTTGAAACACATTTTAATGCTCTTGACGAAGATTTCAAGCTTCGTATTTCTCTCGAACTCTATCTTAAACGTCTTATTGTAGGCGGCTTGGAAAGAGTGTACGAAATCGGCAGAGTGTTCAGAAACGAAGGTCTCGACACACGTCACAACCCCGAGTTCACACTCATGGAGCTCTATCAGGCATACACCGACTATCACGGCATGATGGATCTCACCGAAAATCTCTATCGCCATGTGGCGCAAGAAGTTCTCGGTACAACAAAAATTGTTTATAACGGCATTGAAATGGATCTCGGAAAACCCTTTGAGAGAATTACAATGGTAGATGCAGTTAAAAAATATTCCGGTGTTGACTTCAACGAAATTAATACTGTTGAAGAAGCACGCGCGGTTGCTAAAGAACATCACGTTGAATATGAAGAACACCATCAGAAAGGCGACATTCTCAATCTCTTCTTTGAAGAATTTGTTGAAGAACATCTCATTCAGCCTACTTTTGTTATGGATCATCCAATTGAGATTTCACCTCTCACCAAGAAAAAACCCGGTCATCCCGGATACGTTGAACGTTTTGAGTTCTTTATGAACGGTTGGGAAATGGCAAATGCTTATTCCGAGCTTAATGACCCCATTGACCAGAGAGAACGTTTCAAAGCACAGGAAGCGCTTCTTGCTCTTGGTGATGAAGAAGCAAACACCACCGATGAAGACTTCATGAGAGCTCTTGAAATCGGCATGCCTCCCACGGGCGGTATCGGTTTCGGTATCGACAGAATGTGTATGCTTCTTACAGATTCTGCAGCAATCAGAGATGTGCTGTTGTTCCCAACTATGAAGACATTGGATAAGTAAAACGGCTTAAAATAAGCTGTTTCAAGTATTTTAAAAGGTTGATATTTGTTATTTTATGACAGAGTTACGACAAATGACGAGCCTTGATATAGTAAATCATTAGGACATTATCACTATTATTTGGTGATGGTGTCCTTTTTGTTTGCTCTAATATCGGATAGTTTACATTTGCTTTCCTAATGTAAATTCTTGTATTTGCCACATCTGACCTATACATACATTACAAATAATTTGAAAGCGACAAACCTCATATATTAAAAAAATTGTGTTAAAAAAGATAGTGAATTATATAACGAACCAGATATCTGCTTAAAAATGGGTATGAAGCTAATAGGATATTCATGTAAATTGGCTGGAAATTCTATTTTGATTTCTCGCAATGTTCCAATAGTATTTTGATTTTGTTTCAAATACATTTCTGAAAAATTTAAAACTAGAAAAGCATCTTATCAATATAGGATGCTTTTGTTATTGTTTAAAGATTTACAAATAAAAAGTTGCCCCTTAGTTAAAGTGACAACTTAATATATTATTCTTTATTTTGTCCGTATATTTCCTTCAAATCCTCAATAGCAAGTGTAGGATCCATTGTATGAAACATCATATAATTTCGTTTCATTGTTTCAACCGGAGCTTGCTTATAAATTTGCACGCTTCTCTCGCCGGTATAGAAATGCCAATAACGGTAGAGATAGCCAATCCAGTATATTACATCGGCAGAAAAGACTTCTCCATCCGATGATGCTATATCACTATTAGCCGATACAATTTCATCAAGCAGATATTCCTCGCCTGCCCATTGCATACGATTATATTTTGAATCCAAGTCTTTGGCAATTTCAGATGTCATAAAAGCTTTAATAAATACTGCGCTGCCATATCCTTTTTCTGCAGACAGCTCAAACAACCTGCCCTGAATATCACAAAGCTTTAATTGCAATTCATCAATCATTCTTATACCCCTTTCGCTTCATCAAGGATTTCATCAAAGAATTTACCTTCACGGCGATAGTTTTTGCAAATGTCATTTGCAATAGAAATGCCCTTTGCTCTGTTTTCATCTGCAACTTCCTTCATAACGAGTTTTTCAAGGTATGAAAGAGGTATTTCTTCTTCAATTCGAACTGCGTCGCAGCCCTTTTGAGAAACGGTTACATACTGTCTGCCGAGCTGCAAAGCAGAAAGACTGTTTACAAGTGCAACATCCGTAACATTTCCAACGAAAAAGTTATCTATAACATAAAACATTCTGTCATTTGCAATACTGCCGATGATTAAATCCTTGTCTGTCATCATATCACGATATTTATTATATAAATCGGTATCTTTTATTTTTTCCATCTTGCCCCGGTTATATGCCACAAGCATCGCCCAGTCAATATCAGTATTAACCTCAAGGCTTTTAAGTGTCTCTGCATAAATGGAAACAATATAAAATTTAGACTCCTCATAATCACAAATAAGAGTAAGAGGTTGATTCGGATCAGTTCCCATATAAAAACCCTTGCCAAAATCACACTGCTTACGGCTTTTCGGTTCAATGCCTCCAACAATACCAGACTTGGAACCATGATAAAGTAAAATTCTGTTTTTCTCCAGACTGATATTATCCGTAGCCTGCTTTATTTTATCTAAAATCATTTCATAAACCGGAATCGTCTTTTCGTTGCAAACTTCATAAAGCTTTGTTTGCGCAAGCTTATTCGGAACAGCATGACCATTCTCCCAACGGTTGACCGTTGCAAAGGATACACCAAGCCAATCAGCAAACTCAGTCTGACTCATATTCAAATGATTTCTTATTTGTTTTATTATGATTTCCATAACTTCACCTCGATATAACATTATTTATATTTAATATTATATCAAATGTTATAGTGTTTGTCAATGATTTGAGAAAAATTGTATGATTTTTATAGGGATTTTTTTGCATTTCATTTTTCGCAGTTCAGTATAGCTTTTTTGTAATCTCAATGACCTTTGCTATCTCGCCAATGGAAAAAATTTATCGTTCATAAACATTTTTTCGTTTTATACTCAAAAAATTTTTTGAAAATTATTGGAAAATATTTTAAAAAACTATTGCATCGTACATTGGGTACGGTGTATAATTATTATAAAATATTGTATTAATTTTCCCAAGACGTGGAGAATGGTATATGGATTTTGACAGCTGATGTAAAATCTTAAAAATTCAAAGAAAGAAGGAATGCAAAAATGAAAAGATTGGTAAGTCTTTTGCTGGTGCTTAGTATGATGCTTACACTTATACCCGCCACTGTATTTGCGGCTCCTGACGGTGAAGTGTCTGCAGAGCTTGCTAATCCCTTTACCGATGTAAAGGAAAGCGATTGGTTCTATGATGCTGTTCAATATGCACGCATCAACGGTTTCTTTAACGGAACCTCGGAAACAACATTTTCTCCAAACGGTACGATGACAAGAGGAATGTTTGTTACCGTACTTGGAAGAATGGCAGGTGTTAATGTTGCCGATTACAAGGGACAAACTCCGTTTAAGGATGTTCCTGAAAATATATATTATGCACCGTATGTAGCATGGGCTGCAATACATGGTGTAACTTCGGGTATGAGTGACGAAGCATTCGTACCTGACGGTCTTATTAACCGTGAGCAGATGGCTACATTCTTTGTACGCTATTTTGAAGCGTTTAATATTGACTATTCAACCGGAGAAAACATCTCAACGCTTCCTGCTGATATTGAAAAAGTTTCATCTTGGGCACAGGAGGCAGTTAAGAGCCTTTGGAAAGAGGGCTTGTTAAACGGTGACGGAACCAACTTTAATCCGGCAGATGATGCAACCCGTGCGCAGACTGCTGCAATAGCACAGCGTACCGATGATGTTGTTAAAGCTTGGTATAAAGAACCCGGCGTTCTCTCCGACAGAGTAAGGATTAACCACGAAACAGGGCTTCCTTACGGTGGAGAGGAACAGAAAGAAGAACAGGAAGAACAAAAGAAGCCTTCAATCGTTCACAGACCGACAGGTGGCGGCAGTTCCTCTAAGAAGTACTATGAGGTAAAGTTTGAATTGGGAGATGAAAGTGAAGATATCACATTGCCGGAAACGGGTACATACCTCTCCGGTACACCGATTAGTTCTCTGCCCACTCCAACTAAGATTGGTGCTATTTTCCTTGGTTGGTACTATGATGCAGAGATGACCAGTGGTGTGAAAACGGGAGATACTGTAGATCGCAACATGACGCTTTATGCCAATGTTGCCACAGGTGACGACGTGAACTCTTTGGAGACACCAAACTATGTTACCCGAACCGAAGTCCCGGCAGGCACATATACTTTTGATGTGATTGGCGCAGCCAACATCAATTCTGCATTCAAATTTATCAATATTACAGGCGGAAATATTGACGTGGATTACAGTGTGGATGGTACTCGGGTTACAGCTACATTGGAACCCGGTCAGACCTATCAGGTGGAACTGACGGATAATGGGGCACAGTTCAAATTGAACGGTGAAGATGCTCAATCTGAGAGCACCCGTTATCTGAATATTCTGACCGCCAAAGAAACGGTGGCAAATGCGGAACTTGACAAGAATGTGAAACAGATTCCTGTTGAGTCTACTTCCGGTCTGGACAGCGATGTGTTTGAAGGTCTCTATCAAATTGATGATTCAGGTGTTGCCGAACAGAATGAGAGTAGCGGTACATTTACATATAACGGTGATTTGAACCTCAACCCCGGTGATACTGTGGCAATCACATCCGGCAATGTGGATTTAACGGATGCAACCTCTACGGAGGGTCATGTTGCTTATGTGAATATTGTGAGTGCAAGCGGAGATACATATTTCTATGTAATGGCAGATTTGGAAGATGTCTTATTCATTTCCGATGTGCTGCCGATTCAGAGCAATTGGGACAGTGACAACATTGAAAAGCAAATAACCATTTCAGCAGATAATGTTGCTGTGGCGATGAACTCTGTGGAAGCTGACAGCTTGGATGTGGGCGACTTCCTTGGATTTCTTGCACCGGGTAAAGCCTATGAAAATGCAAGCGACGTCTCCTTTTATGGGGAAATTACCAATGTGGTGACTTCAGGCGATAACTATATCATCACCTACACCGATGCAACCGAATGGGATGTGGAAAACTCCCTTGATGTATACTACACGCAGGACAGAGAGATTGAACTGACTGATGAAGAAAAAAGTCAGATTGAGAATGATATCAAGGAGGATGTGCAAAACAGTGGCTATACGGAAGAAGCCGCCCTGTATCTTGCTTCCGTGATGTTGGAGAGTGACAATCTTGAAGAAATTCCGGATATGGGACGGGTTGAGTACAGCATGAATACCCTGCATGCCTCACCTGAGCAATACGGCTTAAACAGTGTCACTCGTGCAGGCAACGGAAACAAAGTTAAGGTGCAATTTGATAAGAATAACATCAGAGTCAATGTTGCGTCAAACAATACGCTGGAGCATTTGAAAGGAAAAGGCTTTGATGTGTCGGTCAAGATTCCATTCACTGTTACTGTCACCAGCGAAGATGGTGATAACATTTATATCAGTGTCACCGCTGAATTTGAAGAAGAAGTTATCCTTAAACAGAATATCAGCACCAAACGTCATAAGCTTGGATTTTTGAAATATGATTATTCTTTGAATGCCTCTTTTGAGGTTGGTAACTACACAGGCATCAACTTCAAAGCAGATATCGATTCCGCTGACGGAGGCAACAAAGCCCTGTCCGAAAAGCTGGAAGTCATAATGAAGCAGATGGAGGCATACCAGAATGGTACGGTAGATTCCAATGATGAAACCATGACTTCACTGTCCGAGATATATCAGGATGTGATGTCAAAGAATAACGACACCTGGTTTGACATCATTGACGTGAAACTGTTTGAAACCAACGGCAATGCCTTCTTGCATATTTTCTGCTGGCAGGTGAAGGGCAGCTTTGTGGTGGCGGCAAATCTTTGTGTATCTCTGGGTATGGATTTTAACTATACCATGCAAAAACAGTACAACTTCTCTGTTCGGGTAAAGGCAAAAAGTGCTACAAATCAAGTCGTCGACATCATCGAACCTCACTACAATTTTGATTTTTATGTAGTCGGCACTCTCGGCATCCGTGCCGGTTTGCGTCTGGAAATGTATGTGGGACTGATTTCGCTGAAACTTGATAAAATTGGTATTACTGCAGAGGTTGGTGCTTATACCAGACTGTGGGGATATTTCTTCTATCATCTGGAATGGGCTCAAAATAGCGGCAAAAAGAGCACTTCCGCCGGGGCTATGATTGTTGACATTGGTATCTATCTGGAGATTAAGTTTGTAGCTCAGGCATTCAGTAGCAGTAAGCTGACGTGGAATCCCACCTTGTACTCTAAAGAGTGGCCACTGTGGTCTGCGGGTGAGCAGAAAAATATCTATACCTTCAAAAATACCAACGACACCAATTATACGTTGGTAAGCACCAAGACCATTGCTTTGCCGGGCAGTACCTATGACATGAAATATATGGATTTGAAGAACGGCACGATTGGCAATGTTTCTAAGGATGATTCAGGAGAAAATAATTTTATCATTTCTTTCTCCAATCCTGCATTTACCTATAATCCGACAAACAACACTGTTACGGTAACACCAACTGATGGAGCGTTGGAACTGGAAACGGACATGGCAATCACATGGAAGAACTCTGCATTATCCTTCACTTCCAGACCTATTCAGAAGGTCATTCATCTGAACTGGAGCGACCCCGAAGGTATGCGATACATCAGCTTTGACACCATGGGTGGTAGTGCTGTGGAACAGCTCTCGGGAGGTAGCGATGCACCTCTTACATGGCCTTCTAACCCCACTAAACAAGGATATGAATTTGAAGGTTGGTACACTGACGCCGGTTATCGGACGCTTTATTCCGGAAGCACAACCAAAATGCCCACTTTCCCTGAAGGCACAAAGGGCATGACCTTGTACTCCAAGTGGGTGCCCGGTGAAGCCAACTATACAGTAGAGCACTATCTGCAGGAATTGAATGGTACCTACAAGCTGTATACCACCGAAACAAAAACCGGCAAAACCGAATCTGCCACCAATGAACAGGGTCTTGATGTTTATGCAGGCTTCGTTGCCGAGGAGATTGAACAAAAGGTCATCTCAGCCGATGGTTCAACTGTGGTCAAGGTTTACTACGACCGAGAAAACTATACTCTGACCTTCGTAAAAAATGATGGAAGCGACGAGACAATTACTCAAAATTATCTATACGGCGAATCTGTTACCGCACCGATATTGGCTCGTGAGGGCTATACCTTCAATGGCTGGAGCAGTGCACTTCCCGAGGAAGCGACCGCAACTGCAACCTACACCGCAAACTGGATTGGCAATGACAATACGATTATTTTTGATAGTCGGGGCGGAAGTGCAGTGGAATCCGCAATAGTTAAAACCGGTGAAAGAGTGGAACAGCCCACAGCACCCACCAAGATTGGTTGCACCTTTGGCGGATGGTATAAAGATAAGCTTTGTACTGAGGTATGGAACTTTAACACCGACACTGTTTTCGGTGAAACCACCCTGTACGCTAAATGGACAGTAACACAGCATAAGGTGGCATGGGATACCAACGGTGGCAATACACTGACCGGTAGTGGCTACACCAACGGTTCTGTGGACTACGGCACCGTTATAACTGCCCCCGAAGCTCCAACCAAAGATTCATTCCAGGGTACAAATTACATTTTTGCCGGCTGGAATACCGCCAAAGACGGCAGTGGCACAGCTTGGGAAAACGGTGTTACTGTTACAGGTGATGTGACCTACTATGCACAGTGGAACACAACTCTCACCAAATATACTGTGGTCTGGATGACAGATGGCATTTCTGCGGAAACCGACAGCAATTTGAATTGGGGTACAGCCATTACCTATGACGGCGCACAGCCCACAAAGGATGCGGATGTACAGTATACATATACTTTTGATGGCTGGAATACAAAGGCTGACGGTTCAGGCGACAAGTGGAAGAGCGGAGACACTGTAACAGGTGATGTAACATACTACGCTCAGTTTGCTAAAACTGTTAATCAATACAAAGTTGCGTGGGATGTCAACGGTGGTAATGAGTTGACCGGGGATTATACAAGTGGTTCTGTGGACTACGGTACCGTTATAACTGCCCCCGATGCTCCAACCAAGGATTCATTCCACGGTACAAATTACATTTTTGCCGGCTGGAACACCGCCAAGGATGGCAGCGGTTCTGCATGGAAAAGCGGAGATGCTGTTACCGGTGATGTGACCTACTACGCACAGTGGAACACAACTCTCACCAAATATACCGTGGTTTGGATGACAGATGGCATTTCTGCGGAAACCGACAGCGATTTGACTTGGGGTACAGCCATTACCTATGACGGAGCAGAACCTACAAAAGATGCGGATGTACAGTATACATATACTTTTGATGGCTGGAATACCAAAGCAGACGGTTCAGGTGACAAATGGAAGAGCGGAGACACTGTAACAGGTGATGTAACATACTACGCTCAGTTTGCTAAAACCGTTAATCAATACACCGTTGCGTGGGATACTAACGGTGGTGATGAGCCGGTTGGTGATTATACAAGTGGCTCTGTGGACTATGGTACAACCATAATTGCACCCGATACTCCCACAAGAGATGCTCAGACAGGACAAATTTATGTCTTTACCGGTTGGAACACTGCCGAAGACGGTAGCGGAATCGACCTGAATTCGGGCGATACGGTTATGGGTAATGTGACCTACTACGCACAGTGGGAAATCAGGTCAGCTCAATACACTGTAAACTGGAATTCAAACGGCGGAAGCGAGCTTAGCGGCAGCTACACACACGGCACCGTAGATTACGGAACTACAATCGTTAAACCTGTTGACCCCGCCAAGGATTCCACCGATGAATTTACATATACCTTCAAGGGTTGGACAACAACGCAGGAGGACACAGGAGAATATGTGACCGACTTTGGAACGGTTTCGTGTGATATGACTTACTATGCACAGTGGGAAGAAAAAGAAATCGTTTACTATAATATTTCCATCGGTGACGAAGAGTTCTCATCCGCAAATCTGGTGATTCACGGAGACAGCGGTACAGCAACGTTTGATCCTGATACCTTCACAATGACATTGAATAATTTCAAGCTTGTGGCGGAGAGTCCTGAGAATTTAAATGGCAGTGGTTCACTCATTTTGTATGTTCTTCGCAATGGCAGCACTACTCCGTTAAACATCGTTCTGATAGGCGATAACCACATCGAAAATACCCGCACTGTCGGTTACAGATATGAGGCTTTCGGAATGTATGTATGGGGCAGCGCAGACGTAACTATCACAGGTGAAGGCAGCCTGACATGTATAGGCGGATATGGAACCGGCTACGACACAAACGAATCTTCTATGAGTGCAGGTATTTGCACCTCCTCAGGCAACAGCGACCTGATAATTGATATTGGCGGCACTCTCATTGCACAAGGAAGAGTGGCTGATGAGACCCACGGTCTTTACTGGCCGAATGTTGTTGTAAATCGAGGTACGGTAATTGCAAAGTCAGACGAAGCGGATGAAAATCCTCCTGCGCAGAATTGGGACGGTACTTATTCTGAGGAAGAAGGTTTGCGTCAGGGCAGTTTTGGCTTCACCGGACACCTCAGCACGGTAGAAAAGGGCGCTGAATTTATAGCCCAGGGTCATACACGAGCACTTTTCAACGTCATTCATGCCGGCTATGATTATATCATCAGGGCAAGTCGTTATTATTACGATGTATCCTACATTGATTCATACGGTGAAACATATATACCGGGTGATTATGATAAATACTATTGCATCAAAGCATACGGCTCGGATGAATAATTTCTGAACAGTTCACAATAAGTAAAACAATCCCCTTTGCAAAATCTGCAAAGGGGATTGTTTTATATAACTTAAAAGACATTAAATTATATTTTTTAAAATCTTGCAAAAAATGTTATTTAATGTTATAATATAATTACTTATATCTTTCGATGCGGATAGTGACAAAAATATGAGTTTTTATGCCGCTCAAAACAAAATTACAAAAGGGGTTTGAGAAATGGATAATAATCAAAATAATAATTATGAACAGCCCGGTTTTGAACAGAATGATAACAGCACCAATTCTTTTGGTCAAAGTTTTTACGCTTCTGAAAATTACAGCAATGTTGTTGCATCGGAAGAACCTACACAGCCTGTCGGAGTTCCGACGGTACCGACTCATCCTGTTGAACCGAAAAAGACCAAATCCAAAAAGAAACTCATAATTGCACTTGCCGGTGCCGGTGTTGCGGTTGTTGGAATAGTTGTGGTTTTGTTTGTTTTTGTTTTGGGTCCCTCATTTAAATACAGTGATGCCAATGATTTGCTTAAATCCGGTGATTATGACGAAGCAATTGCCATATACAAAGAGCTTGGCGATTACAAAGACAGCGAAAACAAAATTGATTTGTGTAAATATCAAAAAGCCGGTCAATTGACAGAATCCGGAAAGTATGATGAGGCAATTGTCATTTATACCGAACTCGGCAATTACAAAAATTGCAAAAGCCAGCTAAGTCTTTGTAAATACAATAAAGCTGTTTTATTGTGTAATGACGGTAAGTATGGTGAGGCTGCAGTTATTCTGGAAGAACTTGGTGATTATGAAGACAGTGCGGAAATCCTTAAAATGTGTAACTATGAAAAAGGATCTGCATTGATAGATGAAGGTAAATATGATGAAGCCAAAGAAATATTTAAAAATCTTGGTGACTATGAAGACAGCAAGGATATGTTAAACGAGTGTGACTATCAGCAGGCAATTGCACTTGTTTCTGAAGGGAAATATGATGAAGCTGTTTCCGTTTTTGAAGATTTGGGCGATTATGAAGACAGTTCGTCCAAAGCCGTTGAATGTAACAGAAGACTTGTTCATGAATATTGCTCCAATAGGGGTGCTGTAACCATTGTCGATGGTAAATTCACATTCAAACTCAAAACTGACGGCGACAACCTCAATTTTAACATGTATATGAAATCGGATGATTCCGGTGGAGTGGAATTTGACATGTTTATTGACATGACTTCCGATAACTGTGAGTTTGAAGTGAATGTAGATTCATCTTCTTTTGCAGACGGAAAATGTAAAGTGTCAGAACTTACATCAGATGAAAACAAACTTAAAATAGACACCAATACCGGCTATGGAACCGACGAACAAATGACAAACATGGCAAATCTTTCAAGTGCTCTTGTTTGTATGGAGATTACTCCATTGCTAAAAAAGACAAATCTTGGTTTGGCGGCAAATGATCTTGGTTTCGTAAAAGTAGATTAACAGTAAGTCCTGTTGTATAATACAAATACCGGTAAATATAAAAGGAGATAATAATTATGGTAACAGACACCTTTGTGGAACATATGATAAAGCAAAAATGGCAAAAAGGAACAATTTTGAAATGCTTGCTCATTATTACAATTGCATTTTTTCTTGCTTTGATTTTGCTTTTGTTTGCAATGATTACTCCATTTGCTTTTGGGGTGGGACCCGTTTCGCAAATGGTCACATATATTGTGACGCCACTTGTTGCAGGCATTTTTTACGGGGCATACAGGCTCATTTCAAGATTTGATGTTGAGTATGAATATGCTTTAACCAACGGCGAACTTGATGTTGACAAAATCATCCGCAAAAAAAGACGTTCACGAGTTATCTCCATTGACTCAAAAGCTTTTATTGAGTTTGGAAAAAGGGCTGATGAAGATAAATCTGTTAACAACAAAACAGAATATGCCCGAGTGATTGATGCCAGTGCTCACTCAAAGAATTTTGAAGATTATTATGCCGTATTTTTTAAAAACGGACAAAAAATTAAGCTTTACTTTAACCCCACTTTGAAAATGATAGATATCTTTAAAGTGTATGCACCACGTGTTGTTAAGTAATATATGTGAGGATATGCGCATATGAATAAAAGAGAAGAGTATGAAAAAGCATTAAAAAAATTTGAAAACATTTCTGTTTCAAATCCAATTACTTCTGCTCTTATTGCTTCTTCGGTAAAAAGACACGACAAGTGTGTTCACAAAGCAAATTGCGGAAGGCTTCTTGTTGTTGCAGGCTCTGTCGGAATGACCGGTGCGGCAATAATGGCATCAAAAGCCGCGATGCGTTGCGGATGTGGACTTGTAACACTTGCTTGCGCAAAAGAGCTGAACACAATTTTTGAAATTGCTCTTACCGAGGTTATGACTTGTCCCGTAAGTTCATCAAACGGGGTTTTGAATCATGATGCCAAAGACGAAATCAAAAACCGTGCGTCCAAAGCAGATAGCGTTCTCATAGGCCCCGGGTTGTCATGCTCAGATCAAATTGTATCTCTTGTGTCTGAACTTGCAGCAGAATGCGAAATCCCCATAATTCTCGATGCCGACGGAATAAACGCTCTGCAAAGCAATCCGAAAATTTTGAGCAAAGCAAAAAAACCAATCATACTCACTCCCCACATTGGAGAATTTTCGAGACTTATTTCAAAAACAAGTGACGAAGTTTTGAAAAACAAAGAACAACTGGCGAAAGAATTTGCCCAAAAATACAATGTAGTATTGGTGCTTAAATCACATGAGACAATTGTGGCTTTTCCGAATGGGGCAATTTATCGCAACATTCTTGGTAATCCCGGCATGGCAAAAGGCGGAAGCGGTGATGTCCTTGCAGGATGCATTGCATCATTTGTTGCACAAACCGGAGATGCAGAACTTTCTGCACTTGCAGGGGTATATTTTCATTCGTTAGCATCCGATATGGCGGTTTTAGAAACGGGGGAATATTCGCTTATTCCCACGGACACACTGAATTGTCTGAAATATGCAATAAAAGAAACTTTTGATGACATAAACGGAGTGGAAGAATAGGAGATTGCAGTTTGAAAAAAGCGAGATGTTTTTTGCTTCTTTTTTCACTTATGATATCATTTTCGGCTTGTTCATCGAAAATGGATAAGGCAGACGATATATACAGTAAAATACACGACGGTTACTATGACATTGACAGTTATACTGCCGAATGCGTTGTAACATCTTTCACATCGGGTGGAGAAAACAGTTATGAAATGCAAATAAGCTACAACAAACCTGAAAAATTTCATCGTGTTGTATCGGATGAGATGACACTGGAAATATACGACGACAAAACAATTGTATCGAAAGGAGATACGGTTATTGAAACCGATTCAAAGCCGTCTGACATGCCGATTTTCCTCGAAACGTTTTTCAAAAGCTATTATGAATCTGAAAACACGGCTATGACGGTTTCGGCAACTTCAAAATCAAATTCAATTGTTCTCGAATGTGAAGCTGTGAATTCACCTGAAATAAACGGATATATGAAACTATGGATTGACAAAAAGAGCGTAAAACCGCAAAAAATGCAAATATATGACGATAAGGATAATATGCACACACAGATAGAGTTTGAAAAATTCAACTTCGAAAAATAAAGGCACAAATCGGTATCTTGCTTTTTAATATTTATATATGATGCTGTTTCAGTGCATGATGTTTAAAAATTTTGTAATTTGGAAATAATACTATCACCGTAGTGCAGTGCGGCATATCTTTTGCCTGTTACATACCCCGGTGATTGCCCCTTGTTATCCATTTACCATAATGTGTATTTGACAAGTGTTAAAAAAATATATATAATGTAAGTGGGTACAGAGAATTCACTAACAGATTGGGGGATTGATACAATGGCACGGCAAAAGAAAATACTTATCAGCTTGCCGGATTCCTTACTTGACGAAGCAGACAGCATGGCGTCATCGCAGAATATTAATCGTAGCGAATTTATCAGAGAAGCAATGAAGCTCTATATCCGTGAAAAGAAAAAAGCCGACATTGTATGTAAACTGAAAAAAGGCTACGAAGAAATGGCAGAATTCAATTTGGAATACAGTGAATTTTGTGTTGAATCAGACAACCGCCAGCTCCTACACTACGAGGAAAAATTAGCGGAGTGTGAATAAATTTGACGGTTAAGCGCGGAGATATTTTTTACGCAGACCTAAGTCCGGTTGTCGGCTCTGAGCAGGGCGGAATAAGACCGGTACTCATAATTCAAAACGATGTTGGCAATAAATACAGTCCGACAGTGATTGTTGCAGCCATAACATCGCAAATCAACAAGGCAAAACTTCCGACTCACATAGAAATAGCGGGCATAAAGCACGGACTTTCAAAAGATTCGGTTATTTTGCTCGAACAAATAAGGACAATTGATAAAAAAAGACTGAAAGAAAAAACAGGTCATGCCGACAGCGAATTGTGCTTGCAAATTGGTGAAGCACTGAAAATCAGCCTGGGACTCTATGACTGACATAAATTTATACGAAAAGGTGATTACAAATGAAAAAAATGTCGTTCAAAAAAACTCTTGTTGCATCATTTTGTGCATTGGCAATGTGCCTTCCTGCCGGTTCGGCAGATCCCGGTAGTGTTGATGATCCGCTCATCACAAAATCATATGTGGATTCAATTCTCATGCCTCAGGTAAAGAGTTATGTGGATACACAGATAGCAAATGTTGATTTTGGTTCGGGCAGTCAGGACGTTCAAATTCCTGTTGCCAGCGGAAGCACGGTATATAACATCGTTAATGTTTCTAAAGATCAGACCATTATCGGCGGAAAAAGCTGTCAGATGATTCTTCGAATGGGTTCAGGAAAAATTGTTGCCACATCAAAAGGCGGTGTGTGTGATGTTACTGCAGGGGCAGACCTGCAAAACGGCACTGCAGCCCCCTCAAACCATTTACTCATAATTCCGCTTGATGATGGAAGAGGAATCAAAATGTCTACCGACGGAATCATAATGATCAGCGGTTCATATTCGGTAAGTCAGTAAAACACGGTATTTTAGCTGTTTTGAAAAAACTTTAAGAGCCAATACATCCTGTGTTGCTCTCAAGGTCTTGATTCGCTTTAAATAATATATCCCAATAAATAAACCCACTTGAAACTTCACTTTTGTGCATGTGTTCAAGTGGGTTTTTGATGTATAGAACGCCGTTTCTGTGCATTAATTATATGAAGTGAAAAAATGCACAAGGCATAAGAAAGCGGAATTAAGAGCAGTTTATTTTTTTCTCATCATACCTTTTTCGTATTTTAGAGTAAGAATTTTTTTCACGCTTTCATTTATTCTCTCTTCGGTGATTTCACCGTTTTTGATGGCATTCATAATAGCATCGTGACTGTTTTTTACATTGGGAGTCATCAAAAGCATGTCTGCTCCGGCATTTATTGCCTTAACACTTGCCATACCGGGTGCAAATTCCTTGGTGATTGCTCCCATTTCCAACGAATCGGTAATGATTATTCCTTCATATCCAAGCTCATTAATCAGCATATCTGTTATTACTTCTTTTGATAATGAAGAAGGAATTTTTTCTTCGGTTGCGTTTACAAGGGACATGTGAGATACCATTATAAAATCTACACCGTTTTCGATTCCGGCTTCAAAGGGGAGAAATTCACACTTTCTGAGTTCTTCAATGGTTCTTTCGCTTTCCGAACGTCCGTTGTGCGAGTTGGTATATGTGCTGCCGTGTCCCGGGAAGTGTTTAAGTGTGGCAGACACATTGTTCTCTTCGAGCCCCGGAACCACATTGGCAACCATGTTCGAACATACTTTTGGGTCAGAGCTGAATGAGCGGTTTCCTATTTCCGAGTTATCTTTGTTTACCAGTACATCTGCGCAGGGAGCAAAATCCACGTTGAATCCAAGAGCGCTTAAATCGGCGGCAAGCTGTTTACCGACATTGTAAGCCTCGGTCTTGCTGTTTTTGGCGCCTATTGTCGACATAGCGGGTTGTTTTGTTGTGCCCATTGCAGGGTTAGAGCCAAGTCTCGAAACATCTCCGCCTTCTTCATCAACACCAATGAAAAGCGGTATTGCCGAATAGCTCTGAGTTCCCTGAATCATTTGGATTGTCTGCTCCCTTGATTCAAGGTTTGAAGCGAAATACACCAATCCTCCAACCGGATATTTTTCGAGAGAAGCCTTTGTGGTTTCGCCGGCAATCACAACATTTCCTACACCGGTTATTGTTTCAGGTCTCACAAACATCAACTGATAAATTTTTTCGCTTAAAGACATTTGAGACATAAGACCGGAAACAAATTCTTCACATTCGCTTGCTTTATCTGTTGTTGCATCGGGCTTGGAAGGATTATCCGAATCCTCTTTGTCTGTTTCTGATTCAATAAATGGTGTTTTTTCCATGTATGACTCATATTTATCATTTTTTGTAACAGTGTTATCCTCGGAAGAGGAATTAGATGTTATTTCCTTGTGACCGCCACCGGATTCTTGTGTGGGGAATGCAATTTTATAAATTATGAAACTGCTGGTTGAAATGACTGCAAGTATCAAAAAGACTACCAGTGCTATCAACGGTTTTGACATAGGTACTTTGTCTTTGGTTGTTTTTTTCATGTTAAAATCCTCATTAATCGTTTTCAAATTCTATTATATATCCAACTACATTTGGTGACAAATAATCTGCAGCGTTGTTAGGAGCATCATTATAGCCCCAACCTGCTGACCAATGTGAAAGCATGAGATATGATTCTTTTATATTAAGCTTTGTATCTTCATATGATGGCTCCATGTCGTGCCACAGGTCATAATCAACATCAAATTCGGTGCCGTCTTCCCAATATACTTCATTCCAGTAATCGTGATATGAGAGCTTTGCTCCCACCCAACAACAAACGATGTCATTTTCTTCTGCCAGACGGCAAACCTTAAGATATTCGTTGTAGTCATTTATACACACAAGATGTCCGCCTTCATTTTTGGCAATGGTTGCCGCCTGTTCCCAGGTGACATCTGCTTTATAGGCATAATATGTGCTTTCTTTTTTCGTTTTGGGTTTGTCTTCGGGGTCTCCTTCATGATCCGTTGCTTCTGCAGAATCTTCAACAACTTCAGTGGATTCTTCTGCAACTTCAGCTTCGCTTTTGTCCGTATCATCGGCAGATGATTTTCCGGAATCCGTATTCGAAATGTGTTTGGATGTTTGAATATCATCTTCGTTGCTGTCGGTTAAAATGAGATATCCGACCACCGCCAGTGCAGCAATAAGAAGAACAATCAGTGACACAAGCAGAGCAATAAGTCCTGCTTTACTTTTCGGCTTTTCCGACTCAGGGGTTTTGCGATATGGAACGTCGTATTCACCTTTTGGATGTATATCGGTGTGTGGATTATGTTTTTTTATGTCATATCCCCGACTGTAATTTTGATTTTCGTTTTGGATTTGATTGTTACTGCTTTGATTTTTGCTTTGATGTGAATTTTGATTCGAATCTGATTCGTTTGAATACACTCCGGGATATTCTCCCCAGGGATATGCAATATCATTTGGATTTGACGACTGAAAATTGGGGTTTTCTGTTACAGGATTACTGTCATTTGGGTAATTAGCGGAGCTTGTTGGATTTTCATCTGTGTGGTTTTTATTCATGGGTGAACCGCAGATTTTACAAAATAAAGCTTCATCCTTGTTTTCTGAACCGCATACGATACACTTCAATATTATCACTCACAATCTTTTGTATTAATCGAAATATCAATTTTTAAATTTAAATAATGCTTTGATCTGTATTCATCTCATTTTCTGAATAGATGCTCTTATGGGGGCGGAAGCTGCTGCAATCGGATAGTTTATAAACAGCACGTCAGTGGCTCCAACGCTGTTGCAAAATTGATTAAGGTTAAATGTGTTGTGATGACCGTCAAATCCGTTGAACTTTCTGGGGTCAATCACGCACACTTTTTTATAATCATTGAGTGCCCATGTTGCGAAAGCATTTCCGAAAGATTCTTTTATAATAACCAAGGTTTTATCACTTGGAGCCGATGTGTTGAAAATTGTAATCGGGTTATCGCCGCCAATGAAGTTGTGATATGCATCGGTATATTTGTTAACCGCCTGAACAGTTCCGCTTGTTCCGGTCATATACTGGTTATAGTACACAGTTCCTGTTGAGGCATACTTGGGCATAAACCTTTCGAGAAGCTCGGGAGAATTATTCATGATGGTTCCGGCATATGTTCCGCGGGCAAAACTTGCAAAAGAGCCTACGTGAGTGTTTGACGGGAAGTTTTCGAAAGTATCAATAGAAGGAATTTCCACATCCTGATATGCCATAAATTCCTTGTATGCATAATAAGCGCCTCTTTGTGTCCAGTGATGATCTGTTTTAAAGTAAATCTTTTCACCGGCGTGTTCGGCAAGAATGTCATACACATTTATTGGTGTTACTCTGTCGCTGAGGTTTGCATATACGGTCCGGATTCCCGCAAGCTGATTGGGATACATTCTTGAAGGCGCATAATACTCGGCAGCTGTGGGAACTATGATGTTATAGACATTTATGTCTTTATCGAGAGATGCCGCCACCGAATTAATGAGATCGGCATATATCTTTGCACTTTGAGCAGAAAGAGAAACAAGCTCCATTCCAAAACCGTCGACAACGGTCACGCCGTTCCCCGAAACAACACTGTTGCCTGCAAGGCGGTGTGCATCGCTTCTTTTTGAAAAAGCAATTGAGTTTCTGGATTTGTAGCCGGAGAGCTCTCCAACCACGGTAACTCTGCTACCTGTTAGTGCGGCAAACATTTCGTCCGAGACATATGTTTTTGACGAAATTATAACCGGAGCAGAAGAGAGTACATATTCGACGGGACCAACCCAAATATTTTTAAGTGAAGGGAACACATATGATATAACACCGTTCTTGGTGCAGCTTACGGCATTTATGTTACTGTCCCATGCCACAGTGTAACCCATAGCCGGCAATATGTCTTCAAGGGGAAGGTATGGTCTTGCGTTGTGTTTGTATGCTTTTTGAGAAAGAGTAACAGCAATATCGTTTACAAGACAATAGTTCTCATCTCCGATGAGAGTTACATTTTTATATTCTTCAAGTTCGCCGCTTACGGTAACTTCATATCCGGTAAGGGTTTTGAACATTTCAACGGGTATATATGTTTTTGAAGAAATGACAACGGGTTTTTTGTCAAAAACATACTCGGTGGGACCCACCCATATATTGTTAAGTGACGGAAAAACGTAAGATACAACACCGTTTTTGGTGCAGCTTACAGCATTAATGCTACTGTCCCATGAAATCGAAAATCCCATTGCCGGAAGAACATCTTCCATCGGAAGATATGCGGATGAGTTGTAGGTGTAGGCTTTATCGCTGAGCATAACAACAGAACCGTTTACCGTACAATAAAGTTCTTTGCCTACAAGAGTAACATTTTTGTACTCTTCAACCTCGCCGCTTATTTCAACCTGAGTTGAAGTGAGAGTTTCAAACATTTTTTCGGATATGTACAACTTTTGAGATATAATAACCGGGGTTTCGTCAAACACATATTCCGACGTGCCAACCCATATGTTTTTTAAGGTGGGAAATACATAGGAAACAATCCCGTCTTTTGTGCAGGTGAGAGCGCCGAGGCTATTGTCCCATCCAAGTGTATAGCCGAGTTTCGGAAGCATTTCGTCTGCATTCATATAAACTACATCGCCAATTTTGTGTGCTTTTTGGGAAATTGAAATTTTTTGGTTGTCATACATAAATGCCGCTTCGTTTCCTATGACGGTAACAACGTTGCTTGTATCTGTTTCTTCCAAAACAGTTTCAGGTTTATTCGCATCAAGTACGGGTGAATTTGTTGCGAAAGCAGAGCCGGTTACAACAAGCAACGATAAAATCAGGCAGATTTTCTTTTTCATATGTAAAGCCCCTTTTTAACTGACTGTAACAGTTTGTAATGATTAAATTTATTATATGACATTATAAATATTTTGTCAATGAAAAGTATATTAAATATGTTTGTGTTTTTTTATGGATATTGTTGAGGGAATTTGGGTTTTTGTGTTGCATTATTCTGTCGGTTATGATACAATAATCAATAATATAGGTATTTTTAAGGATGGTATTTGTTATGATTAAAAAAATTATATCTGTTCTTTTATGCTTGATACTGGTATTTTGCACGTTTGGCGTTGTGTCGGCAAATGAATATATCATCAATTCAGGACTGACAATGTCTTTTTATTCAATGCCGCCAACCTATTCATGGGGAAATGAATATTGGTTCGGTATAGAATTTCATGCTCCCGAAGGCCTCAGTTACACTGTTTCGGGCATAGGATACCTGCATGGCATATGTGTTGGTGAAACCTACAGAGAACTCGTTGTAAAAAACGGTGACCGTATTGAAGTGTGTGTGCCCGAGGGTTATAACTACGCCGATGCTCATAACTATGACTTTATGTATGTTATAACAGGTGTTGGCGACAATGCCGTCATGGAGCAGGTCTATCTTTCGTCCGCCATTGAAGGTGCAAAAAAGAAAATTGCTCCTCTTTGCATTCCTGCCACAGTGCGATACAACACAAGCGGATATCTCTATGCAAGCCTCAGCGGTTATGTTACTTCCATTCCTGCCGGAACAACTGTTGAATACATGAACCCCGACAGCAGCAGTTCCATGCGTGTGGCACGTATAAAACTTTCTTCGGGTCAGGTTTGCTGGGTTCCTATGAGTGCAATTAACATTTCAACAACAAATTACACCATACCCGACAACCTCGTTAATGCCGAAAGAGAAGCTTTTGTAAACATAAACGGCTACGGAAGTAAAACAAATTATCTCATATGGGTAAACAAACAGAGACAAATGCTTACAGTTTTTGAAGGCTCCTACGGCAACTGGAAAGTTTTGAGAAACTTTTATGTTGCAACAGGCAAAAATACCACACCAACCCCCACAATCGTGTGTGAATATACCGTGAGAACAAGCTGGATAACTCCAAGCTATTCGTGCAAAACGGTAATGTATCTTTATAATGGTTATGCTCTGCACAATCAGCCTGTAAGTCCTTCCGGTTATGTTAAAGACAAAACAATCGGTGCTCCGGCATCGGCAGGATGTGTGAGAATGCTCCTTGATGATGTTAACTGGATGGCAAATACAGTTCCTGTCGGAACAACAGTTGTTTTGTATTGATGTTGAATAACAGGTTAAAATAATTGGACACAACCTTAACTTGACAAAGTTCCTTTGCCGTTATATAATCAGCAAGGCTGATTTATCTATCATGAAAAAGGAGGAGAAATTTTGGTTTTCTCAAGCTTAATATTCCTCGGAATGTTCCTTCCCATAACTTTGGGTCTTTATTACATATCTAAAAACAATACCTACAGAAACATTATTCTTCTCATTGCTTCGCTGATTTTTTATGCGTGGGGAGAACCTATGCTTATTCTCGTGATGCTTTCGAGTGCGTTTGTTGGTTATCTGTCTGCGTTCGGCATTTCAAAATGGCGCGGTACATGGAAATGCAAAGCATCACTTATTGCTGCGTTAGTTGTTGACATAGGATTTTTGGGTTTATACAAGTATGCAGGATTTTTTGTATCCAATTTCAACAGCCTTTTCGGCACAGCAATAAAATTTGAAGGATTTGCATTGCCGCTGGGAATATCATTCTATACTTTTCAGATTTTGTCATATGTTATAGACGTATATCGAAAAGAAGCGGGCTTGCAAAAATCCTTTTACAAATTTTTGCTCTATGTGTCAATGTTCCCTCAGCTTGTAGCAGGTCCCATAGTAAGGTATGTAGACATTGAAAAGCAAATTAATGAGAGAAAGTGCACTGCAGAAGATTTTCAATACGGTGTTATGCGTTTTGTTCAGGGTATGTTCAAAAAGACCGTGTTGGCAAACTGTGCCGGAAGCATTGTAGCCGCACTCATTGGCGAAGACATGGGTACGCTTTCAACTGCCGGTGCCTGGTTTGGTATGGTTATGTATGCTTTTCAGATTTACTTTGATTTTTCTGCATATTCCGACATGGCAATCGGTATGGGCAGATTTTTCGGATTCAAATTCAAAGAGAATTTCGACTATCCCTATACATCAAAAAGCATTACAGAGTTTTGGCGCAGATGGCACATGTCTTTGGGAACCTTTTTCAGAGACTATGTATACATTCCGCTGGGCGGAAACCGCAAACATCAGCTTTTTAACATTGCCGTAGTGTGGTTTTTAACAGGCTTTTGGCACGGTGCAAGCTGGAACTTCATATTCTGGGGTGTGTATTACGGAATATGGCTCATTTTTGAGAAAAAGGTTATTTTCAAATTCATAGAAAAAATTCCGGGCTGGATTCGTCTTATATACAGTAATATTATTGTTCTCGGCGGCTGGATTCTTTTCTATTTTACAGACTTGTCAAAGCTCAAAGAATTTTTCAGGGCTGCATTCGGCAAAAATCCCGGAGCAAGCGATGTGGTATTTAAATTTCAGGCAATGTCACATATATGGCTGATATTGATTATGGTTATATGTGCAACACCGCTCATAAAGATAATTGCAAAGAAAATAAGAGACAAGTCTCCGAATTTGTTTACCGTACTTCTTGTAATTACGGTAATTGCAGTAATGCTTATGTGCTTTGCCTTACTTGTAAAACAATCATACAATCCGTTCCTTTATTTTAGATTTTGAGAGAGAGTATTGACATGAAAGAAAAAATTGTTTCAATAGTTTTTTGCATAATACTTGTGGGCTTCTTTGCACTTGTTGTAGTGATGCCACATGATGAACAGGCTTCTGTTCAGGAAAATCGTCCTCTTGCTCAAATGCCTGAGGTTTCGGCTAATAACATCTTTTTCGGCACATTTACCACCGATTTCGAAGCATATCTTACAGACAATGTTGCTTTCAGAACAAAGTTTGTTGAGTTGGGAAACAAAATAGAAAAAATGCGAGGTATTCAGCCCAAGGATACGGGAATAATAGTTGATCTTCCAAGTGGTACAAAGCTTGTTCTCAATGACGGCAAAATAATGGAAGTTTACAAAGAAAACCCCGAAGCCATGAAGCAGTATATTGACGCACTGAACGGTTATTCCGAAAAATTTTCCGATAAGTCCGATTTGTATGTAATGATTGCTCCCACACAGATTGAGTTTGACACCTCAAAGTACAGAGCGCTTGCCGACAGTGAACGGGCAACCATCGATGAAGTATATTCGTCACTTAACAATTTCAAAACAGTTAACGTGTACGATAAACTGAAAGCCAACAGGGGTGAATACATCTATTTCAGAACCGATCACCACTGGACACAGCGCGGAGCTTATTACGGCTATCGCAGCATCATGGAAGCAAAAGGCGAAGATTACGTTGAACTCAAAGACATGACCATGGGCAAATACAGCGGATTCCTGGGCTATTTGTACAATCAGGCAAATGTACGGGAATACAGTGCATATGCAGATGAAATTGAATATTTTGAAAACGGTGAAAATTATATAGTTTATGCCAAGGGCAAGGATGCGGAAGGAAAACCGGTAGACTATCAGGCAAGCATCTACACTCCGCCTGCACCCGACACCGCTCCGACATATGGCATATTCATGGGAGGTGACCATGACTTTGCCGAAATCAATACAAACAACAAAAACGGTGAAGTTGCACTTGTCATCAAGGACTCATATGCAAACACAGTAATTCCTCTTCTTACCAACAATTATGAAACAATATTGGTTGTGGATCCCCGAAGCTTTGGAGGCACGGTTACCGAACTTTATAATCAATATGAAATTGATGATATAATATTTATAAACTATGCTCTTTCCACAACATTCCCCACAATCAGCGAAAGTATTGCAAACATAATGGAATAGGACACTTCACAAATTTTTAAAGTACATGCACAAAATAAAAGCACCCTCATATAATAGAAACATCTATTATTTTCGGGGGTGCTTTTTTGTTTGCGTTTTTTTCGTGGTTGCTGACATTTTTGGGGAGCGGATTTTTTGCCGTGTCTTATGTAACAAGCTCAACGTCTTTTTTGCAACCTCTTACACCGCAGGAAGAGGCGGACTACATAGAAAAATTTAAAAATGGTGATACAGATGCCAAAAACAAGCTCATTGAACACAATCTCAGACTTGTTGCACATATCGCAAAAAAATATACACTCAAAGGTTTTGACAGTGACGATGTGATTTCCATAGGAACAATTGGTCTCATAAAAGCCATAGGATCGTTCAAATCGGGCAAAGGGGCAAATCTTGCAACCTATGCAGCCAGATGCATCGAAAATGAAATCCTCATGACCATTCGTTCGGGCAAAAAAAGTGCGGGCGAAGTTTTGCTTCAGGACCCTGTGGGCAAGGATAAAGACGGAAAAGAAATCACCCTCATGGATAAACTTACCGCTGAGGGTGAGGAAAGTGTTTTTGAAGAAGTCAGTCTTAAGCTTCGCATAAAGGAACTTTATGAAAAAATGCGCGAAGCGCTTTGCGACAGAGAACGGGAAATTTTGGAAATGCGCTACGGTCTTGCGGGATGTGATGCTCTTACGCAAATGGAAATATCCGAAATGATGGGGATTTCACGTTCATATGTTTCACGCATCGAAAAAAAGGCCATCGGAAAGCTTTGCAAAAAAATGAGCAAAGAAATCGAATAAATCTTTATTTTGGGCTGTTGCATCCTCGACAAACCTTGGCTGATGCTTCGTTGTGCATTCCGCATCCAAAGCACTGCCATGTGTCCGGGGATGCATTTTTGCTATAATATGTTGCTTGAGATGCAGACGTTTCCGGCTGTGAAATTTTTGTTCCGCACATTTTGCAAAAGAGACCGGAATCATTGATATGTGTTCCACAGTTTTTACAATACATTTATTATCTCTCCGTGTGTTTTATTTGTCATTTTGTGACATATCTGCATTATACGTTATATATGTCTTTGTGTCAATGGAAACAGGCTTTTTTGAGGTTGACACCGGACATTTTTTTTGATATAATAAATTAATTGTATGATGGTAAAATAGTCGAAGTATAAATTGCTTGAAATTGTTTGTATATGTTTTACCATATGTGACTTTGCATCACCGGAGGTTATCAGAATGTATATGCATGACTATATGAAAGTTAATTCCGAGGGACATCTTGTTATTGGCGGCTGTGACACAACCGAGCTTGCCAAAGAATACAAAACCCCCCTCTATGTTATGGACGAAGACCGCATAAGAGATAATATGCGTCAATATAAAAATTCAATAGACAAATTCTATTCCGGCAACGGAAGAGCACTCTATGCCAGCAAGGCTTTTTCGGCTGTGTATATGTATAAAATTGCCGCCGAGGAAGGTCTTGGTGTTGATGTTGTGTCGGGCGGAGAGCTCTACACTGCACTTAAAGCCGGCTTTGACCCGTCAAAAATTGTTTTTCACGGCAACAACAAAAGCTATGACGAAATTCACATGGCATTAAACGCAGGCGTCGGCAGACTTGTGGTAGACGGCGAGGGCGAGCTCGAAAAGATTGACGCAATCTGCAAAGAGCTTGACAAAAAAGCAGAAATTTTAATCAGAGTAAAACCCGGTGTTGATGCTCACACTCATCAATTCATTTCCACCGGTCAGATAGATTGCAAATTTGGTTTTGCCATCGAAAACGGCGAGGCTTATGAATTCATAAAAAAAGCAATGACCTTTGACACTGTTCAAATCAAGGGTCTTCACTGCCACATAGGTTCGCAGATTTTCCTCTTTGAACCGTTCAAGTGCTGTGCCGAGGTTATGATGAATTTTTATGCAGAGCTTAAAGCAGAACTCGGTCTCACACTTCCCGAACTCAATCTTGGCGGTGGCTTTGGCATAAAATATGTTGAATCCGACACTCCCGTGAGCTATGAAGGCTATATCGAAGCCGTATCCGACATAATCAAAGGGATTTGCGAAGAAAACGAGCTTCCCATTCCTTTTATCTACATGGAACCCGGTCGCTCCATTGTTGGTGATGCCGGTACAACTCTCTACACCGTTGGTACAATCAAAGACATTGCTCATGTTAGAAAATATGTTTCCATAGACGGCGGTCTCGGCGATAACCCCCGATACATTCTCTACGGTTCCGAATATGATGCGGTGCTTGCTAACCGTGCAACCGACACCCCCGAAGAAACCGTCACCGTATGCGGAAAATGCTGTGAATCGGGCGATATCATCATCGAAAACTGTCATCTGCCAAAGGCTCAAAGCGGTGACATTGTGGCTGTAATGTCAACGGGGGCATACAACTACTCCATGGCAAGCAACTACAACCGTATTCCCCGTCCTCCGGTGGTTATGGTATCAAACGGCAAATCTAAGGTAATAATCAAAAGAGAAACCTATGACGATATCATAAAAAATGACATTCTTTAAAGGAGACTTTTAATATGTTACGAAATATTGGCGATATAAGAGGATGGCTCGAAGCATTGATTCTCAGTCTTCCGGGCATGATTCTGGCTATAGTTCTTCACGAAATGGCACATGGCTGGGCGGCATATCTCATGGGTGACCGCACTGCAAAACATATGGGCAGACTTTCGCCCAATCCCCTTCACCATCTTGACCTTGTCGGTACATTGTGTATGCTCTTTTTCGGCTTTGGATGGGCAAAACCCGTCCCCATCAATTCGGCAAATTTTAAAAAGCGCAAATTTGGTATTATTATGGTAAGTCTTGCGGGTCCGTTGGCAAATTTTGCAATTGCTTTTATCAGTGTACTGTTTTTCTATTTGCTGGCATTTTTTGCGCCCGGATGGGAACTCGGGGAAACAGGCTGGAAAATTGTTGAATTTTTTATAGGTGTGTTTACCTATTCGGCGGTTCTCAATGTTGGTTTTATGGTGTTCAACCTTATTCCGATTCCGCCCCTTGACGGTTCAAAAATTGTTATGGAATTTTTGCCGGCAAGAATTAAATATACAATATACAACTACGAAAGATATTTTGGACTGATACTTATTCTGTTTGTATATCTTGGTACACTCACCCCCGTACTGGGAGTGCTTCGCGGATATGTCCTTTGGTTTATAGAATCAATTGTGAGACTTCTATTTTAAGTTTTGGTGATATAAATGGAACAGCTAACCTTTAAGGTGGAACAGTTTGAAGGTCCTCTCGACCTTCTGGAACACCTTATCAAACGCAATAAGTTAGACATATGCAACATTTCGCTTATTGCAATTACAGATCAATATATTGAATATCTCAACGCCATGGAGCAAATGGATCTTGAAGTGTCCAGCGATTTTCTTGTGGTTGCTACCGATCTTTTGTACATCAAGTCAAAGGCACTCCTTCCCAAGCACGAAGAGGAAGAAGACCCCGAAGCTCTGGCAAACAGCCTTACAGAGGCTCTCAAACAGCGTCGCCGCATGAAGCTCATTTCCGAAAAATTCAAGGTGATGCAGTTTGACGGTGCATACTACTTTTTTAAAGATGCCGAAAAGATTCCAAAGGCAGAAGATACAAACACCAAAAAGATTGAGCATGGCAGCATAGACAAGCTCTATAACGCCTTTTTGATGCTTCTCGAAAAAACCGAGCGCCGTATGCCACCTCCAAAGGATAACTTTGAAGGTATTGTTGGCAGAGAGCCGGCTTCCGTAAAGCAAAAGGCAACAGGACTTGTAAAAAGACTTCGTTCCAAAAAGAAGTTTTCCTTCTCCGAAGCCTTTGCCGAGGCTCAACACAAAAATGAGATTGTGGCAATTTTTCTTGCAATACTTGAGCTTATGAAGCTCAATCACATCTATGTATACGACGATGACGACGGCAACATCATGCTGTCACTGGGTGAAAAATCTGACGAAGAAATTGAATATAATTTTGAATAAACGGTGATAACAAATGAAAGAAAAAGAAATTGAAGCACGCCTTGAGGCAATGCTTTTTGCAAGCGGCGAATCCGTTTTGGTAAAAAGACTTGCCGAGGTTCTGGAGATTTCGGAATCAAAGGTTTTTTCGATTCTCGAATCTATGAAAGAAAAATATGAAAACGATCCGTGCTCGGGCATAAGGCTCGTTCAGCTTGAAGATGCCTATCAGCTTTGTACAAAAAAAGAATATTATGAATGCATTCGCACTCTCACCGAGAAAAAGCGTAAGGCATCACTCACCAATGCAGGTCTTGAGGTGCTTTCCATTGTGGCATACAATCAGCCCATAACAAGAAGTTCAATTGAGTTTATCCGCGGTGTAAACTCCGACGGTCCACTCAACAACCTCATATCAGCCGGCCTTGTTGAAGAAGTGGGCAGACTTGATGCCCCCGGCAGACCAATTCTTTTCGGAACAGGCGAGGAGTTTTTGCGTTGTTTCGATCTTTCGTCAATTGCAGATCTTCCCGATGTTGAACTTGAATATAACTTTGAAGATTTAAACCGTGATCTTGTTGAGGCAGAACAGGTTGAGTTTGACACTCCCGAAGGTGTAAAGCCTGAATTTGAAATAAAAACCGATGAAGATCCCAGGGACGAAAACGGCAAAATGAAAATAACCGACCTCCCCGCTGTAAGAGTTCCCAAAATGCCCGACCCCGAGGAATAAGGTGCAAAGGCATTTGTCAATGATGGGCAAAATGAGTAGTCCAATGACTGATGAAGGAAGATTTTTATGAGTATTTTTTGGATAATACTTTTAATACTGTTGGCAGTGTTTGCTTTGTTTGTTGTGATGTTTTTGTTCATGGATGTTGTGGTTGACGTCAAACTCAAAAAGCCAAAGGGAGACAAAGCAACTCTGGACGCCACACTAACTCTTCCCGGGGGTAAGATTCTCTACGAGAAGCATTATGGCAAAGACAACAGTTCCAAAAGTGAAGAAAACACCCAAACTCCCGCTGACCATGACGAATCGTTCAAACAGCAGGCAAAGGATTTTCGAGATTCACTTCTTGCAATAAAATATACCTACTCTCATATGAAGCATTATCTCAAAAAGAATGTTCTGATGGAAAAACTCCGCGTTAATGTTGCTTTTGCAACAGATGATGCCTTCACCACTGCCATGACAAGCGGTGCTGTGTGGACAGGCATATTCGGTGTTATTGCATTTCTTACAACATTCATAACCGTCACCGAACCCGACATAGTTGTCAAACCGGATTTTGACGAGGAACAATACATTGAAGCTGACGGTGAATGCATAATAAAACTCAGTGTAATAAACCTGATAAGAGTTGTTTTGGCTCTTTCGGGAAATTATGATAAAGCTAAAAATAAAATTAATAATAATGAAAAGGCGGCGATTAATTATGGCAACAAATCCAATTGAAGGTCTCATGGGCGAGGCAATGGGAAAACTCAAACACATGATAGATGCAAACACGGTTATAGGTGAACCCATCACAACGGCAGACGGAGCAACAATTATTCCTGTTTCAAAAGTTGCATTTGGCTTTGGAGCAGGCGGAAGCGAATTTGGTGCAAAACCTGTCAATGAAAAGGAAGAAAAGGCTATGTTTGGCGGTGCAAGCTTTGGCGGTGCATCAGTAAAACCCTTGTCTTTTCTTGTGATAAAGGATGACTGCATCCGTCTTATCCCTGTTACCGAGTCTATGTCTGCAACCGAAAAAATTGTTGACATGATTCCTGAACTTCTTAACAAGTTCAACAAATTTCTCAGCGAACGCAAGGCGAGAAAATCGGAAATATCCATCGACTGAGTAGGGGCATCGCACAAATGAAACATAATAAATTTATAATGAAGATCATTGCCCTGACGGTGTGTTTTGTTATGCCAATTTCTTTTTTTGGATGTTCTGAAAAGAAGACTGCGGATGAATATGACAAACCCATTCTTGAGGCTGTGGAACTTATTGAGGATGCATGGCTTGAGCGTTATGAAAACAATGACCACGTTTTACCCCAAGACCGTTATCTTGAAATCAAAAATACAAGGGTAATAAAACTTTCACGAACAGACATCGAAATGCTTGAGGACATTGATTATATAATAGAATTTGATTTGTATACAAATTTCTACGGTACAAAGCCCTATTATGTAAAAGATATTCCTCCCGACTGCGTGGTTGCCTATTCAGATGGAAGTATGGAAGTGTGGGACAGCAATGTGATGACTGTATACCGTGCCACAACGTATGATACGGATTTTGAAAAATTTGTTGAATATGTAAATGACTATGAAGACAAATATAACAAAATCATAACTTTTGATAACTAAAACCGTCCTTTGTAGATTTTGACAGTAATAATATTATCACCTGCAATCTATATTTTATATAGGCAGGTGATTTTTTTGTTCCGTAGATTTATTATGTTATTAGTTTTTGTTTTTGTTGTGAATGTGTCTGTAAAATCATACGCATCACCCGATGTTAGCGCAAGGTCGGCAATTGTAATTGAAAATACCACAGGTAGAGTGCTCTATGAAAAAAACTCTAAAGAAAAGCTTCCAATGGCAAGCACAACCAAAATTATGACAGCTCTTTGTGCAATAGAGAACAGTCAGACTTGGAAAGCAGTCAAAGTGGATGACAGGGCAGTGGGCATTGAGGGCTCGTCTGTATATCTTACGCATGGTGAAGTTATAACCATGGAAGAGCTCATATATGCGACTATGCTTAATTCGGGTAACGATGCCGCCACGGCAATTGCATATGAAATAAGCGGAAGCGTCGAAGGATTTGCAAAACTCATGAATTCCACAGCAAAAAAAATCGGTGCTAAAAATACAAATTTTGTAAATGCATGCGGTCTTTGGGAAAAAGAGCATTACACCACTGCGCACGATCTTGCGCTTATCAGTGCATATGCCCTCAAAAATCCGACTTTTGCAAAAATTGTATCAACAAAGAAAAAAACAATTTCAAACGGAGATAAAGACTATGATCGCATCCTTTCCAATCATAACAAACTCCTTTCTTCATATCCCGGGTGCATTGGGGTGAAAACCGGCTATACAAAAAAATGCGGCAGGTGTCTTGTGTCGGCGGCAAGACGAGACGGTGTGACTCTTACTTGTGTAACCCTCAACGCTCCGGACGATTGGAATGATCACAAAAACCTTTTGGACAATGGTTTTTCAAAGGTGAAATCTGTCATTGTGGCTAAATCCGGAGATTATGCAGCTTCTGTATGTGTAAAAAACGGAATGCAAAAAACGTGTCCGCTTGAATTTTCAAATGATTTAAGTTCTTTGGAATTTTTTGAAAAAGAAACAAATGCCAATCTTCGTTTCAAGCTTCCCCAAACTATTGAGGCTCCAATTATGGCGGGGGAGAGTATTGGAATGGCGGAAGTTGTCATAGACGGCAAAATTGTTGCCTCCGTAGGGTTGGTCAGCAGTGTTTCTGTTGCACAAAAGCCCATGGTAAAAAGAAGTGTGTTTTGGGAGAATATAAAAAAGTATTTGAAATTTTAATTTGTAAATAATTTGACACTTTTGCTTTTTGGTAGTATAATAACTGTGTATGAAAAATTGCAAAAGGAAGCATTAACATGGATTTTAAACAATATGCACTCAGCCATCAGAATACAATTTGTCTCGAACTCGAAAGGGTGGTTCTGTTGCTTGACAAATGTGGTCGTCCCGAGCAACACATGAAGATAATTCATGTGGCAGGCACCAATGGAAAAGGCTCGGTGTGCAGTTTTGTTGCCGAAGGGCTCATTTTTGCCGGTGAAACCGTCGGAAGGTTTTCCTCACCGGAGCTTCTTGACATAACCGACACAATAACAGTCAATTCAAAATCAATAACATTGGACGAGCTTAATGCACTCTACGACCGCATTGCACCCATTTGCAATGAGGTTGAAAAAGACTGCGGCAAAGCGTTGTCACAGTTTGAAATCAACTTTGTTGCAGCACTTTTGTATTTCAGTGATAAAAAATGCAGCTATGCTGTTGTTGAATGCGGCATGGGCGGCATTGGTGATGCTACAAATGCAATGGAAGATTCTGCTCTTTCGGTGATAACAAAAATCTCTATTGACCACGAAACATTTCTTGGAGACAGTCTCGAAAAAATTGCTCTGAACAAATGCGGGATTTTCAAAAAAAGCTCTCGCATAATAAGTGCGATTCAGCAAGAATCCGTAAAAAATATAATTAAATCAGAAGCAGGAGAAAAGAATGTTTGCTTTGCGTCGCTTCCTCAGATTTGCGGACATGAGGATTTTTCGGAAGTGATTTCATTTGACGGCATCAAAAAGATAAAGCTTTCTCTTTCGGGTGTTCATCAGGTGCATAATGCCGCCGTTGCAAAAGAGGTACTGTGTGCTTTGGGGTTTGAAAACACTGTGGAATATGCTCTTTCGCATGCGTCAAACCCGGCAAGATTTGAACAGCTTGAACCCGGATTGTTTTTTGACGGTGCTCACAATCCCGACGGAGTTCAAAATCTTGCAGAAAGCATAAACAGATATGTATCCGATGGTAAAAAAATAGTTTTTGTTGTGGGGTTCATGGCTGACAAGGCCTATGGTGAAGCCATTTCATTTCTCAAAAATTTGAACAACAATAATTTTAAAATATACACAGTTACCGTACATTCAAACCCACGAAGCGAAAAAGCCGAAACCCTTTGCAAAGCTTGTCAAGCACTTGGGTTTGATGCCGAAGCAAAAGATAATATTTCGCAGGCAATATGCCTTGCAAAACAAAATGCAGACCTTGTGTTTGCGTTTGGTTCATTATATATGTACAAGGAGTACAAAAATAAATGAGAATAGACAAACTCCTGTCCAATGCACTCGGCATTGGCAGAAAGGAAATAAGACAAAGTGTAAAAAAAGGACTTGTCCGATGCAACGGGAATGTGATTAAAGATCCGTCCGTTCATGTTGATGAAAATAACGACGAAATTGTTTTTTGCGGTGAAGCCGTTAAATACAGAGAATTTGTGTATCTTATGCTAAACAAGCCCGAAGGTTACATCAGCGCTACCTATGACAAAAAATATCCCGTGGTAACCGACCTTGTACCGGCTGAATATGCACACTTTGAGGTTTTCCCTGTTGGCAGACTCGACATCGATACCCACGGACTTTTGCTTCTTACCAACGATGGTGACCTTGCTCACCGTCTGCTTTCGCCAAAGTCACATGTCCCAAAAACTTATTTCGTTGAATCTGCAAAACCGGTTAAGGAAGAGGACATTAAAATCTTTGAAAACGGAATAGAACTTGAAGCCGATTTTACCACCCTTCCTGCAAAACTTGAGATTGCTTCCGATGATAAAACCGAAAGTCTTGTAACCATATATGAAGGAAAGTTCCATCAGGTAAAACGCATGTTTGAAGCCATTGACAATGAAGTGGTTTACCTTAAACGCATTTCCATGGGCGGGCTGAAACTTGACCAAGCTCTTGCAGAGGGACAATGCAGAGAACTGACCGCCGAAGAACTTGACGCACTTTGCGCAAAAAATAATTGAATTTAAATGACAGAAAGGATATACCAATGGATATTATAAAAACCCTTGCCACCGAGCTTGAACTCAAAGAAAAACAAGTTGCCGACACTGTGGCACTTATTGATGACGGCAACACAATCCCCTTTATTGCCCGTTATCGTAAAGAAGTGACAGGTTCACTTGATGACGAAATACTCAGAAAGCTTTTTGACCGTCTCACATATCTTCGTTCTCTTGATGAAAGAAGAGAAGAAATTATCCGTCTTATTGACGAGCAGGGTAATCTCACCGATGAACTTCGTGAAAAGATTGAAGCGGCATCTGTTCTTCAGGAACTCGAAGATATCTATCGTCCATTTCGTCCCAAAAGAAGAACAAGAGCCACCATTGCCAAAGAAAAAGGGCTTGAGCCTCTGGCAAATCAGATTTATCTTCAAATGGAAAAAATCGGTGATCCCTATGAAATTGCTTCACAATATATAGACGAAGAAAAAGAGGTTCTCACAGCAGAAGATGCAATTGCAGGTGCAATGGATATTATTGCCGAAATGATTTCCGACGATGCAGACTACCGTAAAGCAATCCGCGAGCTTACCTTTGAAAAAGGGGTTGTAAAGAGCAAAGCCGCAACCGAAGAAGATTCGGTATATGCTATGTACTACGACTTTTCCGAGCCTGCAAAAAAAATTGCAGGACACCGCATTCTTGCCATCAACCGTGGTGAAGCCGAAAAGATGCTCAATGTTTCGATTGACCTTGAGGAAGAAACCGTGCTTTCATATCTCTATGGCGAAATTGTGAGAGAATCAATCTTTACCGACATCATAAAAGAGGCTGTTGCCGATTCATACAAACGTCTTATTCAGCCTTCAATTGAACGTGAAATCAGAAACACGCTTACCGAAACAGCGGGTGAACAGGCGATAGGGTTGTTTTCCAAAAACTTGCATCAGCTTCTTATGCAACCGCCTATGAAAGGCAAAACAGTTCTCGGTCTTGACCCCGGCTACAGAACAGGCTGCAAGCTTGCTGTTGTTGACGAAACCGGCAAGGTTTGCGACACAGGTGTGATATTTTGCACCCTTGAACATCACGACAAGCAAAAAAGTGCCGCTTATGTAAAATCGCTCATCATCAAACACGGTGTCGAACTCATCGCCATCGGCAACGGCACAGCCTCCAAGGAATCTGAGATTTTTATCGCTTCGCTTTTAAAGGAACTTGACACAAAAGTATATTATATGATGGTAAGTGAAGCCGGGGCATCTGTTTATTCTGCATCAAAGCTTGCAACAGAAGAATTCCCCGATTTTACGGTTGAACAGCGAAGTGCCGCTTCAATTGCCCGCAGACTTCAGGATCCTCTTGCCGAGCTTGTGAAAATTGACCCCAAATCCATCGGTGTCGGTCAATATCAGCACGACATGAATCAGAAACGCCTCAGCGAAGCTCTCGGCGGTGTTGTTGAAAATTGTGTTAACTCTGTCGGTGTCGATTTGAACACTGCATCTGCACCGCTTCTTTCATATGTTGCAGGCATATCTGCTCCAATTGCAAAAAATATTGTTAAATACCGTGAGGATAACGGCAAGTTTACTGCACGAAAACAGCTACTTAAAGTGGCAAAACTCGGACCCAAGGCATACACCCAATGTGCAGGCTTTCTCAGAATTCCGGGTGCAGATGATGTTTTGGATACAACCTCCGTTCATCCCGAAAGTTATGATGCGGCATCGGCACTTTTAAGTGCCGCAGGCTACACCGCTGATGATGTGAGAAACGGAGAAATAAAGGACCTGCGCCTTCGCATGAAAGAGATGGATATCGATGCTTTTTGCAAACAGTACGATGTAGGCAAGCTTACGGTGAACGATATTGCCGATGCACTCTTGAAGCCCGGCCGTGACCCCCGTGACGAAATGCCAAAACCCATTCTCATGGAAGATGTTATGAGCATTGAAGACCTCAAACCCGGTATGGTTATGACAGGAACCGTGAGAAATGTAATAGACTTTGGTGCATTTGTGGACATTGGTGTACACCAGGACGGTCTTGTTCATATTTCGCAAATAAGTAATAAATTCATTAAGCATCCCACAGATGTTTTGTCGGTCGGAGACATTGTCAAAGTTAAAATAATTGACATCGACACTAAAAAAGGAAGAATCTCTCTTTCAATGAAAGAGGCGTGATTTATAAAGTGACGTTGGTGCCGTCGGATTGATGGCTTGTATAATGAAAAACGAAATTGCAGTTTAATTGATTAACACAGTTGTTACTTTGGTAAAATTGACTTTGTCAATCCCAAAAATAAAGGAGCAAATGTCGGCAAACTTTGTGCATAAATTACAAAGTTTGTCGCTTTGTTTTTTGAGCAGTTTTTTTAATCAAGCATTTTTAAGCATAAAAAATTAAATTCAGACTGATGTTTTGTGCAAAAAGTATATATAAATCTGAAATTTTTGTGAACTTAATACGTGTAATTTTTTACTTGTGCAAACTCAACAAATATTGAAAATAAATTTGGGAAAATAGCCATTAGAAAAATTTTTGCTTTTGTGTTATAGTATACTCATAATATGCGTATGACATTAGGAGGTCATAAAAATGGCAAGTTTAAATTTAAAACACATTGACAAAGTGTATGCAGGCGGCGTTAAAGCTGTATCTGATTTTTGTCTCGATATCGAAGATAAAGAGTTTATAGTACTCGTTGGTCCTTCAGGTTGCGGTAAATCCACAACACTCAGAATGATCGCAGGTCTTGAAGAAATTTCCGCAGGTGAGCTCTACATCGGTGACACACTCGTTAACGATGTTGCCCCCAAGGACAGAGATATTGCAATGGTTTTCCAGAACTATGCTCTTTATCCTCACATGACTGTATTTGAAAACATGGCTTTTGCTCTCAAACTCAGAAAAATCCCGAAAGATCAAATCAGAGAAAGAGTTCACGAAGCTGCAAAAATTCTTGATATTGAACAGTATCTCGACAGAAAACCTGCTGCTCTTTCCGGTGGTCAGAGACAGCGTGTTGCTCTCGGTCGTGCTATCGTTCGTGAACCTAAAGTATTCCTCATGGACGAACCTCTTTCAAACCTTGATGCTAAACTCAGAGTTCAGATGAGAACAGAAATTTCAAAACTTCATCACAAACTCCAGACAACATTTATATATGTAACACATGACCAGACAGAAGCTATGACAATGGGAACACGTATCGTTGTTATGAAAGACGGTCTTGTTCAGCAGATTGACTCTCCCATGAACCTCTACAACAAACCTGTTAATATGTTTGTTGCAGGCTTCATAGGCAGCCCCCAGATGAACTTTGCTACATGTGAAGTTAAATCCAAAGGCAATGACCTCTATCTCACATTTGGTCAGAATTCAATCAAGCTTCCTGAAGGTGTTGCTACTAAAGTAAGAGAAGCAGATTGTGTTGACAAAGAAGTTGTTCTCGGTATCAGACCTGAAGATCTTCACGATGAAGAAAGCTTCCTTTCAATGAATCCCGATGCTGTTCTTACAGCAGATGTTGAAGTTACCGAACTTATGGGTGCTGAAACATTCCTTTATCTTAAAGTTGCTGATTACAACTTTACTGCAAGAGTTGATCCCAGAAGCACAGCTACAGTTGGTGACACAATTAAAATCGGCGTAGATATGAACAAAATTCACATCTTTGACAAAGAAACCGAAAAAGCTATTCTTAACTAATTTTCATACTTAATAAAAGGGACTGTAAATTAATTCAGCAAATTCAGCAAATTAATTTACAGTCCCTTTTGGGGAATAGAAAAAAAGATTCAGAATTGTCAAATCGAACTCAAAGCAAGGCAGAGCCTTGCTTTGAGTGGTAACCCGAAGCTGTACAAAGGTACTGCGAGTGGTGAGATTTGGCAAGAGCAAAAAGGCATATAATTGAAGAAAAACATCTT